>JBOHRF010000193.1:0-9344 GCA_050732575.1 Longimicrobiales bacterium
TCTGCCAGCCACAACGCCCTCGGCGTCGGCGTGCAGCAGCGCCAGTCCGAACCCGAGATCGGGATGAATCGGCGACAGATCCTTCATCCATTTGAGCCGCAGCTCGTCATCAAAGGCATACACACGACGCTGCCCGGCCACGTAGATTCCAACACGGCGACCAGGAACAACGGTATACCATAATAAAGTGGCATGATGCTGAAAAACGTGAACAACACGAGCGTCGCGGCATTCAGGCTGAGTGCAGCACCGGCGGCGAATCCCGCGCCGGGACGGAGCAGCAAGAGGACAAGGGCGTACGGCGAAGACAACAGTGCCCAATACAACACATCGGTCCAGCGCAGGACATCGGATGAATTCGACTCGAGCTTGCTGATCAGGAGTAGAATCAGAAGGAGCGCGAAACAAAGCGCGGTCCAACGGCGCGTGCGAGCGACCACAGCGGATGGGGTGGGCTCGAGGCCGGGCGAGTTCATGCGCGACGGTCTGAAGGGAGCAGGCGGATCATTTGCAAACGGAGGATGTCATTCCCCCTCACCGAGGGTGAGGGGGAGTAACATCCTTCGTGTGATCAGAACACCACTTTGGGCTGAAGCTTGGCCGTCCACAGTCCCGAGTTGAAGTCGGTGAACAGCACGTGTCCTTTCCAGGGCATGGCGTTCATGACGAACGGCGCGTTGGCGGTGAAGCCTTTGGGATCGTACGGCTTGAACACGGCGATCTCGCGCTTCTGATCGGCCAGGTTGCCCAGCAGCTCTCCCGAGACATCGACCAGTCGAACACCGCCATCGTAGTAGGCCTGGTAGAGGATGTCATCCTCCACGATGATGTCGTGCGAGCCGTAGTCCTCCAGGTGGTAACGGGCCACGAAGCGCGGTTTCAAGGGGTCCGTGAAGTCCACGATCTTGGTGTAGCCGCCCGAGGTCTGGGCAATGCCGCCGCCTTCCGACATGGTGGCGCGATAGTTGGTGCCCTCCCAGACGCGGCCGGCGCGATTCATTTCCTCATCGCCAATGAAGAGGTAAACCTTGCCCGTCTTCTTCTGGAAATACGGGAAGATCTCGTGGCCGCTGTTGACCGGGAACACGGTAATCAGCTTGGGCTTCTCGATGGAGCCGCCGTATTTGCCATTGCCCACATCGACGACGATCGTGCCCACACCACCCTGCGCCGAATAGGCGATACCGTCATTCACCCACAGATCATGCAGGCGGGCGTTGGGATGCCGGTATTCACTGACATACTTGGGATTGTAGATGTCCTTCACATCGATGATCACGTACTTCTGACCGCCCGATACGGCGAACAAGTAGTCATTGGTCGCGAAGACATTGTGTACGCCGCCCGTCAGCTCCTGACTGAACGTGGACGCGACTTTGGGGTGCGCGGGATTGGCCAGGTCAAGGATGACTACGCCGTTCACGCGGTTGGATGCGCCTTCACGAGAGAGCACGCCATAACGGCCATCGGGTGAAACCGTGACGTCGTTGATGGTGCGCGCATCGACCTTGATGGAATCGGTTTTGACCGGGTTGTTCAGATCGGTAATGTCGAACACGATGCCGTAGCCATCGGCGCCCCAGGTGCCGACCAACACGTAGTCGCGACCGTCTTTGCCGGTCCAGGGCCACAAATCCGAAGTATGCGAGTTGGTGATCTGACCGCGACCGGCGACCGTAATGCGGCGCTTGACATCGCGGGTCTTCACTTCTACAACCGAGCGCGCCGTGGCATTGCCGACCTGGGCCAGAAGTGTGTAGCGACCAGGCTGGTTGGCGGCGAACAAGCCGTCTTCAATGATGCCAGCACCACCGGGCGCAAACAGCGTGTCATCGGGGATGTAGGTGAAGCTCCAGGTGATGGGAGCGTCGGCCACGACGGCTCCGCCGGCGCGCTTAGGTATCGCGTTCAGGTGGATTACATCGCCCGTCCAAACGGTGGTTTCTTTGATACCCATTTCAATGCTGTTGACCGGGCTGGGCACGATGGTGTAGCGCTTCTGCGCGGTGACACCTTCGGCTTCCGCGCTAATGGTAACCGCGCCCGGCTGACGTGCGGTCACGGTCCCGAATTTGTCCACGGTCGCGATGGCCGGCGCGGAGCTGCGCCAGGTGGCAACCAGGCCCTTCCTGGGTGTCTCGTCCGCGTGCTGACCGGCCGCCTTGTGCCCTAACGTGACACCGGCATAGAGCCGGCCTGGATCGGGCAGGATTTCCAGCTTGCTGAGTGCGGGCCAGGTAACAATGACCGGGATTTCCAGCGTGATCGGAGCGTTGCCCGCGCCCGGCGCCGTGGCAGTAACCGTGAACGTCCCGGCTTCGCGCGCCAGGATCTGACCGTCGGTGACGGACACCGCGCGGCGCGGCCCACCGACGCGTACCGATGCGTCCGCGATCTCGTTACCCTGTGCATCATACGCCGTGACCTTGAAGGGCAGCGTTTCACCGGCCTTCATCACCAGGCGATTGGGCTCCGCGACCAGGCGCGCAACAGGACGCGTGGTTGTTTGCTGGGCGCTCAGGGTGACCGCGTGCGCACCCAGAATCAGGGCGATCGCAGTGCCGTGAACCACCAGGCGGACCGAGCGTGCAGTGTTCATGATGCGCTCCCAAGTGGGCAGGGAAGGAATTGGCTCGAAAATGGAGTGAAGCCCCTCGATGATGAGACCGGGCAGCGCACCCGCGCAAGGCGGACACACAGTGTTACTCAGGGGGCCAAGGCCACTCCAGCTGCTAGCGTGCTCGGGGCGGGCAGTTAGTCACAATCCGAATGTCGATGGGTGGACCCGCTCCGCCAGCAGGTGCGTTTGCAGGCACCGGGCAAAACGAATTGTAGTCGCCCGTCTCCACGATTACGCCCCAATCGCCGCTGAAGGGCAGACCATTGAAGCGGTCCGTGCTCTCGCCGGGCGCCAGTCGTACCGTGATGCCGCGGTGGGTGATCAATACAGGCTGCGCCCCGTGATTGGTTACGGAACGCGGTTTGATGCGATCGCTGGCTCGGGCCGGCGGAATGGCCATGCTGGTGAGCGAAAGGCGGCCCGCACACGATGCACTGGGACGTCGAAGCTCGTGCACCATTTCGAGTGCGTGCACGGACAATGTGTCGACCGCAACGCTGCCGTCCGGTCGCGTGCGGCGGACCTCTTCGGTGGTGCGCGCCAACATGGGTGTGGCTTCGTTGCCAAAACGCAGGATCACGGTGTCGCCAGGACACGCCCATCCAGGTTGCAGACTCAGGGACGGATGGGGCGCCGGTGCTGCGGGCGGCGCCGCTGCCCAATCGCGCGTCATTACCACGAAGTGCGCGGTCGCACGGCCCTCCTGAGCCAGCGTCATGTCACCATTTGGCAACCCGCTGTTGGCCATTTTTTCGCGCGTCATGTAGGGAGCGTAATACATGAGATGCGGGAACCACGCTCCAACGCGCCGCCCATTCGCGCCCGCGTAGAGGACCTGCTGGCGTGACATCATGTAGGCAATAGCCAGCGAGCGCGGTGGCGAGAATTGACCCTGACGAAAGCCGGCATCGATGCGCGCGCTGACGGAGTCCTCAGGCAGCCCACGCTCGCGCATCCGTTGCTCCTCCAGCTCAACCGGCAGGATCGTGCGTGCAGCCTCCGGATCGAAACAGATCGGATACAGACTCTCCGGATGATCGCGCGATACCATGCAGGCCGCGCCATTCGTGCCCTCCACGACTTTCACGTGACCACCTCGCCGCAGTACGTAAATCGCGGCGGCGCCACTCAACTCCAGGGGCGCAGCGCTGCGGGCCAGCACAATCTCTTCCTGGTCGGGAAGCAGTTTCGGCAGATGCTGCGCGCTTGCGAGCGCAGGGGCGAGAGCGAAAGCGAGGGCGAGGGCGACGCGCGATAGGGGTGCCGGCCGGGCCGATCGCCTCCCGCATGCCACACCGGGTCCCGGTCCTGAGGCGGACTTCATGGGGTTGTGCTTTCGATGGCGCGCACTTCAATGGTGCCGCCGTACTTGAGGTGGGGGCTGTGGCGCGCCAGCGTGAGTGCCTCTTCATAATCGCGCGCGCGAATCACGAAGTAGCCAGACACCACGTCTGCACTAACGACGGGTGCGGTTGCACCTTCGGGTGCCAGCCACCGGCCCGCATCATCCCGCAACTTCTCCGCTGAAATCAACCGGCCGTCAGAGCGCAATGTATTCGCCCAATCGCGATACTCGCCGATGATTGCATTCAGCTGCTCGGCAGTGTACGGCCGAGGACCCGATGGCGGTGCTTCATGCAGCAGCAAGAGGAACATGCCATCCGATGGTAGAGCTGGCTGGGCACGCGGCTGCACGGCATAGCCGGCTACGCCGCCCATCAGCAGACTGGCGAGCAGCGCGGCGATCAGATGCGTTTTGCGCATGGGGACCTTTCCGGGTGCAGATTGCGATTGCGCCCATTGCCATATTTCCTGGGCAGCTGGGAGAGCGGGCTCGGGCACGGTGATGCGCCCGAGATCGCGCCACAGCTGCGACACGTCGTTCTGTTCGGTGCGGCACGTGACACATGCGCGCAGATGTCGCTGCACCTCCGCCGGCGGTTGTGCACCCGCCACCAGCGCATCCAGCACGGCTTCACGCGCGGTTCGACACTCGCTCATCTTTGGCCTCGAGCTGGTGTACGATCTGCTTCAACTCCAACAACGCCCTGTGCACGCGCACACGCGCCGCGCCTGCCGAACAATTCAGCACCTCCGCCAACTCCTCGTAGGGCAGGTCGTGAAAGCGACTCAGGACGATGACTTCGCGACGGTCAGGCGGCAGCGCGGCCAGGGCACGCTCCAGAAGTCGATGTCGCCCATCGTTCTCGACCGCCGAGCTCGATTCAAACACCTGCGCGTCGACCGTGGTGATCCGTCGCACCCGCTTCAGGTGGTCAAAACAAACATTCCGTGCTATGCGGTACAGCCAGGTGCTGAAACGCGCGCCACCCCGGAACGTCTTGCCCAAGCGCAGCACCCGGATGAATGTGTCCTGTACCAGATCATCGGCCGCGAACGGATCACACGTAATGCGCGCACACAGGGCATGTACGCGCGCGCAGTGGCGGCGAAACAGCACGTCGAATGCGCTGCCATCACCGGCACACACCTGCCGCATCAACAGTTCATCGGGTTCCGCCGGCAACCCATCCTCCATTGGTTCGCCCTATTGGACCGACCAGAGCGGGCCATTGTTACGGACCGCCTTTCACTTCCGAGGTTCTGGCCGTTCCGGCCATGACGGCGAGGCCAGGGGGACGAGTCTGTCCTCGATGGCCGTACCGCCCATGCGTGGAACGGCCAGAACCTCGGAAGTGAAAGGCGGTCCGCACAAAGCTCTTGACAAACGGTCAGCCCATGCTAGAATTCCAGCACATGCTGGAAAAACAGCAGGACCGCCGATGCGGGCGGGTCAGGGCCGTCAGGAGAAAAGGGAATGACCAAATTACTGCAGCTGAGCAAACGAGAGCGCCAGATCATGGACGTGCTCTACCAGATGGGAGAGTCGACCGTGGGCGAGGTGCTGGATCGGATCGCGGATCCACCGAGCTATTCGGCGGTGCGGGCCACGATGCGCGTGCTGGAAGAGAAGGGCGTAGTGAAGCACAAGCAGGACGGTCCCCGTTACGTCTATGTGCCGACCGTCCCGCAGGACACGGCCAAAGCTGCCGCGTTGAACCACTTGCTGGGGACGTTCTTCAACGGCTCGGTGGAGGCGGCGGTGATGGCGTTGGTGCAGCTGGATGAGGCGAAGTTATCCGCAAACGACCTGGACCGGCTCGCGGCCAAGATTCGCGAGGCGGAGCAAGAGGGAAGGTAAGCATGCCCCCGGCAAGTGAATTCCTGAACGTGATGTTGGATTCGGTGTTGAAGAGCACCGTGATTCTGGCTCTAGCGGCGGGAGGCGCGCTCTGGTTGCGGCGCGGTTCCGCGGCCTCGCGTCACCTGGCGTGGCAGCTTGGGTTGATCGGAATCCTGGGGCTGCCCGTGGTATCGTCGTTCGTACCCAAGTTTGATGTGCTGCCGGCCTTGCCATTTGCGCTGAGCACGAGGCAGTCGGGGACGACGCCCACGCCCAACCATCGCGATGCAACGAGCAAACTGACGTCAGCACCGTCAGCGAGCGCGGAAGCGAGCGGTTCGATCACGCCGCCAGCAGCAACAACATCATCGGCCGCATCGCCGGCATCACCTACCAGCGAGTCCGTGCGCACCCCAGCCGCATCCCCCGGATTGGGACGGCGAGTGCTGCCCTGGCTGGTCATAGTTTGGGGAGCGGGCACCGCGATCGTGCTGGGTCGCTTTGGTATTGGGTTGCTGGTGGCAACATGGTACACGCGGCGGGCACGGCCCCTCGATGCCGTGGCGTGGGCAAGCCTGAACGAGACCATGTCGTTCGCCGTTGGACTCGGGCATCCGGTGCGCCTGCTCAAGAGTGAACGGGCGGCCACGCCCATGACGTTTGGCGTGCTGAATCCCATCGTGCTGTTGCCCAAAGATGCGGACGAGTGGCCGGAAGAACGCCGGCGCATCGTGCTGCTGCATGAGCTGGCGCACGTTCATCGACTGGATTCGCTGACCCACATTTTCGCGAACCTGGCGTGTGCACTCTACTGGTTCAATCCGCTGGTGTGGATTACGGCCGGTCGTTTGCGGGCGGAAGCCGAGCGCGCGTGTGATGACTGGGTGCTGCGGGCAGGCATGCGTGCCTCGACGTATGCGGATCATTTGTTGGACATGGTGCGCACGATCGGGCGGTTGCACACGCCTGCTGTTGCGCTGCCCATGGCGCAACGCAACACGTTCGAAGGTCGGTTGCTGGCCATCCTGGAACCGGGCATCAACCGCAGCGGCCTGACGCGCAGCCAGGGCGTTCTGCTGACCGGCATGGTGGCGCTCGTGGTCTTCCCGTTGGCCGCGTTGGCACCGGCGGCGGCGGACACCAAGGGCAACGACGACATACCCATCGGTATCACGCAGACGCACGACACGTCGAAGGCAACGAAGAGTGAAACGCGCAACGGATCGAATGACGCTTCATTGAATGGGCAAAACACACAACAAACCCAGACTCCAAGGCGTGGGTTTTTGGGCGAGCTTGCGACTCAGCTGGCGGAAACGATCCTCGGCAAGGACACCAAGCCTGGCCAGGCTGCGACGAAAGCCATCAAAGAGGCGGATATCGATAAAGTCGCGCAGGACGCGCTACGCAATGCGAGGGTCGGTGACCAGGTCGAAGACGCGCTGCGTGGAAAGAGCTCAGCGGACGAGCAACAGCAACCGCGCCGCGCCAGTGATGTCTTGATTGCAGCCCTGGCAACTGCGCTCACCGATGACGATGTGGTTGTGCGGCGGGAAGCGGTGCAGGCACTCGGTCAGCAGGAAGATCCGCGCGCGGTTGCCGCGTTATCAAGAGCATTACGCGAAGACACGGATGCGCAGGTGCGCAAATCGGCCGCATGGGCGCTGGGTCAGATCGAAGATGCGCGTGCGGTGCCCGCACTGAGTGAAGCGCTGCGCCGCGACCGTGATGTGGAAGTGCGCCGAACGGCGGTTTGGGCACTGGGTGAGATCGAGAGTGCCAACGCGATCGATGCGCTGTTCGATGCGATGAATGACGCGGATCGCGAGGTCCGGGCGCAATCGGTATGGGCGCTGGGTCAAATCCAGGATGCACGTGCGGTGCCGGCACTCACGGCCGCCATGCGAGACACAGATCTGGAGATTCGCCGGCAGGCGGTCTGGGCGCTCGGGCAGATCGAGGATCGCGCGGCGGTACCGGCGCTCACCCAGTTACTTCGTGACGCTGACGCGCAGGTTCGCCGGCAGGCGATATGGGCCCTGGGCCAAATCGAAGACGCCTCGGCCGTGCCAGCACTAACGCAGGCGTTACGAGACACGGACGCAGAGGTGCGCCATCAGGCGGTATGGGCGCTGGGTCAAATCGAGACACAAGAAGCGGTCGAGCCGCTGGTCAGCATGCTGAACGATGCCAGCGTCGAAATACGGCACCAGGTGGTGTGGGCACTGGGGCAGATCCAAAGCAGCAGCGCGGTCGGTCCGCTTTCACGTGCACTTCGCGAAGACCGCGATGCAGGTGTCCGTCAACAAGCGGCGTGGGCGCTGGGTCAAATCGAGGATGAAGCTGCAGTTCCTGCTCTGGCCGCGGCGCTGAAGGACGCCTCGCCCGAAGTTCGACGTCAGGCCGCCTGGGCGCTGGGACAGATCGAGTCCCGTCCGGCGCCGCGCCAGTTGCTGGAAGCGCTGTCCGATCAGGACGTGCAGGTGAGACGCCAAGCCATCTGGGCGATCGGTCAGATCGAGGATCCCAACGCGGTCACCGCGCTGCGTGGCGCTATGAGAGATACGGATACGTACGTCAAGCTGGGCGCTTTGCGCGCTCTGACTGCAATTGGTGATGATGCCGCGTTCGAGACACTGGCCGACATGCTGAAAGATCCGGATCCGGCGGTGCGGCGAACGGCCGCGCAGGCCCTGGGCCGCGGCGGTATGCGCTGGCAGGAGCCACAGCCACAACCCCAGCCGCAACCAAGACCAAGACCACAACCACGGCCCCAGCCCCGTCCCAACGGCTGGTAACGCTTCGGAACAACAACATGACAAATAGCAAACAGAAAGTGCGGGTCGGCGCGGACCGACTCGCACTCCGGGGGATGTTCGTGCTTGCGACCGGGGTCGGACTGCTGCTGTTGGCCCGCGCAGGTCGCGCACTGAACCCGGTCGCATCTCAACGCGCACTCGAGACGATTCAGATGCAGGACAGCAATCAGGTTCGGGCGCTGCTCGACAGAGTGAGTGGCCTGGATCCCACGATCTGTCACTTGCTCGGTCGCTCATTGGGCAATCGCTGGGGTTCCTGGTATGGCTCGGTTTTGATCGATCCGCAAAGTGCGGCCACCAGCGAGCCGTTACTCACCTGGCTGGACAACGCGGACATCGAAGCGCGGCATGTGCCTGCGTTGCGAACAGCGCTCAGCCATGCCGATGCCTGCGTGCGCCGCACGGCGGCCCAACTGATCGGGCGCGCGCGCGTCCCTGACCTGACCCCGCTGCTGCGCGGTGAGCTGAACAGTGGCAATCGGGGAACCAGGGAAGCCGCGCTGATCGCGCTCGGTCATTTCGACAAGCCATCCAGTTACGAGCCGGCGCGGGACGGACTGCGCGACGTCGATGTGAGCGTGCGCGTGGCCGCTGCCTGGGCGCTGGGTCAATTGGAGCGCAGGGAGGCGGTGGACGCGCTGTCCGATGTGGCTCGCGATCCGGATGTGCGCATCCGGCGCACGGTTGCCTGGGCGCTGGGCGCCATTGAGAACCCGAGTGC
>JBOHRF010000194.1:0-9290 GCA_050732575.1 Longimicrobiales bacterium
GGTTGGCGCCAGCGCGCCAACCGCCACCGATCAAGCCATCGAAACTAGACGGGTACGGCTTCCGGCAGCGCAGTCCGGGCGAGTGGTGTTTCCGCCGTATAGGTGAACTCGCCGTCTGTGCCTATGCCCACGCGGATGACGGCCGGCCGGTTACCTTCCACCAGCGAATGCAGCATGAGGCGCGAAAGTGCGGGTAACAGCGTGTTGGTCAGGATGTTGTCGACGTTGCGCGCCCCACTTTCCACTTCCGTGCAGCGTTGCGAAATGGCTTCGATCACCGTCTCATCGCTCGCCAACTCGACGCGGTGAGTGTCCGCCAGCCGGCGCTGCACCTTCCTCAGCTTGAGCCGGATGATGCGCTTCAAGGCTTCATCGCGCACAGGGAAGTAAGGAATGATGACCGTTCGACCCAGGAACGCAGGCTTGAAAGTCTTGTCCAGTTCCGGCTTGAGAGCTTTGACCAGGCCCACGTTGTCCGGCATGGTCTCCGGGTCCGCCGTCAACTTCATGATGGTGTCGGTACCCGCGTTTGTAGTCAGGATGATGATACAGTTCTTGAAATCGATCTCACGGCCTTCGCCATCCTCCATGCGACCTTTGTCGAAGACCTGGAAGAACAGCTCGAGCACGTCCGGGTGCGCCTTCTCGATCTCATCCAGCAGCACCACTGAATAAGGCCGCCGCCGCACGGCTTCCGTGAGCACACCGCCCTCGCCGTAGCCCACATATCCGGGCGGTGCGCCCTTGAGCGTGGACACCGTGTGTGACTCCTGGAATTCCGACATGGCAATGGTGATCAGATTCTGCTCACCACCATACAGCAAATCGGAGAGCGTGAGTGCGGTCTCGGTTTTACCAACACCGCTGGGGCCGACCAGCAAGAAGACGCCAATGGGTTTTTGCGGATCCTCGATGCCAGCCTTCGATGTGCGGATGCGATGGCTGATGATCTCGAGGGCATGGTTCTGCCCGATGATGCGATTCTCGAGGTGTTTCTCCATTTCGAGTGCCATGGCCAGATCGTCGCGCAACATCTTGCCAACCGGAATGCCGGTCCAGCCGGAAATGACCTGGCCGACCAACTCACCATCGACGGTGACCGGGATGAGTGGATCCTCACCTTGCAGAAGCTCGAGCTGCGCGGTCAGCTCCTTCAGCTCTGCGCGCAGAGATGGGATAGCGGATACATCGGCCCTGGATGCGGCGCCATCGCCGTCCGCAGGCGGCGCTGCGGGCTCACCGGTGACCAGGCGTTCGATCTGCTCGCGCAAGGCGCGGATCCTGGTAACCAATTCACTCTCCTGCTCCCAGCGCTGCTTTAGCGTTACCAGTTCCGCTTCCGTCTCCGCGCGCTGCTGCGCGATCTTTTGCAAGCGTTCGACATGATCGATGCCGAGTGCCGATTCCCGTTCGAGCACACGCTGCTGAACGGCCAGGTCGTCGATGCGCCGCTGCGCACCTTCGATGGTTGCGGGCGTCGCGTTCTGGCCCAACGCGAGGCGGGCGCACGCTGTGTCCAGCACGCTGACCGCTTTGTCGGGCAGCTGGCGGTCGGGCAAATACCGGTGGGAAAGCCGAACCGCGGCCTGAATGCCATCGTCCAGAATGCGCACATTATGATGCCGCTCCAGCGCGGGTGCGATGGCGCGCATCATGATCAGACACTTTTCCTCGGATGGTTCTTCCACCTTCACCAGCTGGAAGCGGCGCGTCAACGCGGGATCCTTTTCGAAATACTTCTTGTACTCTGACCACGTAGTGGCCGCGATGGTGCGCAGCTCACCGCGGGCCAGCGCCGGCTTGAGCAGGTTTGCGGCATCGCCCTGTCCAGCGGCGCCGCCCGCGCCAATCATGGTGTGCGCTTCATCGATGAACAGAATGATGGGCGCTGGCGATGAGCGAACTTCCTCGATCAAGCCCTTGAGCCGATTCTCGAACTCGCCCTTTACGCCCGCACCTGCCTGCAACGCCGCAAGGTCCAGACGGCGCAGCGTAACGTTGCGCAGTACGGTCGGCACGTCGCCAGTGACTATGCGCATGGCAAAGCCTTCCACTACGGCCGTTTTGCCGACCCCGGCCTCACCCACGAGGATGGGATTGTTCTGCCGGCGGCGGGTCAGGATGTCTACCACCTGACGCACCTCGAAGTCTCGTCCCAGTACGGGATCCAGCTTCCCTTTGCGCGCATTCTCGGTCACGTCAATCGTGTACTGATCGAGGTTGGGCGTCTTGCCGCCGCCGCGTGCAGTGGTACCACCTTCTCCTGCATCACCGCTGTATGCAGGTGCATCGTCCTCGTGGGATGCATCCAGGATGGCATCGAAGTTCTTGCGCAGATCTTCGGCCGAAACTTTCTCGAATTCTTTGCTGGAGCTGCGTATCAACCGGCTCAGCTCTTCATCCAGCGCGAGGGCCAGGATAGTATGGCCGCTGCGAATCTTGCCCGCGCCGAAATCGACCGAGCCAACCGTCCAGGCGCCGGTCATCATGCGGACCAGGGATGGACTGAGTGCTGGCGTACGGGCATTGCCGGTCTTCAATCGATCGATGCTGGCGGTCAGGTCCCGGGCGAACCGGGAACGGTCAATGCCGTAGTGCTTGAGAACAAAGGTCAGGTCGCTATCCGGCACGTCGAGTAGTTTGAGCAGGTAATGCTCGATCTCGACATCGTAGTGCGTTCGGCCCAGGCATAAGCCGGCGGCGCCTTCCACAGCTCCGCGCGCCTGCGAGTTCAGCTTGGCGATCAGCGATCGAAGATTGACGTTCATGGCAGCAAATCCTTTCAGTTTTTAAAGCCGAACCACCGTATCATCTGCGTCCTGCGCGCGTGGTTCTGTACAGATCCAGGTCGACCAGCCCAACGGCTGCGGCATTGCTTCATCATCGGCCAGCACGCAGCCGGGCACGTGTTTACGATCCAGCACCAACTGCAATTCGAAGTCGAACGCGTCGCGGCTGAAGAAGCGGACCACCCAACGCAGCAGCGCGTGCTCACTGCCATTGGGCAGGAAGTCATTGTATCGGTCGCGCTGTAGCGGACCGAGCCGCAGGCGCACGCGCGTCTGCTGGTCCCAGATCTCATCACCTGCAACCGCGCCCAAACCGAGCTGCGATGATGCGTCGATCTCTTCACCAAGTGCGCACTGGTCCAATTCGTTGAGCGGGTACCAGCCGCCCACGAATTGCTCGACTTGGGCGGGCACAGCGAACAGGTCTTGCACCAGTTGCTCGAGCGCTACGGCGCTGCGCGCGTGTGGTCCCAACAAACCGACGTAGAAGGGCAGGATCTCACGGGAAACGACCTGCCGCCGCTCCGCGTCCAGGCCCTGGCCCACCAGGTCCAGCAGGTGATCGGAGAAGCGGTCATCGCGGCCCTTCTCGTAGCTTATCGTGAAGCGATTCCGTTCCCACGCGCGATAGAAGAGTGACAACATGCGATGATGGAACAGGTCGAGGAATGCGCCCAGGGCGCTATCCCGAGCGCGTAGCCGTTCCGCCACCAGCAACGTGTAATCATAAGGCAGGACGCCTTGTGGTCCGGTCAGGCCAAAGAAGTTGACCCGCATCTGGGCGGGACCCTGCGCAGGCAGATCGAGCGAGTGTATCTCGGCGGGCGGGAAGGCTATGGATGGATTGACCGAGAAGCGCACGACCTCGCTAGCCGGATGCGCGAAGTGGCCGGGTGCCGCGCGCTCGGGCCGAAGCTGCTCGAGCAGGCGCACGGCCTGGAAGAAATCGAAGGCAGATGGAATGGCGCGCAGCGCATCCTCGACTTCGGTTAAATCCCGTTGAGTTGCGCGGTTCGCCGGCTGCCCACCGGCAGGATCCTCTATAACAACGCCTTGAAGCCCGCCCTCGGTGGCCATGCCTTGATCGGCTCTTTCCGTTTCAGACTGCGCGCTTCCAGCACAGAGAAGCTGTTGAGTGAGACGCTCATACCCAGAAAACGCTCGAGCACACTGGCCAGCAGGTACAGGCTACCGCCCACAAACTGATCCTCATCGAAGTCGATTTCAATGCGGTGCCCGCGCGCAAACGTGATGCCGTGCTCGCCCGCTATGCGCGCATAACAAGGCGCGCCTCGTACCTGGCTGATACCAAAGATCTGTTTTTCGCCCGCTAGCGAATTAGCTGAATTGTGCAGCCGCAGCAGCTCGCGTAACGCGTCGGCGCCACCCTCCAGAATGGACACGTAGTTGAGCGCAAGCTGCGAGATCAACCGCCACAATTGCGGCTTGCCCAGCGGCGGCTGCTGCACCGGTGTTGGATTGATGAGGGCCGTGATGCGCGTGATGGGCCCGCCGCCCGGCAACTCGAAATCACCCTGCGGGTCACGGAACGGCAAGCGGCTGGGCAGATCCGCATTGAAACACATCAATCGTACGGTGACAGCATCGAGGTCCGGATAGACCGTCCTGGATGATTGATCTACGAACGAGAGATAGACATCGGTGCCTTCGCTGGGCGACCAGGCCGTGGGTCGGCGACGCGCGTACCAGAACATGCGGCCCCGGCTGCTGCTCCGGTCGTGCCGAAACGAATAGAACGGCTCAAAACGCAGCGGCTCGGCCGAGCCCGGACTGACGGCCACGACATCTTCCACGGAGTAGATGCTGGTGACGGCGCGGCGCCGCGCATCCGGAACCACCAGGTATTCCGGCTGCTTGTGCGTCAGGACCACGGGTTCCGAGGTCTGCGGAAACAGGTTCACGACGGGTGCTGCGCCCAGACGGAACGTGTCGGCTTTGATGCCAGCTTCCAGCAGGGCGCGCCAATCGGTGCGCTCGAACGAACGGATCAGGAACACCACTTCCATTTTGTCGCCAAAGCCGGCAGCGCGTACACGATCGAAGCCGGTCAAATCCAGGAAGTAGAATTTCTCTGGAAAAACGAAATACTCCTGCAGCAGTCGATAGCCCAGGAAGGAACGGCGCGGGTGCGGGAACACGCCCTCATCCTCGCCAAAGCCAACCGGCACCAACGCAGATGGCTCCAGCACTACGGGAGCGGCCCGTGAACCCGGTGTCAGGTCGCGCATCAGGATGCTCACGCAATTGCAGCAGAGCAGCTCGTAGAGCGCGGCTGACAAGTTTGGCTCGGCATTGATGTGCAGACGTAATGCCTTCAGATCGAGCGCGGAAAACCGGACATCGGGCAGACATTGCAGCTCGATGCGCAGCGCGGCCACGGCCGTCGCCGATCGTACCGGCGGCTGCAGCTCATGAGGAGTCAGCCAGCGCGCCGCGTTGACTGTGATGGGCCATACCACCGTTTCATAACACGTCTGGAACTTGCACGGCGTGCCGGCCACGGCACGCGAATAGAGCAGCGCACCACGGGGCACGACATGGCCGCCTGTGAGCTTGCCCTGTTCCCGGTCCAGATGGAACTGAACCAATGAAAGGGCAGGCACTGGACGGATGTAATGCGGATAAACGACATTCAGCAGCGCTTCGCTGATCTCCGGGAAGTCGTCATTGATCTTGAGATGAACGCGCGCGGCCAGCAACGCAAAACCTTCCAGCAGCCGCTCGACGTGAGGATCATCACACTTGTTGTCTTCCAGCAGCAGGCGCCCGGCAATTTTGGGGTAGCGCCGGGCAAACTCGGCCCCGGACTGACGCAGGAAGGTCAGTTCCTGCTCGTAATACTCGAGCAGCTCGTCACGCATGCGTGCCTGCGATCTGGAACTCGCCGCTGGTGACTTCCAGAACCGTATCGAACAGGATGCGCTCGGGATCCGGCTCCATCCTCAGCAGCGCATCAATGGAAAAACGGATTCGTTGTGCACTATCACTGTCATCCTCGCGCACGATGACACGGACGGACGTCAGGCGCGGCTCGAACTGGCTGATGCATTCCTCGATTTGCCGAGCCAGTTGTGTACGAGTATCCTCGGAATCACGGCTGCGCGAGGTAATGTCCTCCAAACCGTAGTTATAAACGGACGCGGCCAGTTGCGGCATGTGGTCGGGCGCGGCGTGTATGATGCGCCGAGTATTGAGCAGCCACTCCACATCACGCATGACGGCCGCGCGCAACTTGCGCACGGAGTCGCTCCAGTTGGCGGGCGGGTCCGCGCGCAATTGCGGTTCCAGATCGATGAGTCGATCCAGCACGGACTGCCGTACGGTAGGCTCGAGCGAGCGACTGCTCATGATCCCGGTTTCCCGACGATCTGAATGGCCAGCATCGGATCCAGTCGGCAGATCCGCAAATACAGGGTCTGCGTCTCGGGAGATTCGGGTTGCGACTTCACCACACACCGGTAGAGCAGCCCGAGCGGTTGGGCCACGATGTCGGCCGCCTCCCATTGCTCGAGGTTGTGCTGCTCGATCTCCTGTACCAGGTCTTCCAGAATCGGCTGAGCCACGGCGTCACGTCCAATGTCCACCATGATCCGTACCGCCTGGGAGCGCCGCAGAAAACGGTCACGCGCGCTGCGGTCCTGCACATTCGGATTGATGAGCAGCTCGATGGCTTTCTCCGGTTCGCCGGCGCGCACCCGTTGTTGTGCGCGTTCCAGCAAGGCGCGGCCGGTCGCGCTGGCTTCGATGCGCGGTGCGACCGCCATTGGCTGAGCCAGTGCATCGTCATCAGCACCCAGGTTCTGATCGCGCAGCCAGGCCTGTGTTTCTGCATTGGCGGTGGGTGTATCGTCCATGAGCGCCAGCGCGGGCAACTGCGGTACATCACGCAGAAGTGCGCGCAACGCACCCTGAATGCAGGCCGCCACCTGATCGTGGCTGCTGCCCAGCCCGCCGCAGGCGGCCAGTATGTACCGCTGCAGGTCGAGCCAGCCGCGTCCGAAGGGCGAGGCCATTACGTCTTCACCGGCCTCGAGCAACTCTGCCCAGCGTGCATCGAGCAACAGGCCACGCAGGCGCGTGCGCAGCTCCGTGGGCGGTGCGGCCAGCAGCTTCGGATCGACGTGCTGTCCATCGGCGCGCAGCTCACCCCAACGGAAGCCGCGCAGGAGCAAATAAGGCGCGGGATCCAGCGAGTTCTCGGCGCGCATGTATCGAGCGGCCGCGGCAATGCGAGATTCCGCATCGGCACGCGAACGCGGCGTGGGAGACAACCCGCCTGCGGGCGATGCGGCATCGGCGGCCGCCTCCTCCGCTGCCACTACTTCGGGCGGGTCGGGATCCAGCTCGAGTTTTTTGGCCAGCAGTTGCGTTGTAACCTGCCGCACCTGCTGCAGCGCATCGCGCAAGGGTGCAAAGCGGGGCGCCGCATGCCCGAATTTTCCCTGCGCAGTTCGGTCCAGCGTATCGACGGAGCCCACAGTCGCGTCAATGTCGCGAACCAGTTCCTTATACCATGCCTTCGGCGTAGACGTGAATGCTTCATCAAAATCTTCAGCGCTCAGCTTGCCGGCAGCGAGCACTTCGCGACGCTGTTCCTGTTTCTCATGCGTATCCGCATCCGCTTCGTAGCCCACGGTGCGGGATTCCCGGTATAGCAGCAGATCATGGTTGCTTCGATTGACCGACGTGCGCAGTACGGGCACCACCAGGTATTGCCCCACCCAATCCAGAGGCGCGGTGCGCATCTCGAGATCATCGTCCTCGATTTCCGGGAAGAGGTGCTCCCAGTGCTGGCCCAGCAGTGACGTGATCAGGTCAATGCCAGATTTGAGGCCGTGCAGACCTTCGCGTTTGAGCAACGATTCGGTCAGCCAGGCTGCCACCTGCAGGTCTTTGGAGCGCGTACTGAGGACTTCGGTGGCCAGCTTGATCACCAGCGAGTGGTCGGCCGTTTTGCGTACGCGCGACCAATCACCAGACGGCAGATCATCTTCCTCAACCCGGGCCCGCTTGATCTGATCGAAGATGGGTTCGTAGCGGATGTCACTGCCGCCCGGACTGGCGCCGGCAATGGGCTGCAACAACTCACTGATTTGTAACGGCATCGAGGTCAAGCCGAAGCAGTGGAGTCGATCACGAGGTCGCGCACGTCCAACATGGGAACCAATTCCTCATCCACCTGGAGCATCTTGGGACCGAGCGGCACTTCGCTGCCATCGGCAGCGGCGTCCCACTCTATGGCCCGGCCCAAACGCACCTGATCATCCGGATGATGCCAGGAGAGGGGCGCCACCACTGGTACCAGCAATTCGCCGAACTCGAAGTCGCGGAATTTCGGGCCTGCTTTCACGCGTGCGGGCGCCCAGAGCAGGTCGCGCAGCCGCTTGGGCTCTTCGAGATGGACTTCCGCGAGCTGCGCGAATGGAATCAGCGTGTATTGACCGGCGGCAAACACTTCCAAGCGCGGTCCCAGCCGAGCGTCCGCATCCGCTATGGAGCGGAACGGCTGACCGTTCAACGAGCCTGAAACCGGCGCGCCAACATTGGGCGAGGTCACCGAATTCGACTGAAACATCTGCTGGCGGATTTTCTCGCCGTGTAGCGCGCTGCGGTACAACAGCGCGCCCATGCCGGCTTCTTTGCTGCTGTCAGCTATGATGTCGAGTTGCTTGGCAGCCCGCTCGAACTCACCGGCAAAACAAAGAAGCTCGAACAGAAAGGTGCGGGCTCGAACGTTTGCGGGATCGGCACGCAACGTCGAGCCCAGCGCCTGCACGGCTTCATCCAGCCGGCCCGCCTGATACAGTGCCTGGGCATTCATGACGGTCCGGCTCTCCTGTTACAGCTTCTTGTTGGCCTTGATGTCCCAGCCGGACTCAACGCCCTTGGCGGCGGCACCCTTCTCCGACTGCTCCTTGTAGGCAAGCTTGATCTTGGAGAAGTTCATGGTGACGTTCTCGGTCAGCTTGTCCTCACCGCCGCTGCCGCCCGTGCTCAAGCTGGAGATCAGCACGTCGGTCATGGTAATCGTCAAATATTCGAGCGGATTATCACCGGCCTTGCGTACGACCAGAATGGCCTCCGGAATGTGTTTGCCGGCGGCGCAGTGATAGAATAGCTCGGTCGAAGCAATGTCGACCCATTTGGTCAGAGAGATATCCTGCACATTGACCTTCCCGCTGCCGCCGCCGCCTCCTGCGTGACTGCTCGCGCTGTTGCTCGCGCCCCAGCTCCAGGCCAGAACATCGACTTCACCACCATGCTTATGGTCTTTCGCCTCGCCCTTAATACCGGTGAGCTTCAGGAACATGTCGACAGCCATTGTCGTTACCCCATTTCTCAAGGTGATTGGCAACCCGCACAGCTTTGCGCGGGATCGAGCACTGCCTGGAGCCGACTGCCGCGGCCCTGTGCCACGGCAGTCGGAGTGCTACCACGTCATCATCAGCCTGCCGGCTGCGGGAGATCGGCAACCAGGCG
>JBOHRF010000195.1:0-9265 GCA_050732575.1 Longimicrobiales bacterium
GGCGAAGCATCTTGTCGACCAACGTGGTCTTCCCGTGGTCAACGTGGGCGATGATAGCAACGTTGCGAATCATGAAGCGGAGCGAATCTCGTTTGAGGCGTAATGTTTTGAGTGAACCGCACAACAGAGAAAGGTAACCCTGAGTGCATGCATCACTCAACTGGCAGCCAGTTTTTATGCGGGGTGCGGGTGGTGCATTCAGGCGCTCAGAATGAGGTAAGCGATCTGGCGTTCGCGCGGGCCGTCCCATTCCGCGAGGAAAACGTGCTGCCAGGTACCGAGCATGAGCTGGTTGTTTTCAATGATCAGAGTAAGACCGGGACCGAACAACGAGGTCTTCAAGTGGGCGTCAGAGTTTCCCTCCTGATGACGGTATGGTCCTTCCTGCGGCACGAGCCCTCGTAAGATGCGAACGAGATCGAGAGCCACGTCCGGGTCTGCGCCTTCATTGACCGTAAGGGCACAGGTAGTGTGCAAGCTCCACAGGTGGATCAAGCCGTTCTGGACGCCGCTAGCCCGAACCAGCCTGCGCACCTGAGCGGTCACATCGATGAGCTCTTCTCGTTGACGGGAGCTAGCGAACAAGCGCCGCGCCTGGTCAGCCACCGGACTCCAGCTGGTGCAAAGTGGGCATTTCCAGCTGCACGGTGACGTGGCTGATACCGAATTGTGTTTGCATGCGCGCGTGTATGTCCCGAAGCACCCGCTGGTTCTGGTCCGGATGACGCACAACGGCATGACCGCTCATGGCCAGGAAGCCACTGGTCAGGGTCCAGACATGGAGATCGTGAACCTCAATGACATCGGGGATGTCATGGATGGCGCGGCGGACTGCAGCCATATCGATGTGCGAGGGCACCGCTTCCAGAAGTATGTCCACCGACTCGCGTACCAGCTTCCAGCTGCCCAGCAGAATTAGGAGGCCGACGAAGGCAGAGATGAGTGCATCGGCGGGCAGCCAGCCCACAGTCATGATGATGATGGCGGCCGCAATGGCGCCCACGGATCCAAGCAAGTCGCCCAGAACATGCAGGTATGCACCGCGTACATTGAGGTTGTGTTCGGCAGAAGAATGAAGCAGCAGTGCGGCGATCACATTGACGATCAAGCCGGCACCAGCCACCGCCAGCATGAGGGGTCCGGCAATGGGTTCGGGTGCACGGAAGCGTTGCCAGGCCTGCCAGAAGATGGCCACAGAGATCACGATGAGCACCGCGCCGTTGAGCAGCGCGGCCAGGATTTCGAGGCGCAGATAGCCATAGGTCTTGGCGTCACTGGTAGCGCGGCGCGAGAACCAGAGCACAAACAGGGAGAGGCCGAGCGCGCCCACGTCGGTGAGCATGTGCGCCGCGTCGGCCATGAGCGCAAGCGAGTTGGCGAGCAGACCGCCGAGCCACTCGACCACCATGAAAACGGCCGTGAGGCCGAGCACCACTTTGAGGCGTTTCTGGCCCAGCGTGACGTCCCCGTCGTGCGCGTGTACGCCGTGGTGATGCCGATGATCGTGCGCGTGCATATCAACCAGAGCTGGTCAGGGCTGGCGGAACACGGCGCTCATGGGAATATCCCAGGTCCAGGTCTCATCGAGTGGGAACGAGCGCGGCTCGAGCGCCAGTTCGCTGCCGTCACCCTTGCGCGCAAAAAGGATGATGGGCTCACCGGCGGGAATTGGGGCCACTCGTTCACGCGTCGCCGGCGGTACTGCACCCAGTACCACTTCCTGCACGGGCGGTGTCGCAGAGCGAAACGCAATGGTGAGCCGCTGATCGGTATGATTGAAGACGGTCAGCTCGGCCAGCGCAGCGCGATGGCGAGTCTCATCCTGCGGCACGACCGGCGGCCTGGCGCGAGTCAAGCGCGCGCACGAGCCGAGCAGCGTGCAAGAGAGCAAAACCATGAGGGCAGCTTTCATAAAACTCCGGTGTTGTACACCCGCCGTTGGATGTACGCAAGTCGCGCAGTGGCAGACGGTTGACGACCGTGGCTGCGGTTGCCGCAAGGTGCCGGCCCCGCTAGCTTCTGACGCGGTATAACTCCCTTCAAAGCGACTGTCGAGCCGCGCATGCAGGGTGCCAGCGGGCGCGTGGTTTTTCACGCACCTTTCGCCTGTGTGGGCGCGACCTGACGACAATCTGAGTGATGTCTTTCGTTCATTTGCACACCCACAGTGAGTACTCCTTACTGGACGGCGCCAACCGTATTCCGGACCTGGTTCGCCGTGCCTGCGATCTGGAAATGCCAGCGCTGGCTCTCACCGACCACGGCTGTTTGTTCGGTGCCTGGGCCTTCCAGGAAGAAGCACGCAAGGCCAATCTCAAGCCCATCGTCGGGATGGAGGCCTACGTTGCGCCGGGCGACCGCCGGATGCGCCGACCCGCGGGCGATGCGGCACGCGGCCGGCCCCCGTCCAACGGCGGCGACGAACGCGAGCGCAACTACTACCATCTGGTAGTACTCGCGCGCGACCTCGAGGGTTACCGCAATCTGATCCGACTCTCCTCGATTGGATATCTGGAGGGATTCTACCACCGCCCGCGCGTCGATCGGGAAGTGCTGCAGCGTCACAGCGGCGGGCTCATTGTGACATCGGCCTGTCTGGCGGGTGAAGTGGCCAGCCACCTCATGGCCGGACGTGGGGCAGCGGCGCGGGAGGCCGCGAGCTGGTATGCGGAAGTCTTTGGCGACCGTTATTTCCTGGAAGTCCAGGCGCACGATTCGCCGGGACAGCGCGAACTCAACCACAAAGTTCTGGAATTGGCTGAAGAGCTGGGGTTGCCTGCGATCGTTACCAACGACGCACATTTTCTGCGCGCAACCGATCATGACGCTCATGACGTGCTTCTGTGCATAGGCCTGGGCAAGGATCGCGACGATGCGAACCGCATGCGCTACGACCGCGGTTTGTATTTCAAATCCGGTCCCGAGATAGCCGAACTCTTTGTGGACCGACCGGACGTGCTGGAGAACACGCTCGCCATTGCGGAAACCATCAATGTCGTGCATCAGAAACAGTTCTTTGTGCCTTCCTTCCCTTTGCCCGAAGGTATCCCGGACGAACGCACGCTGTTGCGCCAGTTGACCGAACGCAAGGCGCTCATTCGTTATGGTGAACCTCTGCCGCCCGAAATTCGCAGCCGACTCGAATACGAGCTGGGTGTGATTGCCAATCCCAAGACGGACTATTCGGGCTATTTCCTGATCACGCAGGATTTCATCAACTGGGCCAAGGACCGCGGTATCCCGGTGGGCCCGGGCCGCGGTTCGGCCGCGGGTTCTTTGGTGGCCTACGTGCTGGGCATTACCGATGTAGATCCACTGCGGTTCGACCTGCTGTTCGAGCGCTTTCTGAATCCGGACCGCGTGTCGATGCCAGACATCGACGTAGACTTCTGCTACGAGCGACGCGGTGAAGTCATCGACTATGTGCGCTCGCGCTACGGCAAGGATTCGGTAGGTCAGATCATCACGTTCGGCACCATGAAATCGCGCGCTGTGGTTCGAGATGTCGGCCGAGTGCTGGGATTTGAGGTCGCGGAAACCGATCGACTGGCCAAGTTGATTCCCAACGCGCCCAACAATTCGCTGACCGTGGTGGAAGCAGTGAATCGCATCCCGGAGTTGCGTACGCTCTATGAATCCGATGCGCGCACACGCCAACTACTGGACTATGCACAGGTCCTGGAGGGACTCTCCCGGCACGCCAGTGTACACGCGGCCGGCGTTGTGATTGCACCGGGAGCCCTGCACGAATATGTGCCCGTGTGCACGCAACCGCGGGCGGCGAGTGGCTCGTCGTCCGAAAGTGAGAGCGACGGCGAGAGTGGGGTCCTGGTTACGCAATGGGACATGACCGCGCTCGACGAAGTCGGCATGCTCAAGATGGATTTCCTCGGTCTCAAGACGCTGACCGTGATCCACAATGCGGTGGCGGCTATTCAACAGCGGCACGGCGCATTGCGACACCCAACCACCGGGGAAATGTACGTCCGCGCGCTCGATCTTCCGCTGGATGATCGGGCCGTTTACGACATGTTGGCGCGCGGCGGTACAAGTGGCGTGTTCCAGTTCGAATCAGCACTGGCTACGGACAAGCTGCGCGCCATGCGGTGTGATCGTTTCGAAGACCTGGTTGCCACTAATGCACTGATCCGGCCTGGCCCACTCGATAGTGGCATGACCGATGTGTATATCCGACGAAAGTTGGGGCGCGAAAAAGTGCGCTACCCGCACCCTTCATTGAGTGGTGTGTTGGCATCGACGTACGGCGTGATCACGTACCAAGAGCAAGTGATGCGAGTGGCGCAGGAATTGGCCGGCTTTAGTTGGGCGGAAGCCGACGTTCTGCGCAAAGCCGTGGGCAAGAAGGACGATGAGCTGTTGCGCAAAGAGGTGGAAAGATTTGTCGAGCGAGCTGTGCAGAAGGGCGTGGAGCGGCGGACCGCGAGCGAGATTGCGGAACAGGTGATCACATTCGGCCGTTATGGATTCGTGCGCGGACACAGCGTGGCATACGCGCTTCTGAGTTACCAGACGGCCTGGCTCAAATGCCACTATCCAGCGGAGTACATGGCCGCACTCCTATCCGCTGTGGTAGACAAAACTGATGATGTAGTTCACTATACGGCCGAATGTAGAGAGCTGCCGCGCAGTTTGCCGCGGCTTGCACAGGGAATCCGCGTGCTGGCGCCCGATATCAACGAATCCGGGTGGCAGTTCACGGCCATTTCCGCGGAGGAAATCCGCTTTGGCCTGGGCGCATTGCGCGGTGTGGGAGCCGGTGCGGTCGAGTCAATCATACAAGCGCGCGCCTCTGAGGGACCCTATCGTTCTCTGTTCGACCTGGCGGAGCGTGTGGACTTGCGGCTGGTTGGACGGCGTGTTTTGGAAGCGTTGATCCAGGCCGGCGCCTGTGATTCCTTCGGACATCGCGCACAACTGATGGCTGGATTGGAGGTGGCAGTTCGGGAAGCGCAGCTGCGCCACATCGAGAGAGAGTCGGGTCAGGCCTCCTTGTTCGATCTGGCGGACAATACGGCACCGAGCGCAGTTCTGCGCACGGAGCCGGCCTTGCCGGAAGTACCGCGCTGGACGGAATCGGAACGTCTAACGCGCGAGAAAGAGATACTCGGTTTTTTCATCAGCGGACATCCGCTGGAGAAATATGCCGACCTGGTCCGGGTTTTTCAGGATGTGAATACTACCACGTTGAAGTCGCATCGAGATCAGAAGGTCGAGTTGGCGGGCGTAGTCACGAGTGTGAGTCGCCAGCTATCGAAGCGCAATGGCGCGGAGTGGGCACGTTTGGGCGTGGAGGATTTTTTCGGCACGGCAACCGTGTTGGCATTCGGCGATGCCTGGGAACTCAATCACGATGTTCTGGTGCAGGACGCGCCCGTCCTGATTCGTGGGTCCGTATCGGGTCGTGAACGAGACGAAGAAGCGCCGCCCATTTTTCTGGATTCAGTGGCTCCACTGAGTGCGTTGTGGAACAGCGGATCGTTGGCCTTGGAGATCGCCTTGCCGGGAGGTGCCGACCTGCAGGTGGAATCCGCGGGCGCGATCCTGCGCGCCCATCCGGGTAGCGCGCCTGTATACGTGAAGTGGGCCGCCCAGGACACGGGCGAAGCCGACGAGTCGGCGGCCCACGAGAATGATGGCGGGGTGGCGGTGGCGGCGCGGCCCCGGTCGGACCTGGTGGTGCAGCGAGCCGTGCGACTGCGCGTGCGCGCGTTTCAGGTGAAGCCCAGTGAGGGCTTGCTGACGGAATTGCGTTCGCTTTTCGGCAGCGCCGCTGTTCAGTTGGTGCGGAGCGAACGATGACCAACGCGGGACCGAATCCGAGGCCAAATCCGAGGCCGGAAATCGCGGAACTGGAAAAACAGATACGAAACCTGCAGGAGATGGCGGATCAGCACGATCTCACGCTGGAAGCTCAGCTCGCCAAGCTGCAAGCCAAGCTGGCGCGCATGAAGGAAGACGTGTACCGCAACCTGACGCCGGTGGAGCGCGTGCAGCTGGCCCGCCACGCCAAGCGCCCCTATACGCTCGATTACATTGAGCGAGCGTTCACGGATTTCACGGAACTGCATGGTGACCGCGTGTTTCGCGACGACCACGCAATCGTAGGAGGCTGGGCACGTCTGGATGGCCGCACGGTAATGGTGATCGGACATCAAAAGGGTCGCGATATGAAGGAGAACCTGCTGCGCAATTTTGGCATGCCGCACCCGGAAGGTTACCGCAAAGCGCTGCGCTTGATGCAGCTGGCAGAGAAGTTCGGGCACCCGATTGTGACCCTGATCGACACGCCCGGCGCCTATCCCGGCATTGGCGCGGAAGAGCGCGGACAGGCCGAGGCTATTGCGCGCAACCTGCGCGAAATGGCACGCTTGCGCGTCCCCATTGTCACGGTAGTAATCGGCGAGGGCGGCAGCGGCGGTGCGCTGGCCTTGGGTGTGGCCGACCGGGTGCTCATGCTGGAGAACGCGATCTACAGCGTGATATCGCCTGAGGGCTGCGCGGCTATCTTATGGAAGACGGCAGCCGCCAAGGACAAGGCGGCGCAGGCGCTCAAGTTGACGGCCACTGATCTGGCCGCACTCGATGTCATTGACGAAGTGATCGTGGAGCCCACGGGCGGAGCGCACGAAGACTGGGCTGCGGCCGCGGATGCGGTTCGCTTGGTATTGATTCATCACATTGCTGAACTGAGCACGCGTCCGCCCGACCGCCTGCTCGAGGATCGCGTGGCGAAATTCGAGGCGATGGGCCGCTGGAAAGTACTGGATTCAAGCGGCGGACGGCGAAGTCCGCAGGATCGTTGATCATGGCTGAAATCATAGAAGTCAGTTTCAAGGGTAATCGGCGCGCGTATTACGCAGCGGAACAGAGCGACCTGCAGCTCAGCGACTACGTCATCGTGGAGGCGGATCGCGGCGAAGATCTGGGCCGCGTAACCGCTGGGGGCGCCATCGCGGAGCGTAAGTGTTCGGGCTGCTCGACGGGTTGTGCGGCACCTGTGCCCGAGCTGCGCGTGGTGCGGCGGGCGCGGGGCGACGAAGTCGAGCGGGCGGTCGGCTTGCGTGCCGATGAGCCGCGCGTGCGCCGCGTGACGCGCGAGAAGGTGCTGCAATACGGTCTCAAGATGAAGGTCAGTGAGGCGGAGTGGCAGTTCGATCGCAACAAGCTCACCATCTTTTTCACTGCAGAGCGGCGCGTTGATTTTCGCGAGTTGGTGCGCGATCTGGCCAAGACTTTTCGTACGCGCATTGAGTTGAAGCAAATCGGGGTGCGCGACGAATCCGCCTTATTGGGTGGGGTCGGTCGGTGCGGACGCGAACTATGCTGCTCGACCTGGCTACGCGAGCTGAAGCCCGTGAGTTTGCAGCTGGCCAAGGATCAGCGCCTTTCGCTCAATCCGGCCCAGATTTCCGGTTGCTGCGGCCGACTGATGTGCTGCCTGACCTACGAACACGAATCGTACGTGCAAGCTCGCAAGCGATTTCCACGAGAAGGGAAAACGCTGGTGACGGCGCGGGGCAAGGAAAAGGTAGTGACCGTGGACATCTGGCGAGAGCGTGTACTGCTGAAAGATGAAGACGGTAATCGGCGCACCGTGGCTCTGCTGGAGTTGAAGGCGGAAGTGGCGCGCACGGGGGGTGAGGGCACGGGAGATGGAACGGCGTGAGCGATTGGTTTTACATCACGGCTGCCATCGACTACGCCAACGGACAGCCGCACATGGGGCACGCGTTCGAGAAAATCGGCGCGGATGCCATGGCCCGCTATCACCGACTCAAAGGCGAGCGCGTTCATTTTCTACTGGGCATGGACGAGCACGGTCTGAAGGTCCTGCAGAGCGCTAATGCGGCGGGCATTACGCCCCAGCAATGGGTCGATCAAATCGCAGCTTCCTTCCAGTCGGCATGGCGTGATCTGCTGATCAGCAATGACGATTTCATTCGCACCACGGAGCCCCGGCATCAGCGCGCGGTAGTCGAATTGATTCGCCGCATCAACGAGGCCGGTGACCTCTACAAGTCCAGCTACAGCGGCTACTACTGTGTGGGCTGCGAAGCGTTCAAGAAGGAAGACGAACTCGAAGTAGTGGACGGAACGCAACGTTGTCCGCTGCATCCCACGCGAGAAATTGCCTGGAGTCAGGAAGAAAACTGGTTTTTTCGCCTCTCCCGCTACCAGGATCGGCTGCTCAAACTGCTGGACGAGCGTCCGGATTTCATCGAGCCTGACATTCGGCGCAACGAAATCCGGCGCGTCATTGAGGGTGGACTGGAAGACATATCGGTGTCCCGTGCCCGCCTGCCCTGGGGCATTCGCTGGCCGGGTGATCCCGAACACACGGTTTACGTCTGGCTGGATGCGCTCACCAACTACCTGGCTGCCACCGGCTTCCCCGATGACGATTACAAAGCGCTCTGGCCTGCCACCGTGCACGTGATTGGCAAGGATATCACGCGCTTTCACGCCGTTTACTGGCCGGCCTTCCTGATGAGCGCCGGACTGGACGTACAGCAGACCGTTTGGGGGCACGGTTTCATCAGTTTCAGCGGCGGTGGCAAGTTGTCAAAATCTTCGGGCGTGCGCGTGGAGCTGGCCGACGCGATTGTGCGTCAAGGCCCGGAGGCGTTGCGTTACTATCTGCTGGCCGATGTCCCGTGGAACGGGGATGGCGACATCTCGTTCGAGCGCTTCGATGAACGGTACACGGCAGACCTGGCCAACAATGTCGGCAACCTGGTCAATCGAACACTCAGCATGATCGAGCGTTATCGCGAAGGACAGGTGCCGTCGGCGGGACGAACGAGCCTGGATGCCAGTATGGCAACCAGCCTGGTGCGCTACCGCGCGGCCATGGATGACAACCTGCTGCACCACGGCATTGCGGCCGCGCTGGAATTGTCATCGGCGGCCAACGTGTTCATTGAGGAGCGTGCGCCCTGGCATCAGGCGCGTGATCCACAGAGATCTGCGGAGCTGGATGATACGCTGGGAGCGCTGGCTCGTTGCCTGGTAGCGGTGGCCACTATGCTGTCACCTTTTGTACCAGCCCGCATGCAGGAAGTGGCTCGGCGACTGGGCCTGGCCGCACTTCCCCAGCTGGATGACGTAGTCACGACGGATTTGCCGGGAAAAAAGGTCATACGGGGCGATGTGTTGTTCCCGCGCCCCAGCGACTAGCACATATTGTTGCTTGACACCATTGCAACCGGCGCGGTATCCTGCCGGCACCCCCCCAAACCAGAAG
>JBOHRF010000196.1:0-9251 GCA_050732575.1 Longimicrobiales bacterium
GATCTTGGCAATGCCAAAGTCGAGCAGCTTGGGTACGCCACCGGCCGTGACCAGGATGTTGCCGGGCTTGATGTCGCGATGAACAACCAGGCTCTGATGTGCGTGCTGCACGGCTGCACAGATGTGCTGGAACAGGCGGATACGATCGCTTACACCGAGCCGTTTAGCATCGCAATACTCGAGCAGCGGCACACCTTCCATGTACTCCATGACCAGGTAGGGCAGCCCGTCCTGGGTGGCGCCGACATCGAACAAGCGCGCAATGTTGACGTGATTCAACGAAGCCAGGATCTGCCGCTCGAGCCGGAAGCGCGCCAGCAAATCGGCCGTGTCCATGCCGCGCCGGATGACTTTGAGCGCAACCTGCTGGCGGAAGTCGTGGGCTTCTCGTTCGGCCAGATAGACCTGGCCCATACCACCGCGGCCGATGCGCCGGATGATGCGATAGTCGCCAATCCGCTCGGGCAGCGCGTCCGCTGCATCATCTTCGGGCCCGCTCAGCCACAGGGGTGGTGTTTCCAGGTAATCGGGCGCGCGCTCGTGTTCGGCCAGCAGGCTTTCGATGTCGCGGCGCAGCTCGACGTCGTCGCCACACTCCGCCAGCACGAGACGCATACGCGCCGTGCCTGTCGTTTCCAGTGCACGCGCCAGTATCGACTCGATGCGTTGCCAGCGCTCGGCGTTCATGGCAGCGCCTGTTCCGGCCCGCTCAGCAAGCTGCGTTCCCACCCGGGCAGGGCATCGCGCATTTCGCGGTGCAGCCAGGTGCGCGCGGCCGTCCAGGCGCGCCGCACCGTAATGGCCGTGGTGCCCATGACCTCGGCAATCTCATCGTGGGTGAGACCGCCGAAGAATCGGTAGGTCACTACATCGGCGCCGCGCTGATTGAAGGCGCGCAGCCGCGTCAACGCATCGTCCAGCGCAATCAACTCGTCGGCCTGTGCATCATCGAGGGCAACTTGAACATCATCGAGTGAAACATGCGCGGCGCCACCGCCCCGCTTTTCTGCTTTCTTCATGGTGGCGTAGTTGACCAGTATGCGCTGCATGGCTTTTGATGCAATGGCATAGAAGTGCGCGCGGCTCTGCCACTCCACGCGCGTCTGCTCGACCAGCTTCAGGTAGGCCTCGTGCACCAGCGCCGTGGTATTGAGCGTGTGATCGCTGCGCTCGTGGCGCAGCCGGCTGTGCGCCAGGCGGCGCAGCTCGTCGTAGACCAGAGGGATGAGACGATTCAACGCATCCACGTTGCCGCCGCTGGCCGCAGATAGCAGTGCCGTGACCTGGTCCCGCTCCGTGGGGTGTGTGGACACGCGTACTCGATTTGGATGGAGGCTGGCTGGGCTGAGGTCGGGCCGGGCACGAGTACCGGGGCCGCCCTGCTGCCAAAGTGCGGCCGCGCGGGCGCCGAATCAAGCCGTCCTGACCCGCAATCAGCGCCTGATGATCGGTTTCGCCCGGCTCTTTGGCGTTATGGATGTGAGGCAGAAAGCCGGATCACGACCGCGCGCTCCCGGGCGGGCGCACGAAAACAGGAGCTTCCCCATGGCGCGTACATGTTTCCGTCTTCGCGCACGATCCACGAGCAGAATGGCCGTGATCGGCCTTGTGGCCCTGGCCAATCAGGGATGCGACAATGGCGTTGTATCTGCCATCGCCCGGACCCTGCGCGTCGTCCCGTCCGAGCTGCGACTCGAAGTGGGCCAGAAACAAAGGCTCGAAGTCAGTCTCGTCGGAGGGTCTGAGTTGCTAGCGGCCTCGCGGACGTTTGCATCGGAACGGCCGGTCATAGCCGAGGTCGATACCTTTGGCGTGGTCACGGGCATGCGTCCGGGTACTACCCAGATTTTTGTCGTCCTTCGATTGGAGCGGAGCATCAATACCAACGTGCCCGTAACGGTGGTGGAGCGTGCCGCGCCCACCATCGCGATTCAAGCGATCACCCTCGGCAACAACATGCCCGTCGATGCCAACAACGTGAGCGGGCAGATCGATGTGCAAATGATCGTCGAGAGGCTGCCGATCTCGGGCACCTTCCTTGATGTCAAGCTGGGCGGGACCACGATCTGCTCCCTTCCCGTTGCAGCGCCGGCTTCGGGGTCACTCACCGTGAAGTGTCCCATCGATACCGCGGCGTTCGACGCGCAAACCGGCCGTGCCCGCACGTTGAACGGCTCGACTCAGCTCACGGCTTCGCTGGTTGCAGACGATCGCAGCACGCTGGCTACCGAGAGTCGCATGTTGCGCCTGGCCAATGGCAACCAGGTTCGCATCGCCGTGGGCAGCGATGCGCCGCTTGGGCCGGGCATGCAAATCGTTCCCGGGTGGAAAGGCGTAGACGTTTTGGTGCGGGTGGTGCCCGTCATGTTCGACAACCTGAGCGTGCGCGTCTCCTTGCGCGGCACAGCCAGCAATGGCGGAGCCGGCCTCGACCTGGGCAGTGGACCGGGAGCTGCCCTTACGCTGCCCGCCGGCTTATCCCAGTTCGTGGTCCGCCGCAGCCTGAACCTGCAGGCCGAAGCGCGCTACACGCTCACGCCCACGCTGCTGGCTGAGAACGGCGACCCGGTGCCCATCGATGAAGCCCGCAAGACGACCGCAGGCGTCGGCATCGACAACGTGTCGCCCATTGTCGATTTGCAGACCGCGTCGGCGTCCCTTTCCCTCGATTTCGATGCCGTTGTTCTGACGTATCCGACCGGGACATATGCGGCTCGTGACACGATACCGCTGTTGCTGATCGACGATGGCAGCATCGGGCCGGCGCACGAAGCGTGTGCCAGGGGCGTGCACCTGCACGGCAACATCCGCATTCGCGGGCCCGGCCCGACGTCTCCCGTGCAGGGACCGTTTGCTGACCCGCAAGACACGCGCGGTGATGCCTGTGGCCACGGTGAGATCGTCAAGGTCAAACTCAACTTTGGGGACTTGCGCTTCACCGGCAGTATGCGCGATGGGGCAGCCCTGACGGTGGCCGCGTATGCACTGTTCGCGGCCACCGATGGCTGCGATGAAGGACCCGTGGTCAACGACCGGCCCGTAGCTCAGGGCTCCGACCCCGAGCAAGCCGACAAACCCGCGGAGAACCTGTTTGGCAGTGCCGCCAACTTCAGTGTGCTGACCCGCTATTATGCCAACCGCAACGCGACCAATGTCGAGCTGTGCGCACGCTTCACCGCGCGCGATGAAGCGGGCAATGAAACGGTGAAAGTGAAAAGCGTGCCGGTACTCTCGCAGATCTACACAGAGCGACCGGTTCACCGGCATTAGCGGCGCGGACCACCACCACGTTCTCCCGAAACGGCACATTCTGACATGGCGCCCGCGGAAACGTTGCCCAGGCCAAGGCTAGCGCCGAGCTGAATGGTCGGTCAGATAGCAGAATGTGCCGTTTCGGGAGAACGTGGTGGTGGTCCGCTAGTGCGACCATATAGGTCATTCCGCCCATTCGCAGTCTCCGCGGTTGCACTAGCTATGGGTTGTCTGTCATGCCGGAGGACACCTCTGGCTTTCACGAGGACAACCCGCAACCAGTAGTGAGAACTATGCGACGTCGCAATCGTACGCCGGCCGGCGCCAGTGCGCGCTCGGCTGGTCGGGTCAGTCGTGCCCGTGCACTTGCTTGCGCGCTTGCGCTTGCGTGTCTGGTGGTCAGCTGTCGGGATACGGCTGATCCGGTTGTCTCGGCGGCAGAGGTCCGAATCGAATTGCGCGCCGACACATTTATAGTGGGCGATTCGCTGCAGGCTGCTGCAGTGGTGCTGGACAAGCGCGGACGCACGATCACGATGCCGGTCACCTGGAGCACCTCGGATCGGACCGTGATCACGATCGATGCCCGCGGTGTAGTGAAGGCCGTGGCGCCAGGTGACGCCTCTGTCAACCTCACCAGCGGGAGTGTGCGCGCCAGTGCTTCATTGCGTGCGTTGGGTATGGCTTCCGCACAACTGCAGCCGGCAGCGGGCGAACCTGGAACGCTCGTTCGTTTTTCTGCCCCGGGTAAGGCACGGTCTGCAACATTGCGTGTTTTTCTGGGCAACCGATCCATCCCCGTATCGGCCCTGAATGCCGATACCGCGTTGTTCCTTCTGCCCGATACAACACCGGCTTCGTACCCGTTCCTGGCCGAACTGGATGCACATCACCGGCTGCGGGGCACGGTTCAGCTGCGGGCTGGCGCGCCCATTTTGAATCCATCGGCACGCATCGATTCGCTGTTCGACCAGGCACGATCCGTGTTTCCGCCTGATGCGCCGGCCGGTATGACGCAGACGGATTGGACGCGGCTGCGGACATCCTGGGTGGACTCGCTGGAAGCCGCACGTCGCAACCTGCGCAATCGCCCGCTGGCCGAGCAGCAGTTCCTGCTCCGCGTTGCCGCGGCCGCGCAGTCGGCCAGCCGCAGCTCCGCCTCGCCCTCGGCCGCCGGTCGATGTGAGGAATTGGAAGTATCGCTCCAACAGCAAGTAGCGGCGGCCAAGAAAACGGCTCTCCTGAAAGCCGCACTCATTATTGTGCTGCAACCGGCCGGCCTCGTGTTGTTCGTATCATTCCTGCCCACGCTCTTCCAGATCGTGGGGATTCTGGCCACGGCGCTTGATATTGCATCGTGTGCTCTCGACACAGCGCTCGAGTTGAGCGACGCGAGCGCGCTGCACGAGACGCCGGCAAGCGTACACGCAGCCTATGCCGGTGCCACCATGACGGTCGACTCCGGCGCCACGGCCAGCCTGTCACTCATGGTTGAGAAGGAGTCCATGTATGCCGGCAACTATCAACGAATTCCTGGCGGACCCGGTATAGCACAGGCAATTGACGAGATAGCGTCGGTGTTCTCCGCGGCGAATACGATCGCACAAACGCTGGGCTTGCCCTCACTTCCGCCGGGTCCCAGGCGCGTGCAAAGCATCACCCAGCCGCAGAAAAACCATGTTTCGGTTCAGCCGAGTGCAGCGACCTGGACCAGCTCGGACATGGGCGTAGTTCGCGTCACGAGCGGGAGCATCCAGGCGTTGCAACCGGGCGCTGCTGTCATCACCGCCACGTATGGCACACTCACCGCCACCATCACGATCAACGTGTTGGCTATCTCAGCAGTACAAATGGTGATTGAGCCGCGCTTTGCCATACTCAACGTGGGCCAGAGTCAGAACTTTGAAGCCCGGCTCTTCGACCGCTCGGGCAATGAGCTGTTGGGTCGACCCATCCACTGGTCGGTGGACACCGCGGGCGTTGCCACCGTGTCGAGCACCGGTACCGTGCTCGGTGTTGCACCAGGGACGACAAGTGTGAGAGCGCTGTACGGTGCGCTGAGCGAATCCGCACCGGTAACCGTGCGATCGCCGAATGCCGCACCCGTCATTGCCGGATTCACGCACGTGTTTACCAACCCCAATTCTCCCGTTTGTCCGGCCCATCCAAACCATTCCGAGTTCATGCTCTCCTATACCGATGCCAGCGGCGATGTCTCAGCCGCGAACGATCCGCTTGCCCTCGACATGGTCGACCTGCCCAACCGGGCCACGCCCTTCTTGGCCGAACGGTGGGCGGCCAGCCAGGACTCCGGCAACGGCTTCAGTGGTGTCTTGAGATTCGGGATTTGCTGGTCGTTCGGTCCGCCGGCCAACACGGCCATCGAATTGTCGGTTGCCCTGCGCGACATGGCTGGCAACGGCAGTAACCGGCTCACCATCATCGTACCCAGGCCGCCAGGCGCTGGAAGAGTGCAAATCAGCGATGCCCATGTTGTACCGGCGCGCGCGCCCGTAGCAGCAAAGATGTCACGCTAGTACACAAGGTTGTTGGGAACGGACGTTCACATTGACAGGCGAGCGCTTTAGTTACGTTCTCGCTCACGTTCTCGTTTTCGTTCACGGCTGTTTCGGGAACGGCCGTGAGCGTTAACGAGAGCGAGAACGGATTTGGTCGCGCGGTCTGCCAGTCGGCGGGCAGCGCAATAATGTCCTTACCGCCAGCTGGGCTGATTGCCGGACCAGGGCAGGTACGTCATCACGCCTTCCATCACGTCGATCAGAGTGGCGCGGCTTTCGGTCCCGATGATCCATTTTGAATCCCGAGACCAGGAGAATCCCGGATACAACCCGTGACCGGGCACGCGCCGAACTTCAGAGCCATCGGGTCGAGCGAGCATGACCTCGTTCTGGCAACACCTCAAGAAGGCGATCCAGTTGCCGTCGGGCGACCAGCGCAGGGCGAGAGCTGAATTGGTGCCGGCAAGAGTGCGGCGTGTACCGGTCGCGATGTCCTGAACCATCACGATGGCAGGACTGTCGTACGGTGTATACGCCACACTTCGGCCGTCGGGTGATGGCGTCACCCAAATGGCATTGAGATTGGTAGTGAGATCTTGCAAGCCCGTACCATCAGGACGGACGCGGAGTACATGGCGGCCGGTCGGAACGTCGCCCTGGAAATAGATCCATTGACCGTCGCGCGCCCACTCGGGCCAGGTCGCGTTAGTGACGCCTGTCGTGGCCAGCGCAGTGACGCTGCCGTTCAAGTCAACCAGCCACAATGCGCCGTTCCGATTGAAGACCAGACGATCCCCAGTTGGTGCCCAGCTGGGTGCATTGGCCGGAGCCGAAGCCAGGTCGGTACGGTTTGCTCCCGCCAGGTCAGTCAGTACCAGGTTGCCGGACGGTCCGATCCAGGCGACGCGCGCGTCCGGAACTACGGCGATCGAGCCGGAGTCTATTGCCGTGCTCGGGCCGATCGTTGCGCGGACCCTGATGATGGCCGAGCCCACGCGTACGGCCGCGACGTTTCCGTTGTTGTCAACCGTGACCGCCGAATGAGTCGACTCGAACGTTGCCGCATCGGTCCGCGCATTGCCCGCGCGGTCCACTGTGCTGCCCCGATACCTGAACGTCGCGCCTACCGGGAGGGCCGTGTCGCGCGGCGAAAGTGCGATTCGTACCGGCGCGCCCGGCCTCACCGTGTAGTGCGCCGTGTCCGTGAGGTCGTAAAGCGGAACGGCGAGGACGATGAAGCCGGCCCCCGTTCGCTCGCCAAAACGAATGAGCACAGTGGCACGGCCGTTCGCGTCTGTGGTTGCCGCCGTCGTGCTGCTCGGAAACGCGTCACCGACGCGGCTCACGCGCATCAGTGACGCGGCAGCCGATGCATCGAAGCGCACCTCGACGCCCGCTTCCGTCTGCCCATTCACATCTCTGACCTGCACAACCAGGCCCTGTGAGGGTGCGGCACTGATCGTGTCCGCCACGTCAGCGCCCGCTAATATCCGCAACGACGGTCCGTTGTCCGCACCCGTACCGTCATCATGACATCCAGCAGATCCCGCCAGTAGTGTACCAAGGACAAACCATGGGAACACAATGCGTGCTACGTTCATCGATCCCGCTCCGCTGCTGCGCACACAGTGAATTGGCCACGAAAATACCGGGAGTCGTTACAGCCCTGCAACCGTTAACATATTGTAAACAATCGTTGCAACACCAACGCCGCATCCGGCCGGATGCACGGCTACGGTTTTTGCGCAGCGCTTCGGTTACGTTCACGCTCTCGTTCCCGTTTTCGCTCACGTTCACGGCCGTTGTCGGGCACGACCGCGAACGACAACGAGAGCGTAACCGCGCAACCGACGCCTTCTCCTTGACAGCTTAAGAAAGCTCGCACTGATTCTCGGCGCCGTCGGACTGTACGGCGTTCTGTCGTACGTGGTCGCGCAGCGCACCCGCGAGATCGGCATCCGCATGGCGCTGGGCGCGCAAGCGCCTGCCTTGCGTCGCATGGTCGTAGGACAGGGTGGACGCATGACGTTGCTCGGTGTGGTCACAGGCGTCAGCGCGGCTGTGCTGCTCACCGATGTTCTGGATGGCCTGCTCTTCGGAATCGACGCCGTTGACGTACCCACCTTCACCGCCATGTCGGGCATCATGATCGGTGTCGCGTTGCTGGCCAGTTATATCCCGGCCCGCCGCGCATCGTCCATGGATCCAATGCGGGCGCTGCGGGCGGAATAGACGGCCGACGCGGGAGTCGCGCTCGCAGACATTCGACGTGCGACCGATGCTCACCGACGCGCGCCCCGGCTGCCCGCGCCTCTCGTCGTTGGACGGCCTGCGCTGAGCGGGTGCGAAGGTTTGCCGTATCACGGCTGCAGGACCGGTTGACACCTGGCCATCGGCGACGCATCGTGCCGATCGACACCTCACGCGGACCCGTCACAGCGGGATCTCTCAGCGGACCTTCTCCTGTCCAGGAAAACGTATGCGCTCGCTTCTGCTCGTCCCCGTACTCGCGCTGGGCGTCGTTCCCGCGCACACCAGTGCGCAAGACACGACCCTGACGTTTGCCCGCGCAACAGCGCCGGACACGGCCACCAAATTGCCGCTCAAGCCGGCGCGCAAAGTGACGTTCACCACCGACGAGGGCACGTGGCTGTCGCTCGACGTGTCGCCGGACGGCAAAACCATGGTCTTCGATTTGCTCGGCGACCTCTACTTGCTGCCGATAGCAGGTGGCGAAGCGAAGCGCATCACGAGCGGGATGGCGTGGGATTGCATGCCGCGCTTCGCGCCCGATGGAAAGAGTATCGCGTTCATCTCCGACCGCAGTGGCAGCGACAACCTGTGGTTGGTCAATCCGGACGGTACCGGTGCCCACCCGATCACGCGCGAAACCGATAACGCGCTTTCCTCGCCGATCTGGACACCGGATGGCGAGTACCTGGTGGTGCGGCGGTTCGGACCGTACCCCACGCGCGAGAACTACCTGACCAACGTGCCGCTCTGGATGTACCACAAGGATGTGGGCACCGGCATCGAGCTGTACCCACGCCGGCCGAACACACCAACGACGAATACGGGCGCAGCGTTCTCTCCCGACGGGCGCACGGTTTACTTCAGCACGCACGCAGGGGGATATGCGGGCTCGGAAGTCGGGCGTTACCAGGTGATGGAGCTGGATCGCAAGACCGGCGAATCGCGCACGGTGACATTCGGCTACGGTGGTGGTCTGCGCCCGATCGTGTCACCGGATGGCCGTTACCTCGTGTACGCGACGCGTCAGGACGCAACCACGGCGCTGCGCATTCGCGACCTTCAAACGCTAAAGGAAGAGTGGCTGGTCGCACATATGCAGCGCGACGACCAGGAAGGTTACGCACCGAACGACATTCTGCCGGGCTACGGCTTCACGCCGGATTCGCGCTCGGTTGTGTTCACGGGGGATGGCAAGATCAAGCGCGTAGACGTGGCGACCCGGCAGGT
>JBOHRF010000197.1:0-2226 GCA_050732575.1 Longimicrobiales bacterium
GTGTTATTGCGCTCGCCACTGGCCGCGCTTTACGCAGCCGGCGCCGGCGTAATGGCGCTCGTGATCTTTCGGGCAGTGACTGGAGAGAAGTAATCGTGAGGGGTATGTAAGGGCATGCTTTCGGTCAAGCGTATCCGCGCAATTTTCGGCGATCCGGCACTCGCCCTCTCGGTGCTCGGCCTGACCGCCTTTGGGATCGCCATGATTTATTCGGCGGGTCAACTCGAAGTGCCCAGACCAGGCGTAGCAGGTGCATGGCGCGCCCAAATCACGTGGTTTGTCTTATCGCTGGTCGGTCTGGCGGTCGTAATGCGCATCCAAGTGCGCTGGCTCGAATGGGTTGCGCTACCTGCCTACCTGATCGCGGTTGCGGCATTGGTGGCCACCCTCGTGGTTGGCACCGGGCAGGGCACGGCTGAGGGCACCAAAAGCTGGCTGCGTCTTGGTCCTATGATGGTACAGCCGTCCCAGTTCGCAAACCTGGCCACGGTTCTTCTGCTCGGTCGCGTCATGGGCAGCTGGCGCGAGCCGCCCCGATCCGTTCTGGGACTGTGGAAGCCCATTCTGATCGTTGCCATTCCCATGGGCTTGGTTTTCAAACAACCCGATTTGGGGACCGCCATGGTATTCGGCGGTTTGATGGTGGCAACCCTCTATTGGGCCGGGACGCCGCTCGGCATTCTCTTCCTTCTACTCAGTCCCGTGATTGGATTGTTTACGGCGATTGCGCCCTGGGTATTCAGCCTTTACATGGTTGGCTTGGGAGCCTTCCTCTATTTCTATCGAGCGCGCCTCTGGGAAGCCGTTTTTGTGCTGGGCCTGAACCTGGCCGCAGGCACGATTGCCGCGCCCTTGTGGCACTCACTGAACGAATTCCAACAAAACCGTTTACTCGTTTTCCTCGATCCCACAAAAGACCCGCGCGGCGCCGGGTACAATGTCAGGCAGTCGCGCGTCGCCATAGGCAGCGGAGGCATAACCGGCCGAGGCTATCTGAAAGGCAGCCAGAAGCGGCTGGCCTTCCTGCCCGAGCAGCACACCGATTTCATTTTTGCGGTGATTGGTGAAGAAATGGGCTTTCTGCGCGGTAGCTTCATTGTCATTGCTGCGTACGGAATTATTCTCTGGCGCTTGATAAAGTTGGCCGAGCGATTACCTGACCCCTTTGCCGGCATTGTCGTGTTCGGTATCTTCGGCACCTGGTTCACCCACATTATGGTGAATATCGGGATGACCGTCGGTATCATGCCGGTCACCGGCATTCCACTTCCGTTTCTCAGCTACGGCGGGTCATTCCTCCTGGCGACTTACCTCGCGCTGGGCGTGGCTCAGCGCGTGGCGTCCGAGCAGGGCCGGATCTAGTCATGGCCTGGTTCAAGAAACCCAAGCAAAAGCTGCGTGCCGATGACCGGCGTGACCTTCCCAAGGACGTTTTTGAAAAATGTCCGGAGTGCGGTGAAATCCTGTATCGCGCCAAACTGGAGCAGAACTTGTTTGTGTGTCCGGTCTGCGCGCACCACAATCGGATTGGGGCCGAGGACTATATCCGTTTGCTACTCGATAACGGTACGTACGAGGAACTGTGGGATGAGCTGAGGAGCGCCGATCCACTGCGCTTCACGGATCTGAAGCCCTACAAACAAAGGCTCGAGGCCGCCGAACGGCAGACGGGTCACGGTGATGCGGTGAGGACTGTGCACGGGCGGCTGGACGGCATCGATCTCTGTCTGGCAGTCATGGATTTCGAGTTCATTGGCGGAAGCATGGGCTCGGTGGTCGGTGAGAAGATTGCCCGCCTGACTCGTCGAGCCCTGGAGCAGCGCAATCCGCTGGTGGTGGTGAGTGCGTCGGGCGGTGCGCGCATGATGGAAGGCATTCTGTCACTCATGCAGTTGGCCAAGACATCGGCAATGTTGGCGCAACTGCACGAGGCCGGTGTGCCATACATCTCCGTCATGACCAATCCAACGACCGGAGGCGTCACCGCGTCGTATGCCATGCTGGGTGATGCGAACCTGGCGGAACCGGGAGCTCTCATCGGATTTGCTGGTCCGCGCGTCATCGAACAAACCATCAAGCAGGAACTGCCGGAAGGCTTTCAACGCTCGGAGTTTCTGCTCGAACACGGCATGATCGACACGATCGTGGATCGCCGGCAGTTGAAGCTCAGAATTGCCCATTTGCTGCGGCACATGCTCGCGTTGCCTCCCGTAGAAATCGAAGAGC
>JBOHRF010000197.1:2236-9237 GCA_050732575.1 Longimicrobiales bacterium
AGCCGAACGGCAACGGCTCGTCCGCGCCACCGCGCTGAGTTCGCGGCGGCCACGTTGGCTTCCACGGACTATCGCGAACTCGTCAACCGGCTCTTCCCCCGATTGGGCGGAGGTATCCGGTGGGGACTGGACCGAACTGAAGAGCTGCTGCGGCTGGCCAGCAACCCGCACCAGAAGTATCGCTCGGTTCACATCGCCGGTACCAATGGCAAGGGATCCGTGGCCGCAACCCTGGCCAGCGTCCTGGAGCACGCGGGCTTACGCACCGGCCTCTATTCATCACCTCATCTCACCAGCTTTCGCGAACGCATCCGCATCAATGGCGTGCCCATCTCCGAGCAGGTGTTACAGGAAGTAGCGCACGATTCGTGGCCATCCATCGAGCGGACGGGCGCCTCCTTCTTCGAAGCAACAACGGTTCTGGCTTTCAGTGCGATGGCACGTGCGCAAGTCGACATTGCCGTCATTGAAGTCGGACTGGGCGGCCGGCTGGATGCAACCAATGTCATCACACCGGAAGTTACCGTCATTACGAATATCGCCATCGATCACGCGGAGTACCTGGGTCACACCCTGACCGAAATTGCCGGCGAGAAGGCCGGTATCATCAAGCCGCACGTGCCGCTCGTGACGGCAGAGTCTCAGCCGCAGGTGCTGGACGTGTTCCGCGCTCGTTGCGAAGCGTTGGGCGCGCCGCTGGAGACGGTTCTGGCGGACCCACTGGCCACGATCACTCGCGGGGGCGTTCATTTTGCCGCGCAAACCCGGAGCTGGGGTCGATTGCATTTGTCTTCCCCGCTGATCGGCGCGCATCAGGTGCAGAATTGTGCGTTGGCCGTAGCGGCACTCGATCATATGCCGGACGCGCATGAGATTACTCGAGGTGCGGTTGAGCAGGGAGTGGCGCGCGTGCGCTGGCCCGGTCGATTTCAGATTCACCAGGCCGGGCGCACGTGGATTTTCGACGTGGCACATAACGAGGCGGGCGTAAATGCGCTGGTTGATACGTTCCAACGACTGGAGTTTCCGCTGCCCGTCGTGTTGTTGGTCGGCATCCTGGGCGACAAGGACTGGGCGCGCATGCTGCCACCCCTCTTTGATCTGGCGCAGCGAGTGGTACTCACTGTCCCGCCCAGCGCACCAGCCAACCGCACGTGGGATCCGGTCCGCGTGGTGCACGAGGTGTTTCCAGGTACCGCCATTGCCGAGCCCAATTTTGTACGCGCACTGGAGTTGGCGCAGGAGTTGAGCGCACCTCAGGGTACCATTCTGGTCACGGGCTCCTTCCACACTGTGGGAGATGCGCAGGCCGAGCTGGGATGGTCCGAGGTGGAGCCCGATTTCCCCTTGCAGCACAAGGTTTTTCGCGGCTAAATTCGCGAATGCCATCCTATAGCGCATTGCCCGGCTTTCGTGAATTCTTCCCTGACGAATTCATCTTGCGTGCGCACATTACGAGCGCCTGGCGCGAGACCGCGCTCAGTTACGGCTATCAAGAGTATGACGGCCCACCGCTCGAGCCGCTCGAGTTGTACACCGAGAAGAGCGGTGAGGAAATCGTTCGCCAACTCTACAATTTCGAGGACAAAGGGGGCCGGCCGGTCGCGCTTCGTCCGGAAATGACGCCGACCTTTGCCCGCATGGTGGGCGCGCGGGCCAGTGGCTTACGCAAGCCGATTCGCTGGTTCTCCATCCCACAGCTGTTCCGCTACGAGCGCACGCAGCGGGGGCGGTTGCGTGAGCACTTTCAGTGGAATGTGGATCTGGTGGGTGAAACCGATCCCGCGGCGGACGCCGAGGTATTGGCCGTTGCGTTGGATGGCCTGCGTCGGCTGGGACTCACGGCTACGGACATTGTAGCGCGGGTCAATGATCGGCGTTTGGTTGAGGCGCTGTTGAACCGGGTGGGTGTCGCGGAGGCCCGGCTTGGCGCCGCATACGCGGTGATCGACAAACTTGGCCGCGACAGTCGGGACACGAGCAGGACTCGCCTGCGCACGGAAGTGGGACTCGCCCCGGCCGCCATCGAGCAGCTGTTCACGATCTTCGATACCGAGCAACTGGACCAGCTTGCTGAAGGCTACGGCAGCGATGCGCGCATCGGCGAGACGATCGAGCGGCTGCAAACGTACTTGCGTGTCCTGGCCGGCCTCGGTCAGGCCGACTACGTGCGCTTTGATCTCAGCATCGTGCGTGGCCTGGCCTACTACACAGGCATCGTCTTTGAGATCTTCGATCGGCAGGGAGAACTGCGCGCCATTTGCGGCGGTGGTCGATACGACACACTTCTGCGGACGGTGAGCAACGTAGATCTACCGGCGCTCGGTTTCGGCATGGGAGATGTCGTACTCGGTGAGCTGCTCACGGACCGCGCTCTGCTCCCTGACACACGCAGTCGGCTGGACTATTACATTGTCGCAGTTACCGAGGCGGAGCAGTCCGTGCAGCGCGCCGTTGCACAGGCATTGCGCGCTCGCGGCTTTGCCGTCAGCTATGGGTTCGGCAGCGGCAGTGTTGGCAAGCAGTTCAAGGATGCAGACGCGCGCGGCGCCGCACGCGTCATTGTGTTGGGTCCCGAGGAAGTCAAAGTGGGTATTGCCGTGATTCGTGAAATGGCCGGCGGTGCGCAGTCACAAATTCCACTTGCAGAACTGCTGAACGGCAGGGAATCGGCGTAATCATGGCAGATGAGAAGGCACTGACCAAGCGGGCGGACGATTTCGCAGCGTGGTACAACGAAGTCGTTTTGCGTGCCGAGCTGGCTGACTATTCACCCGTGCGCGGCTGCATGGTGATTCGGCCCTACGGCTATGGCATCTGGGAGCGGATGCAGCGCGCGCTGGACGACATGTTCAAGGCCACGGGACACCAGAACGCGTACTTTCCGCTCTTCATTCCCCAGAGTTTTCTGGAACGCGAAAAGAAGCACGTGGAAGGCTTTGCTCCGGAAGTGGCAGTGGTCACGCACGCGGGCGGCAAGGAATTGGAGGAGCCGCTGGTCGTGCGGCCCACTTCCGAGACCATCATTTACGCCATGTTTGCCAAGTGGGTGCAGAGCTATCGCGACCTCCCCCTGCTCATCAACCAATGGGCTAACGTGGTGCGCTGGGAACTGCGCACCCGACTGTTTTTGCGCACTACCGAGTTCCTCTGGCAGGAAGGGCATACCGCACACATAAATGAGACGGAAGCCGAAGAGGAGACTATCCTCATTCTGAATCTCTACCGCGAGTTCATGGAGCAGTGGGTGGCCATGCCACCCATAACCGGGCGTAAGTCGGACGCCGAGCGGTTTGCGGGTGCCGTTCGCACCTACTCTTGTGAAGCATTGATGCAGGACAATCGCGGGCTGCAGGCGGGCACCTCGCACATGCTTGGACAGAACTTCTCCCGGCAGTTCGATCTGAAGTTCCAGACCGAAGCAGGCAGCGAGGATTACGCCTACAACACGTCGTGGGGCGTGTCCACTCGACTGGTGGGCGGATTGGTCATGACTCACGGTGATGACAACGGCATCGTGGTGCCGCCCCGTCTGGCGCCCACTCAGGTCGTGGTGATTCCGATCTACCGAACGGATGAAGAACGCGCTGTGGTCCTGGAAAAGGCGGAGCGCGTGGGCAACGTGTTACGCACGGAACATGTGCGCGTGCAGGTCGATGCGCGCGACACCGTCAAACCGGGTTCGAAATTCTACGAATGGGAACGCAAGGGCGTGCCCATGCGCATTGAGATTGGACCGAAGGATGTGGCCAAGCAGCAGCTCATGATCGTATTGCGCACCGAGGTAGACGGCTTGCACCGCAAGGAGGCCATGGACGAAGCGGTTGCGCTCATGACCATTCCCACCCGGCTCGAGGAGTATCAACGCGCGCTGCGCGACCAGGCCATTGCCCGGCGCGAGGCCAATTCGCATCGCGGCGTCACCGAGTACGGCCAGCTGCGCGAACTCACAGAACGCGACGCCGGCTTTGTGTACGCAGGTTGGTGCGCTTCGGCCGAGTGTGAAGCCAGGGTGAAAGAGGAGACCAAGGCAACCATTCGCTGCATCCCGGACGCGGAATTCAGATCGAAAGCGGCGCCTGCCACATGTGTGGTGTGCGGGCAGCGTGCTCAGCATGAAGTGATCTGGGCGCGGGCGTACTAGAGCCGTGAGCGAATTCTTCCATTACCGCGCTGGCAAACTGTTCTGTGAGAGTGTGCCGACCGCTGACCTGGTGGCCGCGTTCGGCACGCCTCTCTACGTCTACAGCCGCGCGTCCATCAGTCATCGATTTCGGGAACTGAATGATGCGTTCCGCGAGGTCGACTGTCTTATTGCGTATTCGGTAAAGGCAAACGGTAACCTTGCCATCCTGCGCCTCCTGGGTAGTCAGGGCGCTGGCGCAGACATCGTGAGCGGCGGTGAGCTGCACCGCGCACGATTGGCCGGGATACCGACGGATCGCATTGTCTTCAGTGGCGTGGGCAAGACTGTACCTGAGATGGCGGCCGCGCTGGATGCGCGCATTTACGGCTTCAACGTAGAAAGCGAGAGCGAGCTGCGCGCGCTCAGCCAGTTGGCCACCACCATGAACTTGCCTGCACCCGTTGCCCTGCGGGTAAACCCGGATGTGGAGCCGGAAACACCGCACCACTACACGCGCACCGGTCACAAAGCCACGAAGTTCGGGATCCCCATGGAGGATGCGCTGCGACTCTATCGCCTGGCCGGAACGCTGTCGGGCATCCACGTGCGCGGCATTGATGTGCACATTGGCAGTCAGATCCTGGAGGTCGAGCCCTATCGACTGGCGCTTCAGCGCGTGATGGAGTTGATCGACCAGCTGCGCACCGAGGGACAACAACTGGAATACCTCGATCTGGGCGGGGGTCTGGGCGTCTCTTATGAGGGTGGACCGGATTTACCGGCCCGCGCGTTTGCGCAGGCCTTGCTGCCTACCATTCGGCAGAGCGGATTGCGTCTTGTCCTGGAGCCCGGCCGCTATATCCTGGCACCCAGTGGCATTTTGCTGACGCGCGTGATCGCCGTGAAGCACAGTGCCGCCAAGAACTTCGTGATCACGGACGCCGGCATGAACGACTTGCTGCGCCCCAGCCACTACGCCAGCTACCACCACATTGCGGGAGCGGAGCAGCACAAGGAACGCGGTAAGATGCGGGCTGACGTGGTCGGGCCCATCTGCGAAACTGGAGATTTTCTGGCTCTGGACCGCGAACTGGAGCGCGTGCAGGAAGGTGAGCTGCTCGCGGTGGGAACGGCCGGCGCGTACGGCTTTTCCATGGCCTCTAATTACAACGCACGTCCCCGGCCGGGCGAAGTGCTGGTGGATGGTTCCACGTTTACTTTGATCCGACGCCGCGAAACGTACGATGATCTGGTGCGCGGCGAGGTGGAGCTGCTGGATTGAATGGAAACGGCCAACAGAATTCTCATTCTCGACTACGGTTCGCAGTTCACGCAGCTCATTGCGCGCCGCATCCGCGAACAACGCGTGTACTGCGAGATCCAGCCCGGCACGCTCAGCGCAGAACAGGTGAAGGCCTGGCAGCCCAAGGGCATTGTGCTTTCGGGCGGGCCCAATTCTGTTTACGACCCGGAGGTCCCGCTGCCCGACGCGGCGCTATTCGATTTGGGAATACCGATACTGGGTGTTTGTTATGGCATGCAGGCCATAGCGCATCTGCGTGGTGGCAAGGTGGTGCCGGGACGTCGCGAGTACGGCCGCGCCCAATTGCACATCGAGCGCGAGGATGCCCTCTTCCACGGTTTTGCTTGCGGTGAATCGATCACAGTGTGGGCCAGCCATGGCGATCATATCGACGAACCGCCACCGGGTTTTACGACCCTTGCCACGACACCCTCATTGCGCGTGGCTGCCTTCCGCTCCAACGATCGACCCCTGATCGGCGTGCAATTCCATCCGGAAGTTGCGCATACCACTCGCGGCGATCAGATCTATTCCAACTTCCTGTTTGCCATCTGCGGTTGTGAGCCCACCTGGACAGCAGGCTCGTTTATTGATGAATCCATTGCCCGTATCCGCGAGCAGGTCGGCACTGAGCAGGTAATTTGTGGCTTGTCCGGTGGTGTCGATTCGGCGGTAGCTGCAGCGCTCGTGCATCGGGCTGTTGGTGATCAACTAACCTGCATCTTCGTGGACCACGGACTCCTGCGCCAAGGCGAGCGTGACGCGGTAGAACGTGCGTTCCGCCAGCACCTGGGAATCCGTCTGGTCGCGGTCGATGCAGCCGCGGATTTTCTGGACCAACTTAATTTGGTCGAGGATCCGGAAGAAAAGCGGCGCCGCATCGGTGCGACCTTCATTCGCGTCTTCGAGCGTGCCGCGCTGGCGGAAGGGCAGGGCGCGCGCTTTCTGGTCCAGGGCACACTCTATCCGGACGTCATTGAATCCGTCTCGATCAAGGGCCCTTCCGCAACCATCAAAACGCATCACAACGTGGGCGGGCTGCCGCGCGACATGAAATTCCAGCTGGTAGAGCCGCTGCGCGAATTGTTCAAGGATGAAGTGCGCAACGTGGGTCGCGAGCTTGGACTGCCCGAGGAAATGGTCGGTCGGCATCCGTTTCCGGGTCCCGGCCTGGCCATTCGCGTGTTGGGCGATGTCACTGCGGAACGCCTGCGCGTGCTGCGTCAGGCCGACCGGATCTACCTGGAGGAAATCCGCGCCGCCAACTTGTACGATGACATCTGGCAGGCGTTTGCTGTGCTTCTGCCCGTGCGCAGCGTGGGTGTGATGGGGGATGCACGAACGTATGAGAACGTGGTGGCGTTGCGCGCCGTCACCAGTCGCGACGGGATGACGGCCGACTGGTACCCGTTTCCCCATGACGTTCTGGCCCGCATCTCTTCCCGCATTATCAATGAGGTGCGAGGCGTGAATCGCGTGTGCTACGACATCAGCTCGAAGCCGCCCGCCACCATTGAATGGGAGTAAGCGAAACGGCGGGGAACCGGGTGGCGGTTCCGTGCCGGGTTACCC
>JBOHRF010000198.1:0-9231 GCA_050732575.1 Longimicrobiales bacterium
GCCGTGGGCCGGGCGCCGCGTTGCGGGGCGCGCCCGCCTTCGGCGGCGGGCGCGTGACGCTGCGCGCACGTGTCGGGATACACGACGATGCCCTCATACCTGATCAACCTCACAGCTACACACCCAACGACATTACCACAGCAGTGCCGACCAAACGTTGGAATAGTCATCGGTCCAGGCGGGTCGACCGCGCCCGCGTGGGATGTACCAGGTTCCGGTGAAAAGCGTCTCACCGAAATCGGCGTCGTTACGCGCCACAGCAACCCAGTGGCTGGGCTCGATGCGTTGTGCGCGATCGGCCGCTCCAGGCTGCAAGTCACCCCGGGCCCGGATGCGCAGTCCGAGGGATGCTGTCACTTCGGCCAACACCGGGGCGAGGTCGAGGTAGCGATTCGAGATGTGAAACGCCAGAAGTCCGCGCGCGCTGAGCTTGCTGGTGTAGAGTTGCACGGCTTCCCGCGTGAGCAGATGCAATGGAATAGCATCGGAGGAGAAGGCGTCCAGCACGAGCAGATTGAAGCTACTGTCGGGCACGTGGCGCAACTCGATGCGCGCATCACCTGCGCGTATTTCGATCGAACCGGCCCGGCTGCGCTGCAGAAAACCGAACAACTCCGGATCCTGCGCCATGCCGATTACGGCCGGATTGATCTCGAAGAATGTCCAACGTTCGTTCGCGCGGGCGTACCACGCCAACGTGCCAACGCCAAGTCCCACTACGCCGACGGCTGGATGCGCTGACCGTTCCTGCACGGTACGCAACACTTCTATGCCCGGACTTCGATAACTGTAATACGTGAGCGGCCGGCTGCCTTCAGGTTGCGCCATGTCAGCCGCGCCATGCAGCGTATTGCCGTGGCGCAACTCGTGGAAGCGTCCCCGTGCATCGGTCGTGATGCGCAAAACCCCGAAGAAATTGCGCTGCGCCTGGACCACGCGCCCGCTGAGACTGCGATCGGCAGGCAAGGTCAAAACCAGGGCCGTCAAGGCCAGCACAAAGCGCAGTGGTTCACGCGAGAGTACAAACGCGAGCGTGGCAGGAACGCCAACACAAACCAGTGCGGCCAGGCTGCGGTTGCTGCGAAAAACATCCAGGGAAAGGAAGAACAAGGCCAGGGCCAGTACACCCACGGCCGGCGCCAGATCGCGCTTGACGCGCAAGCGAATGGGTGAGTCTGGCAGTGCCAGGAGCAGCGCGAATAAAGCAATCAGTGGATACTCCCAGAAGCCTTCGAACAGGACGGGAGCAATCAGCGCATTGAACGCTCCACCCAGGGCACCACCCACCGCAATCAACAAGTAAAAGCGCGTCAGGTGCTGTCGCGCCGGTCGTTGCGCTGCCAGCCGAGTGTGGCAAACCAGCGTGGTGCACACGAAGAACGCCAGGTGAGCCACGATCAATAACCAGAGCGGTTCGGTGGGCTGCAACCGATACACGACCACCCAGGTCACGGCGAGAATGACCGCTGTGCGCAGCAGAAGCACAGGCGGCCCCGCTCTCGCTACGCCAAAGGCCACGATGAACGTGGTCAGGTACAGGGCGAGCGGAATGATCCACAGCAGCGGAACGGACGCCAGGTCAGTGGTCAGATAGGAAGTGACGCCCAGCAGCATGCTGGAAGGGGCAAAGCTCAAACCGATCCAGCGCAGCTGGGTGCGCCAGGGAATCGGCGCCGCCGATGGTTCGGCCGATTCGGCCTGCGGGGTTGCGCGCCTCAGCAACATTCCAATGCCCAACAGCAACAGAAGGACACCGCCAAACGCCACCGCCCACGCTCGATTCTGTTGGGCAATCGCCCAGCGCGGCTCGAGCAGGATAGGATAGGCCAGGAGCGCAATGAGGCTGCCGGTATTGCTGGCCGCGTAAAGCACGTACGGATCACGCTCGTTCGCTGCCTGCCCATACCAGTGTTGAAAGAGTGGTGTGGCGGCGGCCAGCGCAAAGAAGGGCAGGCCGATCTGCAACGTCAAATGGCCGATCAGCCACCAGGACGGATGGGAAGAGGACGCAGGCGTTGTCGCAAAAGCCACCGGAAGGGTGGCACAACTCACCGCGACCACGGCAAACAACAGCACGAGCTGTGCGCGCATCGACCGCACGCGGGTTATGCCATGGGCAAACGCGTACCCGGCCAGTAAACTGGACTGAAAGAACAGGAGGCATACATTCCACACGGCTGGCGCGCCTCCCAGGAGCGGCAGCAACTGCTTTCCCACCAGCGGCTCCAGCCAAAACAACAAGGCCGAAGACCAGAAGGTACTGAACGCCAACCACAACCCAATGGGCAAGGAGGGACCGATGCTGAAAGAATTCCGCGAATTCGTCACGCGCGGCAACGTGTTGGACCTGGCTGTGGGCGTGATGATCGGAGCTGCATTCAATAAGATTGTCGATTCGTTGGTAAAAGACATCATCATGCCACCCATTGGTGTCGTGCTGGGCGGCATCGATTTCTCCAATTTCTTCCTTAACATCAGTGGCACCGCCTTCAGCACCCTGGCCGAGGCGCAAGCGGCGAATGCAGCAACCGTTAACTACGGCCTATTCATCAACAACGTCATCAGCTTCTTCATTGTTGCGTTTGCCATCTTCATGATCGTCAAACAAGTCAATCGATTGCGCCGGCCCAAAGCTGCGGAAGTCAGCAACCAGAAAGAATGCCCATTCTGTAGACTGGGCATGCCTCTGGCCGCAACACGCTGTCCGAATTGTACGTCCGAGTTGCAACCGGCTTGAGCATGGGCACGCGCCCAACGTTCGGCTCGTTGATTCCTGGGACGCAAAAACTTGTCTGGGGCCGGTCCCGCGCCTGGGGGCCGCCCCATGAGCTAACGAAGCGAGGTGTGTGGTCCGGCTTGCGCCCGGTCTGCGTTTCTCCTCATTCTCCGCCATGGGCAAACGCGACCGCCATTCCGCCATCCTCGCCATTTTGCGCGAAACCCGCGTCACCAGCCAGGAACACCTCCGGGAGCGTCTCGTTGCGCGTGGCTTCGATGTCACGCAGGCCACCCTCTCGCGAGACATTCGCGAGCTGCGCCTGTACAAAGTGCCCGACTCGGAAGGCATTGCCCACTACACGTTGCCTCCTGAAGCCTGGGAACACACGCCGCCGCTCACGCGCCTTCTTCCCACCCTGTTCACGGGCGCCGAAGGCACCGGCAACCTGCTCATCGTCCGGACCCTGGCCGGGGGCGCTCAGGCCGTCGCCGAAGCGCTCGATTGGGAGGAATGGCCCGAGATTCTGGGCACCCTGGGCGGGGATGATACCATCCTCGTGATCCTCCGTAAGCCCGAGTTTCTGCCCACCATCCAAAAGCGGCTCGAGGACCTGGCAGGCGTCATCGCATAGTTCCCCGGCGCCCATACCCGGATAAGCGGCTGCGCAAACTCCCCTGAACCCCAAGAACTCACCGGCCCGCCAACGACTATTCCCGTTCTCACCCGGTTGGCCCGCCTCCCTTGACGCACGCGCGTGATGGAATAATTATTCGTATGTGATGAATAAAACCGCTACTGGTGCAGCCGGAGCTCAGACCGGCCAGGCAGAGAAAGACCGGGCCCGCGCCGTGGTGTTGGGCGGGACCGGTTATACGGGTCAGGAATTGATACGCCTGCTGCGCCACCACCCCCAGGTGGAGTTGGTCGGTGCGAGCAGTGAGTCGGAGGCGGGTGCACGTGTGGCGGGGACGAGCCTGCGGTATGCGCCAGCGGCCGGCATCGAATTGGGGCAGGCGGACCTGGTGTTCTGCTGTCTACCGCATGGCGAATCGGGTCACTGGGCGCGCAGGTCGGAATTGGCCGGCGCCATTGCCATCGACCTGTCGAGTGATTTGCGCGCACCGGGTGCGGGCGCGGTCTATGGTCTTCCGGAGTTGTGGCGCGCGGAAATACGGGAGGCGCGTCTGATCGCGAATCCTGGCTGTTATCCAACGGGTGTTCTTCTGGGGCTGGCGCCGGCAGTAACGCGCGAGTTGATCGATGAAAGCCGCCCGATCGTAATCGATGCGGCATCGGGCGTGACGGGTGCGGGTCGAACGGCAAAACGGGATTTGTTGTTTGGCGAAGTGGCGGAAGACTATCGCGCGTACGGCGTGGGCAACGTGCATCGGCACGTGCCTGAAATGCGGGTGGGTCTTGGCAGACTGGCCGAGTCGGCACCGTCATTCGTGTTCACGCCGCATCTCTTGCCTGTGAAGCGGGGCATCCTGGAGACCATGTATTTGCCGCTGCGCAACCGGATGACGACCACGGAAGCGGCATCGTTGTGGGCAGAGTTTTACGCGGGAGAGGCGTTTGTTGAAGTCATGGGCGGCGATCTGCCTTCGTTGAGCCAGGTAGCGGGCCGGAACGTGGTTTCCATCGGGTTTGCAGAAGTTGAGGACCTGGATGCGCCCATGCTCATCGTAGTGGCCGCACTGGATAACCTGGTGAAAGGTGCAGCCGGCCAGGCCATCCAGAACGCCAATCTTGCACTTGGCATTCCGGAGACGCTGGGGTTGCCGGCATGAAGGACGTGCAAGTCGTGAAAGTTGGTGGGGCCGCGCTCAACGATCCGCAGTGGCTCGATCAGTTTGCCCAGCAAGCGCACACGAAGACGCGGCGCGTCATTGTGCACGGAGGCGGACCAGAGGTAAGTGGGTTGTCCATGCGGCTGGGTGTGGACGTCACGTGGAACGGTGGTCGCCGAGTGACCTCGGCCGCGGCACTCGATGTAGCGGCCATGGTCCTGACCGGCCGCATCAACAAACGCATTGTGCGCGCGCTGGGCCGCGTGGGTGTGGATGCGATTGGCCTTTCAGGAGAAGATGGCCGGCTGTTGACGGCTGGCATAGCGCAACAGGGCGCGCTCGGACTGGTGGGAGAAATTGCGGCCGTGCGCGTGCCCGTGCTGGAAGCGCTTCTTGGGGCGGGCTTCGTACCCGTGATTTCACCCATTTCCAGCGGTCCGGATGGGTGCGCACTGAACGTGAACGCCGATGAGGTTGCTACGGCTGTGGCCACGGCCGTGGGCGCGCAGGAGCTGCTATTTCTGACGGACGTGCCCGCGGTACGCGATCAGGCTGGTGCGCGCGCCGAGTTGAGCACCGATGAAGCGCGCGCCTTGATCACGGATCAGGTAGCGACCGGTGGCATGGCGGTGAAGTTGAGCGCTGCGCTGTTGGCCGTGGAGGCGGGCGTAGCGCGCGTCCGTGTGGGGCCGCTCGAAATGTTGAACGATGCAACGGCCGGAACGCTGATCCGGCGGGAAGAGGCGCTGGCATGTCCGTAACCACGATGACCGAAAAGGCGCGTGCGCTTTTGCCCGTATACAAGCCGCTGCCTGTGGACATCGTCGCGGGGCAGGGCAGTTACCTGTTCACGGATGACGGGCGCAAGCTGCTCGATTTTACCAGCGGCATTGGCGTGAATGCGTTTGGCTATGGCGATGCCGAGACCGCTGCCGCCATCAACGCTGCGCTGGCGAATGGTGTCCTGCACACATCGAACATCTTGCGCACGCAGCCGGCGCGTCAGTTGGCGGAGCGATTGGTCGAGCTGTCCTGCGCGGATCATGTGTTCTTCTGCAATTCGGGCGGTGAAGCGAATGAGGGCGCGCTCAAATTTGCCCGTCGCTTTGCCGGCGCGGTGGGCGGTCCGCAAAAGCATGAAGTGATTGCGCTGAAGGGCGCGTTTCATGGCCGCTTGTTCGGTACCATGGCGGCTACCGATCGGCCATCGTTCCGCGATCAATTCCAGCCCGTCATGCCGGGCGTGCGCTTCGTCTCACCCGGTGATCTGGCCGAATTGAAGGCTGCGGCGTCGAGCGCGCGCACGGCCGCCATTATCGCCGAACCGGTGCAGGGAGAGGGCGGTGTGCAGCCACTCAGCCGGGCGTACCTGCAGGCGCTGCGCGAGACGGCGGATGCGGTAAACGCGGTGCTCATCTTCGATGAAGTGCAATGTGGCCTGGGTCGGACCGGCGCCTTGTTCGCCTATCAAGCATTGGATTGCGAGCCTGATATCCTGACCCTGGCCAAGCCGCTGGCTGGCGGTCTGCCCATGGGCGCCATCCTGTTGAATGAACGGGTGGCCAACACCATCCAGCCGGGTGACCACGCCACGACCTTTGGCGGTGGTGTGCTGACCAGCACGGTTGCACTCTCGGTTGTGAATCGCATTGCCGAGCCCGCATTCCTGCGCACGGTTGCGGGCAGAGGTGAACAGCTGGCGAATCTGCTGGGCCGGCTCCTGGCCCATCCAAAAGTGAAGCAGGTGCGTGGACTGGGCCTCATGTGGGGCATCGAGCTCACGGAGCCAGCCGCTCCGGTCCAGGCGCGCGCACTCGAGGACGGCCTGCTGGTTTTGCTGGCGGGTGAAAACGTGATTCGATTGCTGCCGCCCCTGACCATCGGCGCAACCGAGCTCGAACAAGGCATCGAGCTGCTGCACGGAGCCCTGGCGTGAGGCCTCTGGTGCAGCTGGAGCCCAAGCTTGCGCCCCGGCGCCAATTGCAGGTAGTGGCAGGCGCGGCCAGCAAAGTGGCGCCCGCTGCGGTTTCCATCCGTCGCGCTCGATTGGATGATGTCGAGGCGATGTTTCGATTGCTGGATACCTATGCGCGGCAGGGTCTGCTGTTGCCGCGTCGCATCCAGGACGTCTACCGCAACGTGCGCGAGTTCGTAGTGGCCGTGGATGAAAACGATCGCGTGCTGGGTTGTTCCGGACTGCGCATCTACACGCCTGTGCTGGGTGAGATCATCGCCCTCGCCGTCGACGAGCGTTGCCAGGGGCAGGGCGTAGGACGGCGCATGGTGGAGACCCTGCTGCAGGACGCGCGGGCCATGGATCTGTGTCGTGTGTTTGCCATGACCCTGCAACCCGTGTTTTTCGAGAAGCTCGGCTTTGACCGGCAACACATTGCGCTGTTTCCGGAGAAGATTGCCATTGATTGCAGTGGCTGTGCCAAACGCGCCACGTGCGTGGAAATCACAATGATGCTGGATCTCTGAGTCACGAGTGACCCCTCACGCGTGACCAGTGATTAGGGAACGAAATCTTGTGAAGGAGAGGGAAATGGCGAGGACGGTAGTGCTGGCGTATTCGGGTGGGCTGGACACTTCCATCATCGTGCCCTGGTTGCGCGAGAATTACAAGGCGCGCGTCATTTGCGTAGCCGCTGACGTCGGTCAGGGTGAAGAACTGAGCGGACTGAACGAGCGCGCACGACAGCAGGGAGCGGAGCAGTGCATCGTGGAAGATCTGCGCGAGCCTTTCGTGCGCGATATGATCTGGCCCACACTGCGAGCGGGCGCCATCTACGCGCGCAAGTACCTGCTGGGCACGTCCATGGCGCGTCCCATCATTGCGCGTCGACAGGCCGAGGTGGCGCTGGAGCTGGGTGCTGATGCGGTGGCGCACGGCTGCACGGGCAAAGGCAATGACCAGGTTCGCTTCGAGCTGAGCTACGCTGCTTTTGCGCCCAAAATGGCCGTGATCGCGCCCTGGCGCGAATGGGACATCCGTTCGCGCGAAGATGCGCTGGCCTACGCGGCTGCGCGCGGCATTGCCGTGGCCGCAACCAAGGAGAAGATCTATTCGCGCGACCGCAACCTCTGGCACATCTCTCATGAAGGCGGGCCCCTCGAGGACCCGGCCAAAGAGCCGTTGGAAGACATGTACATGTTGACCAACGCACCGGAAAACGCGCCCGATCGGGCACAATACATCGAGATCGGCTTCGAGCACGGTTACCCGGTCACACTGGATGGCGAGGTGTACGCGCCCGTGCCGTTGATCGAGGTCCTCAATGAGATGGGCGGACGCCATGGTATTGGTCGCGCCGACATTGTGGAAGACCGCTTGGTAGGCATGAAATCTCGCGGCGTGTATGAGACGCCGGGCGGTACACTGCTCTACACGGCGCATCGGGAACTGGAAATGCTGGTCCTGGATCGGCGCACCATAGCGCTGAAAGACCAGGTGGCAGCGCGTTATGCTGACCTGGTGTACGAAGGTCGCTGGTGGTCGACTGAGCGGTCCGCACTCGATGCCCTGGTCGATGCCACGCAGCGGCCAGTAACCGGTACCGTGCGCTTGAAGCTGTACAAGGGCAACGCCATGATCGCCGGTCGCACCAGCCCGTTCTCATTGTATGACGAAGGGCTCGCATCCTTTGGCGATGCTGGCAACTACGATCACGCGCATGCGGACGGCTTCATCCGTCTTTTTGCCCTGCCCACCCGGGCCGATGCGCGTCAGCAGGACAAAATCATGGGCGTGATGACGCAGTCGACCGCGGATGCGCCCATTGAACCTTCGGTCGCAACACAGAACGCATAATGACGACGATAACCATGAAGCCGGATTCAGAGCAGCTGCGGGCCGTACCCGCCTCCCATCGGTTGTGGGGAGGACGCTTCGAGGGTGGGCCGGCCGCCTCTTTGAACGACCTGAATCGCAGTTTGCCCATCGATCAGCGGTTGTGGCGCGAAGACGTTGATGGCAGCCGTGCGTGGGTGCAGGCGCTCTTCCGCGCCGATGTGCTGACGCGCGATGAAGCGCATCATCTGGATAACGGTCTCCTGGCCGTCGCGCACCGGTTGAGCCACGGCATCGCGGCCAATACGCCCGATGAAGACATCCACACGCTGGTTGAGCGGATGCTGTACGAAGAAATCGGTGAGTTGGCAGGCAAGCTGCACACTGGCCGCTCGCGCAACGATCAGGTGGCTACGGACTCGCGACTCTGGACGTTGCGCGCTTTGCGGCACGTGGATCAGGAGCTGCGCGCGTTGCAGTCGGCCATCTTGGAGCAAGCCGTCCAGCGCGTGGACTTGCTCATGCCGGCCTATACACACTTGCGGCGCGCACAACCGGTGCGCGTTGCGCACTGGCTGCTGTCGTTTTTCTGGGCACTCGATCGCGATCGTCAGCGTCTGCTGAACGCCAACGAGCGTGTGGCCGTGCTGCCGCTCGGATCGGGCGCCATTGCCGGCTCCGGCTTCCCGGTCGACCGCACGCTGCTCAAAGAGTTGTTGGGCTTCCGCTCCATCACGCACAACTCCATGGACACCGTAGGCGACCGCGACTGGGTGTGCGAAGTGATCTTCGTAGCCGCGCTGCTAGGCACGCACCTCTCTCGTCTGGCCGAAGACCTTATTGTCTTCTCTTCAGAAGAATTCGGCTTCATCCGCTTGCCCGAGGCGTATACCACCGGCTCCAGCCTCATGCCGCAGAAACGGAATCCGGAT
>JBOHRF010000199.1:0-9224 GCA_050732575.1 Longimicrobiales bacterium
AACCAGGTCTGGGTAGGTGCGCCGCGCCAAAATGGACACGGCTCCGCTTACACCTTTTCGCGCCATCCTGGCGATAGCGTCTGGAGCGCGGTGGAACGCATCACGAGCAAAGCTGCAGAGCGCGGTGATGCCTTTGGCGGCAACCTGGCCGTGCGTGGCAACCTGGCGGCCATCAGCATGACCAGTGACGACAACGGTCTGGGCACGGTCGTCGTTTTCGAGCGCTCCAACAACATCTGGCGCGAAACGGCTGTGCTCAAGGTGGCGGAAGAGCGTTACGCCTCGGTCACCGGGAAAAAGGCCGACTGCACGGATGGCAAAGCTTCCAATTTCGAGTGCCGCGACTACGACCTGGTCTCGTTCCTGTCCGTGCCTGACCTGGGCGGTGCGCGCGGTACCCGGCTCAGCGGCAACTGGGGCTGGACCGATCCCGAGACCAACCGCGAGTACGCCTTGATCGGCCGCTCGGATGGTACGTCCTTCATCGATGTCACGAACGCGGAAAAGCCGGTCTATCTCGGCGACTTGCCCAGGACCGAGGGTGCCAATACCAGCTCCTGGCGCGAGATCAAGACCTACAAGAACTGGGCGCTCATCGTTTCCGATGGCTCCGGTCAACACGGCATTCAGTTCTTCGATCTCACGCGCCTGCGCAACCTGAAAGCGCCCGTCAAATTCCAGCCCGATCACACGTATAAGAACCTGGCCAGCATTCACAACATCGTGGTCAACGAAGAAGCAGGTCTGGCCGCCGCCGTGGGCGCCAATGGCGGTGGTGAGACCTGTGGCGGCGGTCTGCACATGCTCGACATCAAGGACCCCAAGAATCCCAGCTTTGTAGGTTGCTTTGCGGACGCGCAGACCGGGCGAGCATCCACCGGCTACTCTCACGATGCGCTCTGTCTGACCTATCGCGGTCCGGACCAGGATTACAAGGGTCGCGAGATCTGCCTGGGCTCGAACGAGACCAAGCTCAGCATCGCCGATGTCACCGACAAAAAAGCACCCAAGGCCATTGCCCGCGCCGGCTATCCGAGTGTCGGCTACTCGCACCAGGGTTGGTACGACGCCGAGCAGCGCTACTTCTATATGAACGATGAGCTGGATGAAACCGGCGGACTGGTCAAGAACACGCGCACCATCATCTGGGACCTGGCCGACCTCGATGATCCGCAGGTGGTCGGCGAATTCATGGGTACCACCGAGGCCAGCGATCACAACCTCTACGTGGTCGGCAACCTGATGTATCAGTCCAATTACCTGGCCGGCTTGCGTGTAATCGATATCACCGATCGCAAGAATCCGGTCGAAGTCGGCTTCTTCGACACCGTGCCCTACGGCACCAACACACCCGGCTTCGGCGGATCATGGAACAATTACCCGTTCTTCAAGAGCGGGAACATCATGATCTCGAGCGGTGCAGAAGGCATGTTCATGGTGCGCAAGAAAGCGCCGAAGGTGGTTTCGTAGGGCGACGGCGACGGCGAGGGTTATACGGATTGGGCGTGGGCGCGGGCGCGGATACACGGCGCATGGAGCGTGTTATGAAAAAGGTTCTTCTTGGGGCGTTCCTGGTGACCAGCGTAACGGCCGGTTCGGTAGCCCAGCGATCCACGCCCAATCCGTTCGCGCCCGCGCCCCATTCGTTCCCCTCGCCGTCGCCCCTGCTGTACGTGTGCAACCAGAACGATGCCAGCGTCAGCATTCTGGACGCGGCGACCCTGAAGCTCGTGCGCATCGTCGATCTGAAGCCGCTGGGTTTTTCCGCTAATGCCAAGCCGCATCACATCGTGGTCGAGCCGGATGGCTCGTTCTGGTATGTCACGCTGATCGGTGACAACAAGATCGTGAAGCTGGATCGGAACGATCGTGTAGTCGCGCAGGTCACGTTCGAGACACCAGGCATGATGGCGCTGCATCCCAGCCAGGACCTGCTCTTCGTGGGTCGGTCCATGACGGCGGTGAATCCGCCGCCGCGCATTGGCGTGGTACGGCGCTCCGACCTTAAGCTGGAGGAAATCGACGTATTGTTCCCGCGTCCACACGCCATGGTGATCGAGCCGAAGAACGGCATTGTCTATACCGCCAGCCTGGCCGTTAACCAGATGGCCGCGGTGGACCCGAGCACGGAACGCGTGGAGCTGACGCAGGTTGCGGGACCAGCGCACGCACTCATGCAATTCACGGTATCGCCCGATGGCAACACGCTGGCCGTTTCCGCGGAGCTCAGCGCGCGCGTGCTGCTCTTCGACATCACCGAGCGCATGAAGCCCAAGCTGGTGGCCGTACTGGATGTCGAGCGCCAGCCGTTCGATCCGATGTTTTCACCCGATGGCCGCTGGGTAGTTCTCGGTAACAAGGCCGCCAATGCGGTCACCATCATTGATGCCCGGCAACGCAAGGTGGCAGCCGTGGTGCGCGGGCAGGGCCTGGCCCAACCGCACGGCATCGCCATTTCCGCCGACAGCCGCACTGCATTCGTGACCAACAACAACCTGAAGGGTACGGGCGAACACGCGGGCCACACGATGGTGGGAGGCAGTGAAGGTACTCCCGCGGCGCCTGCCGGCCCGGGCACCGTAGTGGCCATCAACCTCACCACACAACGCATCGCCCAGGTAATCGAAGTCGGTCACAACGCCAGTGGCATTGCCATCACACGGTGATGCGCGGGCGTGACGGGCGTAACGGGCGTATCGGGCGTATCGGGGTTGCGGGAGCTAGCAAAAGCACGATAAGCACCGAGCGTCCGCAGCCAGCGGCAGCAATCATCCGCGCCTGCGCCGCCCTCGCCGTCGCCCTCGCCGCGTGTGCACCTCCGCATCCCAATCCCAACACTCTGCCAGCGCCCAACGCTTCCACCGCGCCCATCTACGAGCGTCAGGTAGCACCCCCCTTCACCGTTCTGGACGAGCATGGCCGCCCGTACGAGCATGCGTTTCTGGGCGGGCTGGACGTGCCGCGTCCGCATTTCCTGGACATTGACGCCGATGGCGATCTCGATCTGTTCGTGCAGGAGCGATCCAACGAGTTGATGTTCTTCGAGAACACGGCCACGGGCGCGGCCGGTGGCTATGTCTGGCGCACAGACAAATATCACGGCCTCGATGTGGCGGAGTGGACGCGGTTCGTCGATATCGATGGTGATGGTGACTACGACCTTCTGGCGGAGCAGCCGTTCAGCTACATCCGGTTGTATCGCAACGAGGGCACGAAGCAGCGGGCGGTGTTTCGGCTGGCGGCCGATTCACTGCGCGACCATCAGGGCGGCGCAATATTCGCCGATCGTCAGAACATCCTGAACGTGGTCGACATCGATTGCAACGGTCTGCTGGATCTTTTCCTGGGTCGCGTGGAAGGCACGATTGCGCACTACGAGGAAGTGCAGGGCTCAGGCACACAGTTTGGCGTGCCGCGCTTCCGTTTTGTGACCGAGCGCTGGGAGAACATCGAGATCATCGGACAGCAGATAGGATCCATGCATGGCGCCAACACCATGTACTTTGCCGACCCCGATCAGGATGGCGATCTGGACCTCTTCTGGGGTGACTTCTTCGAAGATGGCGTGTTGCTGATTCCGAACACGGGATCGTGCGCGGTGCCCTCTCTGCGCAATGAGCCAGCAGTGATCCGCTTGGGCGAGTCCAAACTTTCCACGAGCGGTTACAACGTGCCCGTACTGGTGGACATCGACCAGGATCGCGACCTCGACCTCTTGGTCGGCGTGCTGGGCGGCGCGTTCAACCCCAACAAGACGTCCTCCAACAACTTCTACTTCCTGCTGCGTCAGCCCAATGGTTTCGAGTTGAAGACGCAGCGCTATCTGCGCACCATTGATGTGGGTAGCGAAAGCTCGGCCGCGGCCGGTGACCTGGACGGCGATGGCGACCTCGATCTGCTGTTGGGCAACAAGCTCGACCCGGGCAAGCTGAACCACGCGCGTCTCTATCTGTTGCGTAACACCGGCACGGCGCGCCAACCGGCACTGCAACTGGCCGATACCATCGATCTGCCCGCAGCCACCTACCATTTCATGCCCGCGCTCGCTGATCTCGATGCCGATGGCGATCTCGATCTGGTGCTCGGCACCTGGAACCAGGGCGTGCAGTTCTATCGCAACCAGGGCACACGCAGCGCAGCGCGCTGGGTGCAGGACAGTGCCGCCACGCTGACGCTCACACGCGGCAGCAACGCCACGCCCGCATTGACCGACATCGATGCCGATGGCGATCTCGATCTGTTCGTAGGCGAGGCGTCAGGCGAGATCAACTTCTTCCGCAACATCGGCAGCAAGCAGCAGTTCCGCTACGAGCTGGTCTCCGATGTGTTCCAGGGACTCGATACCGGCCGGCGCAGCCATCCGGCATTCATTGACTGGGACGGCGATGGCGATCTCGACATGTTTGCCGGAATGGAGGCCGGAGGTCTCGCCTATTTCCGCAATGACGGCACGCGCCAGGAGCCAAAGTTCGTGGCCGACTCAACCGTTCTCTTCCCGCTGCCGCACATGGGTGCTCCGCTGTTCGCCGATTTCGATGGTGACGGCGACCTTGACGTGCTGTCGGGCGGGCTGAGTGGAGGACTCTGGTATTTCACACGACAGTGATGATTCGGATGAATCGGATGAAGCCGGTTCATCCGAATTCGGCCGACGTCATTCACTAACCAGCGCCTGTACGGGTGAAGCGCGACTGGCGCGCCGCGCGGGGATGTAACAAGCCATGAAACCGACCAGGCCCAAAACGATCGGAATGGCCATGAATGTGACCAGATCAGTGGCACTGATGCCGTAGAGGAAACGCGAGAGCAGCCAGGTCACGGCTGCGGCCATCGCGATGCCGATCAGACTGCCCGTGATCACCAGTCGGAGTCCACTTCCGGTCATCAATTGAATGACATCACGCGTGGTGGCACCCAGCGCCATGCGGATACCGATCTCGCGCGTACGTCGGGCCACGGAGTAGCTCACCAGGCCGTACAGTCCAGTGGCCGCCAGGAGCAGCGCCAGTCCGCCGAAAATGGAGAGCAGCAGCGCGGCCATGCGGGGCGGATAGAGCATTAAGGCCAGATGCTGTTCCATGGTTTTCGATTCGAACAGCACTAGGTGCGGATCCAGCTCGATGGTCGCGCGTCGGGCCTGCGCCAGCAATTGAGTGGCGGGCAGGTTGCCGCGCACGATCAACTGTGATGACGGCATGAAGCGCTGGCGGCTGCTCATGTAAATGTACGGCCTGGCCCGTTCGCCCAGTGTGCGCACTTTCGTGTCGCGCGCCACACCAATCACGCGGGCCCCGCGCGCCATGCCGCGGCCCAGGTTGATGGTCTGGCCGATGGGCTCACGGTCGGCCCAGAAAGCGCGCACGGCCGCCTGGCTCACCACGACAACGAGCGGACTCTGCTCGTGATCTGCGGCGCTGAACGCGCGGCCGGCCACGATCGGAATGTCGAGTGTACTGAAATAGGCTTCATCGACATGATTGACGTCTACGTCCAGGGCGTCACGACCCGCCGGCGGCTGCACGCCGTCGATATTCATGGCCTGGGTATGCACGCCGGCCCCCAGCGGCAGCAGCTCGGCGCGTGCCACGTGCGTCACGCCGGGCAGCTGGCGCAGCCGTTCCACCAATTGTTGCTGCAGCACCTGGCCGCGCGTGGCATCGTAACCGCTCATCTCCATGTGCGGCCGCAGAATGGCGGCCGGGCCCGTGTAGAATCCCGGACTGATGGCCTGTGCCTTCTGCAGACTGCGTACGAATAGACCCGAGCCAATCAACAACACGAGTGAAGTGGCTACCTGGCCGATCACCAGCGCATTGCGCAGCGTGATGCGCCGGCGGCCGCCCGTAACCTGACCGGCCTCATCCCGCAGTGTAGGCGCCAGCTGCGGCCGTGTGGACTGCAGCGCGGGCACCAGACCGAACGCCAGTCCGGCCAGGATGGACACCACGCTGGTGAAGAGCAGTACTCGACCATCGATGCCGATGGTGAGATTCAGCGGAACAGGTAGAGGCGGCTGATAGCTGAGCAGCGCACGCACCATCAGGAATGCCAGTCCGATGCCCAGCAGTCCACCGCCGGCGGCCAGCATTGTGCTTTCCACCAGGAGTTGGCGCACCATGCGCGCGCGGCCTGCGCCCAGGGCCAAGCGCACGGCGATCTCTTTCCTGCGATCGGCAGCACGCGCAAGCAAGAAACTGGCAAGGTTCGCACAGGCAATGAGCAACACCAACCCGACCACGGCCAGCAGCAAGGCGGCCACGGGCACGAGTGCCTTGTCCACGGCCGGATGGATGGACACCGACTCGGTGGGCAGCAGGTGCATCATGCGCTTGTTATTGGTCTGCGGGAACTCGCGTTCGAGCCGTTGTGAGATGGTGGTCAGGGCAGCACTGGCCTGGGCCTGACTGACACCCGGTGTCAGCCGTGCTTTCATGAACAGACTGCGCGAATTGCGCGTGTTGATGCGATCGATGTCGCCGGGCGCGACCACATTGATCATGGACAGCGGCACGAACATCTGGATCTCGATGCCCGGAAACGCACCCTTGAAATTGCGCGGCGCCACACCGACCACCGTGTAGGGCCGGCGATTCAATTGCACGGTCTGGCCGAGTACGCGGCGGTCACCGGCAAACACGCGCTGCCAATAGCCATGGCTCAGGATCACGACCGGATCCGTGCCGGGAGTGGCATCCTCTTCGGGCCGGAAGCTCCGTCCGATTACGGGCTGCACACCCAGGGTGCGGAAGTAGTTGCCACTGACCAGCTCGCCCATGACCAACGGACTCGCCTCGCCCCGATTGTTCTGCGCAATGAACACCTCATACGCCACCACGTCGTCAAACACGCTGGTCGTGCCCTGCTGCAGACTGCGATAATCCGGCACGGATGACGGGGCGTACAGGAAGCCATTGTCATCGTTCGTGTAGATCTCGACCAGCCGGTCGGGCCGCTGCACGCCCAGGTCGCGCAGCAGAAATGAGTTGACAATGCTGAAGATCGCACTGTTGGCACCAATGCCCAGGGCAAGCGAAACAATTGCAACCGTGGTAAAGCCGGGACTGCGCAGGAGCCGGCGCAGCGCGTACCGGACATCGTAATGAAGTAGATCCATTGTGGAGGCGCCCGGAAGAGGGTTGGTGGACCTACGTCACGGTGGGGGGGCGAGTTTCAAACGGATAACCGATCGAAGGTGACGGTGTGGTCCTGCCCGGCTTTGGTGGACACAGGATCGTCAGAACATTAACAAACAGCGAGGAGGCGGCAGACACGCCACCTTGCGTTACTGTGTAAAAGGAATATTGTTCACCTGCAGCTATAGGTCTCTCCTTTCATACGTTCCACTAACGACCCTGGAGAGAGTCCCGATGAATTGCCATTTCCGTATTGTTGAATCGGGGGTACTCCTTCGCCTCGCCCACCTTATAGCGACGACGTTCCTGTGCACTCTGTTTGCGGCGCACACCCTTCTGGGTCAAAGTGGTGTGATCCGAATCCCGGACGGGGCGCAGTGCCCAACCTGTGAGCTAATTGCGCAACCTGTGGTGCGCCTTGGCGCACCTGAGGGACCCGGCAGCTTGAGTGGATTCGCAAGGGCTATTTTGCAGGACCGAACCGGTCGCTATTGGATTGCATGCGAGGATGATATACCTCGAGTTTTTGACGCAAACGGCAAATTCCTGCGAGCTGTGGGCCGCAAAGGGAAAGGTCCCGGCGAATACATCGACATTTCTGCATTGACCTTGCTGCCTGGTGACTCTGTCTTGATCTTTGATGTGCAAAACCAACGGGCATCGATAGTTAGCCCGGCGTTTGAGTTTGTCCGCAGCGTAACTCTTCCCGCAGGCCGCGTAATGGAGGCGGTTTCACTCGATTGGCCGCACAGGGTACTTGTGAACGCCCTCTATCGTTCCCCTTCTCAGGTTGGTTTGCCGTTACACATAATGGACTACGCAACGAATGTTGCGTCCTTTCGAGCGTCGTTTGGATCCAAAGGCGACTTGCGGCCAGGACAATCCGCAGAATTGTTGCGGGCACTCACATCTCCGAGAAGCGGACATGTGTGGGCAGCCGATTTGGTTCGGTATCACCTCACCAGTTTCGATCACGAAGGACGGATACGACAGACCATTGCGCGCGACGCTGAATGGTTTCCGGGCGTCACGAACTTCTTCAGCATAGGAACACACGACAAACCCCCGCCACCGAAAGTTCGAGTGATCGCGGAAGACGACCGTGCGCGGGTCTGGGTGTTTGCTCATGTTGCCGCTGCAAATTGGCGAACCGCGTGGGTAGGCATACCAAGGAATCCGCCGGGCAAGGTCGTCCACGATGCCAAGTTTCCGCAACCTCCTATCGGAAAACTATTGCGCACGCGCGTAGAAATTCTTTCGCCTGATCTTCGACGCGTTTGGGCAACAGGCTTTTATAATGGATTTGTGGTCGCATCTCTGCGCGACGGCAAGATCGCGGCTTGGTCGGAGAGTCCTGAAGGCATCCCGTATGTCCACATTCTGCAGGTCGTGGTACGCAGGTAAACCTCAACCCATTTGTATGTACCTGCTTTGAATCATCCGAGGTCATACTTCGGCGAACCTGATCTCAAGGACGCGAATAATGCATGCGCGAGTCTCTAGCCGTACGCTGGTTCGGTATACTCAGCTCAAGCGGGCCATAAAGATCCCGTTTGCATTTGCGCTAATGGCTTGCGGCGAGCCGCCTGCTGCCGAGCAGCAGCAGGCGACCACGCCGACGAATGATGCGCGGACTCCGGCTGACGATGTCCATGGGTATCGCAGTTCGGATTTTGAGATGATTGCCTGGTTGAGGGGGTATTGGATCGGCACGAACGAGGGTGGCTCTACGGTCTACGAGAAGTATGAGGCGGTGAACGACACGCTGATTCGAGGCTTGACATACACCGACAGTTCGTTCGCGAAAGCGTCAGATACGACCCTTATCTACGTGGCCCACAGTAGAGTCTTCTTGCAGCACCGACAACAACGTTGGGTAGCAACAGTCATTGACTCGGCTGAAGTTCAATTCTTGCCCCTCGAAGGCGCGGCCGCGCGCATGCAGATCAGTCGCAACAGTCCCGGCGAATGGACGCGCATAGAAGCTCCCACGCAAGGTTCTCGGCTGATAACGAGTTTCCGCGCTCGTAACTGACGACTCACGTAGCGGTGAATTCGTTATCCGTTAATGCAGGTGATACTCAACGAACA
>JBOHRF010000200.1:0-9203 GCA_050732575.1 Longimicrobiales bacterium
GCTACTACAAGATCTCCGCACCGCAGACAGCGCAGGAAAACTGCGTTGCGCACAACGGCTCTATGATCCCCATCCCGGGTCGCGATGTCATGGTGCAGGCCTGGTATCAGGGTGGCATTTCCGTATTCGATTGGACCGATGCCGCGAATCCGAAGGAGATCGCATTCTTCGACCGCGGGCCTGTGGATGCAACGCGCATGGGCAGCGGCGGCTCCTGGTCCGTGTACTGGTACAATGGCGCGATCGTGAGCTCCGAGATTTCGCGTGGGCTGGATGTTTTCTCGCTGGCGCCCAGCGAATTCATCTCGCAGAACGAGATCGACGCTGCGAATTCAGTCAAGCTCGAGTATTTGAACGCACAGGGACAGCCGCAATACGAGTGGCCGGCCACGTTTGCGCTCGCGCGCGCGTTCGTCGATCAGCTCGAGCGCTCGAAGTGCCTCTCCGGCAGTCGTATTACTGCCGTGCGCCGCGAGCTGGCCAACGCCGAAAATGCGACACCCTCATCGCGGCAGAACACGCTCACCCGGCTGTCCACACAGCTGGAGGGCGAGGCGAGTGCGTCCTGTGATGCCAACAAGATGCGGCTGTTGGCCAAGTCGATTCGGGATTTGGCGCTGGTGACCGACTAGCCGTTTTCCGTTACGCCTCGAAACGCTCATCATCTCCTCTCCCGCGGCCGTGGGGAGCACCGGTTTTCGGACCTGGCACGCGGGAACTACCAACTCGTGGTCGAGCGGTTCGGCTATCGGCGCGTGACGCTCGAACTTACGGTCGAGCGCAGCGAACCGCTCTCTGTTTCCCTTCTGCTGGAACCCATGCCGCTGCCCATGAACGCGCTGGGTTTCCGTTACCAGCGCACAAGGGGGCCCACCCTGGAAGCGCCGCCTGTCAGTCACCGCGGCGACGAGCTTTTGGGGCGTGCCGCCAACGTCCGCGTTGGACAGCTACGCTTCCTTTCTACAGACGCGCATCAACTGAGCCTGGCTGACCTGCGCGAAGCAAACACGCTTCTCGAGGACGACGTCTTGCGCGCGCTGCAACGATTGCCTGGCGTCGGCTCGCGTGACGACTGCGCGTGCCGACTTCTCGATTTCACAATCAAACAGAATCGAAGCCAGCGTCTTCTGGCAGAACGACCGCGTTTTTGGCGACGTGAACGACGTGGCGCACGGGAACGAGGGCGATTGGGGAGCGTGGGCGGCACGCGCTACCGCCATACTCGATTTGCGCGGGCCTGTCCTCCGTCAGACCATTGGACTCAGCGAATTCCATGCATCGGTGCAAGCAGCGCCGACCACAGCTGGCGAACGCGCGCCGATTGCACCCCAATACACTCGACCTGGCGCGCCTGCTTTCACCCGACGAGTTCGCACGCCGCGGCATGGGTGATCTCACCTCGATCATCACTGGCATTCAGCGCGCGCATTTGTCTACATCGGAGGCCATGACTCGCCTGGCCCTGTGGGGCGCGAGTCGCAAACATTTTGGCGATCGTGTTGGCTAGAAAACCGCGACTGCGGAAGGCGCTGTTCCGCAGTTAAGTCATGCCTTGCTTCGCGCCCGCACCTCCTCGGACGTGAGGCCGTAGAGGGGAGGCGAGTCGACTCCCAGCAGCCGCAACATCAGGTAGATCTGGCCGCGGTGATGCACTTCGTGCTCGATCATGCTGCGCAGCCACTTCCAAACAGGAATCTCGATGCCGCCTGGCGTCGAACAACGCCGCGCCAGGTCCTCGGCGGAAAGGCGGCTCATGATGGCCACGGTTTCCGCATGCATGCGCCGCAGGTACTCCAACACGCCGTCATAGCCGTCCGCCAGTTCCGGCCCGTGCCCCGGATATCGACTGGCCTGGCATTGCACGTTCTCGCCAAACATGAACCGCTCGGTGGCGGCCAGGTGGCGGACCAGGTCGGCAAATGAAAACATGCCCTGCGCCGGCCGCCAGTCGATCCGGTCGCGCGGGATGCAGTTCACCACGCGCTGCGTGCGCGCACGGACGTTCTCGAAGTACGTGAGGAAGTCGGGACCATCGCGGTAATCCATGGCCTGCCTGCGTGGAGTGACGAATAACGCGTGACGCGTAACTGCTGGAGAATCTGGCACCTGGCCAGGGGATCCGGAGTAAGCGCGGTACGGCGCATGGCTGCTGCGGCCCTGCCAGCGGGCCAATGCTGGCCGAGATTCCGCGTCCCTCGTCACTCTAACCCCCAGCAGGACAGCAGGTTACACCGTGTCACAACCAGCCCTTGTCAGGCCGACCAGCCACCGCGACCGTTGATGCATGATTCGGATCCGGCGGATTTACGACGATATCAACGACCACGACCGGACGGCTATTGCGCAGGCCCAGGAGATCCTGCGCCAGCAATTTCCAGGGATTGCCGAAAGTGTAATCGAGCGCCTGCCGGAAGAGCTGCGCGATCCGCTGCAGGCCCGCTTCCGCACGATTCTGTTCGTGGCCGAGGACATCCGCAACAAGGTCCGGGGTTTTGCCCTGCTCCATCATTTTCCCGACCTGCGCTTCTGCTACCTGGGCTTCATTTCGACGGCGCGTGGCCGCACGGGCGGCGGCATTGGCGGCGCGCTGTACGAGCGCGTGCGCGAGGAGGCGCGGGCATTGGGTGCTGTCGGCCTGTTCTTCGAGTGCCTGCCGGACGATCCGGCGCTCTGTCACAACGCCGACCAGCTGAAAGAAAACGCGCGCCGGTTGCGCTTCTACGAGCAATACGGCGCTACGCCCATCATCAACACAAAGTACGAGACGCCGCTCGAGCCCGGTGAGGACTGCCCGCCCTATCTGGTGTTCGACGATCTGGGTCAGCACCGCGCACTGCGCCGGGACGAAGCCCGACACATTGTGAGTGCCATCCTGGATCGGCGCTACCGTGATATCTGTCCGCCGGAATACATCAGCATGGTCGTGGAATCGATCCAGGATGATCCGGTACAGGTGCGAGAGCGTAGACACCGGGCACAGGGCGCGCCGGTCAAGGTTGCGCCGGCGGAATCCCGGATTGCCCTGGTCATGAGTGAGGTGCATGAAGCGCATCACGTGCGCGAAGACGGATACGTGGAAGCGCCCGTCCGTATCAATGCCATTCTGCGCGAGCTGCAGCGCGTGGAGCTGTTCGAGACCGTGCCTACCAAGGAATATCCGGAAGAGCACATCACGGCCGTGCACGAGGAAGACTTCGTGCGCTATCTCAAGCGGGTGTGCATGGAGATCAAGGGAAACGACACGGTCTACCCCTACGTCTTTCCCGTTCGCAACACCACGCGCCTGCCCGAGGACCTGGCCATCCGCGCCGGCTACTATTGCATTGATACGTTTACGCCCCTGCACAACAACGCGTATCACACCGCGCGCGCGGCCGTGAACTGTGCCCTGACTGCGGCCGAGAAAGTGCTGGAGGGAAACTGGCTGGCGTATGCGCTGATTCGACCGCCCGGTCACCATGCGGAGCAGCGCACGTTCGGCGGCTTCTGCTACTTCAACTCAGGCGCAGTCGCAGCGCAGTTCCTGAGTCGCCACGGTCGCGTGGCCATGCTGGACGTGGACTACCACCATGGCAACGGTCAGCAGGACATCTTCTATACACGAGCCGACGTGTTGACCGTGTCCATCCACGGCGATCCGCGTTATGCCTACCCCTACTTCACGGGTTTCATGGAAGAAGAGGGCGCCGGCGCGGGTCGCGGCTTCAACGTCAACGTGGCATTACCCGAGACCATCACGAGCGAGCACTACCGCGAGGAGCTGCGTAAAGCCACTCGCCTGATCGAGGATTTCAAGCCGCGCTTCCTGGTCGTGTGTTTGGGCTTCGATACAGCCAAGGGTGATCCCACTGGCACATGGGGTCTGAGTGCGGATGACTTCGAGAAGAATGGTGAGTTGATCGGAAAACTCGGCCTGCCCACGCTGGTTGTGCAGGAGGGCGGTTACCGCACGCGCTGGCTGGGCAGTAACGCGCGCCGCTTCTTCGTCGGCTTGTGGGATGCCGCAACCAAGGTTCGCCGCGCGTCGCCACCGGCCGTGGCTCTGGTCGCGGCTACAGAGTCAGAGCGCCAGGATCGACCCGCAGCGTAACGACGGACGCCCTACAGAATTCCATCCACGCTGAGATGCAGTTTCCAGCCGCGATCGCCGCGTAGCGCGCGGGCCAGGTCAATGCGCAGGATGCCATCCATCAGACTTGCGCCTGCGCCTACGGAAAGCATTGATGCACGATCGGCGATGTTGTTACGGTCGCCGGCCCAACCGAGATCGGTGAAGCCCACCAGTCGTGCACCAGGGAACGCCGTGCCAATTTCGGCGCGGCCGCGCCAGAACGCCGTACCCGTCAAATCACCAATGTCGTAACCGCGTACGGAGCGCACGCCGCCCAGATACCAGAGGTTTTGGGTGGGTATGGGCCCGGTCGATGTGCCGGCCGCGGCTTCCAGCGCGCCGACCATGCGGAACGGCAGCGGGAATCCAATCTGCAGCAGTGCAGATTCGCGCGTGAAGTCGAACGTGCCCGCCGACGCCAATGCCGTGAGCTCTCCGCTCCAGCGGAAACCTCTGGGGTTCTGGCCGCCGAAGGCACGGAGTGTCAGCTGCGCGCCCGCCTGATCGGCGCGCTGCGCCGGACGGTTGGGCAGGAACGTGTGTGCCTCGTCGAACGCGTGTTTCAGGCTGACGTTGGTCTCGACCGAGGCTGACCGCTGCTGCTCGGCAAACAGCTTCAGCTCATACCACTGCGGATTCGTCTCGGCCGGTTTGTGGCTCAGCTCGAGGCCGCTCTCACGGTAGTAATCCCGATCGTCCTTGCCGAACAGCAGCGCGTTAAAGGAGGCGGTGATGGTACCGAAGCCAGCCGCTTCATCCATCACGTTCAAGCGGTGATACGCGCCCAACCGAATTTGCGAGCGATGGGTGCTGCGTGTGATGCCCAGCTCGGCTTTGGGCTCCAGGTCGGCCACTCCGAAGCGGCCCGTGACATCCGCGCGCACACGCCCAAAGTCGAATTCTGTACGTGCGCCCACGGACAGGCCCTCCACTTTGTTGTAGCGCACCAGACCACCGCCACCCAGACCCCAGGAGAAACTCGGCCGTTGCAACTGCCAGGGCGCCTTAGCCAGGCGCTGCAGCTGGTCGGCCAGCCTGCCCAGCTCGGCGGCACTGGTCAACGCCTCGAGATCGCCATAAATCGATGCGGGCAGCTCCGCAGATGTCAGTAGCTGCGCGCTGTCCGCCACCGTGACCTTGTACAGCTTGGAGCATTCAATCGCTTCGCGCCGTCGACGCGCATACGCCGTGTCATTAGCCATGCGGATGGAATCGGCACGGGCATAGCCGCGCCCTCGCTCTTCCTGTCGTTGCTGCTGCCGTTCTCTTTGCTCCTGCGACCGCTCGCCATCGCCTATTTCCGCGGTTACCTGCATCTCACTGCGCGGCCGACAGGGCTTCTCGAAGAACCCGCTGCTGTCCGCGCTGCTGCGCGTGATCAGGGCTGCCGTTGTATCACCCACAACACCATCGTAGCTGTACAGCCGTTCGTAGTGCAGCGGCGTGCGGATGGCGCCCATCTGGAACACACCTTCCCCGGCAATCAGGCGCGGCAACCACCAGCGCAGATGCATCAGCCCGTATTCGATGGTGACATATTGCAGTTCCGCCCGGATTGGTTTGAACAGGCCGGGCACCTTGCGGAAATCGCGCTTGTCCTCTTCGTCCTCGACATCCTCTACGAAGTTGAAATCCTTGGCCATGCGGAACACGATCTGCACCACGGAATGTGTGTCGTCGTCAATCCAGAACGATCCGCTCATCAAATGGAAGTCTCTGCGACGCGGCTCGATGCGCAGCTCCACCAGGCGCACACTGCGCTCGCCCAGGTTGATGGTCGTGGTACCGCCCGTGCGATAGCGGTAGTGCTCTTCCGCGCCATCAGCCAACGGATGCTTCATCACGGTCGTGGCCACACGAATCAGGCCTTCTGGATCCATGGGGTCGAAGGCCAAACGGGGCAGGAAGTCCTTCAGATCGTCGGGTACCTGAATCTTGGGTGTGACCGCGGGCAACGCTTCCCGCGCGCCCAGCACGGTAATGTTGATGGGGCCGCCCCTCTGCCAGTCAATGCGGCTGGCCGTCTCGCGCCGGTAGAACAGGCGATCGCGCAGGCGCGTGCGCAGTCCCATCGAGATGCGCTCTTTGGCCGTGGCCTGATAACGTGTGATCGAGCGATCCACGAACTGACGCCGTTCCCGCGCCAGCCGAACCAGCTCACGTGCACGTGGATCGTGGTATGCATCCGACCGTTGCATCTGCTGCGCGGCCACGGGAGAGACAAAAAGCGAGAAAACCAGCAATGCTGACTTCATGTGATCACCTGAAGACGGTCCGCCTTGTTACCGGCGACCTGTGGGGTCCGTTCCTCGATCTTTACGGCCCGCGCTGGCCAAAGGATTCGCGTTCGTCCCGGCGCTTCGCCCATCTTCAGCACGGAAGGAGGAAACCATGGATGCTTCCACCGGTGCCCCTGCCCGACCGGCTGAACCCCGCCGGCTCAGTCCTGATGAATGCCGCGCGCTGATCGCGCGGAACTACCTGGCCGTAGTGGCCACCGTGGGTAACGGTGAGCCCTACGCCATTCCGCTCATCTACGGATTTGAGGACGATCGGCTCTATTTCGTGACGGGCGACGGCCGCAAAACCCGCAATATCGAAGCGCAGCCACTCGTTTGCATCACGATTGTAGAAGCCGAGCAGCACGCCAAAAAATGGCAGTCAGTCATTGGATTCGGCGAGGTGACGTGGCTGGAGGAAGAAGATGCCGTCAACCACGCACTGGCCGTAATGAAACGGCAGTATCCCGCTCCATCCGAGCGCAGCAGCGGCGGTGCCGCTGCACTGGCCCGGGCCGGCTTCAGAATGGGCCAGGTAACGCTGCGCGAGATTTCCGGTCGAGCGCAGGGCTACTGATGGCTACGATGCCACCTTGGGCGTGAGCCGTGCCACCCACAATCCACTGTTGATATCGGTCACGATGATGACGCCGCGGTGCGGTTGTGCACCCCAGGCCATGGGTAGGTTCGGCCGGTAGCCCTTGGGATCGCCCGTCCAGACCGCGCCCATCTCACGCCCCTGCGCAACCAGGTCGCCGCGCAGCTCGCCACTCACGTCCAGTGCGCGCAGTCCTGCTTCATACGCGCCGATGTAGAGCACATCATCATCGACCCACACGTTATGCGCGCCGCCGGCCACATAATAGTCAGCTACTTTGCGCGGCCGCTCCACATCGCTTACGTCCAGCACGTGCACCTGCCCCATGGTCTCGATGCGGCCGCGATCCACGATGTTGAACGACGTGGGGAAAACCTCATCGCCCACGAACAGGTAGTTCTTGTAGCGGAACACGGTGTGTGTGCCCGCGATGCGGTCCGCCGGGTACAGGTCGGCCACGTTGTACGTGTACTGGCTGACCAGCTTGGGGCTGGTTGGACTGCCACCCTTGATGCCGCGGCCAACGTCGAGAATGATCACGCCGTGCCGCCAGTACGCCAGGTAGGCCAGGCCATCCACCACCTGGATGTCGTGCAACATGCGGCCCACCGTACCACCCACCACATCACCACTGGCCGGATCACGCACGCCCTCCACACCCACTACACCCTGCACCTCCCAGCGCGCAACTTCCCTGGGGTTCTTGATGTCCGCAAAATCGACCACGCGCATCGAGCCCGTGGCATCATCGGTCAGGTACACGTAATGACCATCGATATAGACACTGTGCACACCTCCCGAAACCGTGGACGTGTATTCCGAAATCACTCTTGGATGAAGCGGATCGGCCAGATCCACGAAGACAATGCCGTTTTTGCGTGAGGAAGCGCCCTCGCGCGTGATCACACCAATACGACCATCCGGCGTGGTCTGCACGTCGTTGATGGTGCGCGCATCGACCATGATGGAATCGACCAGCACGGGACTGGCCGGATTGCGGATGTCAAACGTATAAACGCGGTCGGCGATGGTCGAGACGTAGAGCACATTCCCAATGGCCCAGTGTTCTGCCGCCTGCAGGTCGCTGAACACGCGCGTGTACACGCGCTCGAGTTGGCGAGCGTGCACGCGCGCCGTGGCCGTGGTGGTCGTGCTGGCCGCCGTTTGGCCGACCGATGCACTCACCACGAACGTGCCCGGCCGTTCCGCCACAAAGCCGCCATCCGGATGGATGTCTGCCCCCGCGCCGCTCACGCTCCAGCGCACGGGCGCATCGGAAACACGCTGGCCGTTCGCATCGAACGCATTGGCTGTGAATCGAATGACATCACCCGTACGTGCCGTGCTGACGCCACTCACCTCCAGCCGAGCTACCCGGTTGGGCACGACCTGCAACCGGATCTGCGCACGTGCCGCACCCGCCTCCGCCAGAATGTTGACCAGGCCGAGCGCCCGCGCCGCTACCACACCCTGCGCATCCACGCTGGCAACACGCTCATCACTCGAGCGATACAGCACGCGCGCATCGCGCAGGTTCTCGCCGTCACTCGTGCGCGCCGTAGCGCGTAGCGCCAACACACTGCCTACCACGGCGGACGGCACCGCCGTTTCGAGTTGCAGCGTTGCGGCTGGTTTGGGGCCGACCGTAAGAACGGCACGCGCTACCTTCCCACCCGCAATCGCCATTACCTGCACCTCGCCTTGACGCACGGGCAGCACCACGCCATCAGCGCGCGCCCAGGCGACGTCGAAAGGCGCCGCGCTCCAGAAAATGCGCGCTGTGTCTATTACGACGCCGTTCGCGCCTTTGAGGACTGCCTTGAAGCGCACCGAGTCGCCCACGGTCGCATGCGCGCGGGACGGCAGGATCTCAACCGTTTGTGCCGCCGCCACCACCGGGCATAGGGCAAACGCTCCAACCAGGACCAGCTTCTTCATAGGACCTGCACACGTAATGGGTTGTCTCGGACAGCTATGGCTGGGATCAATTTCCGAATAATAGCTTGGGCCCATGGTTACGCAGCAAGTACCGACCGCCGGAGCCTGCATTGGACAGCAGGTAGCACTGCTGGCGCGCTACGTGGGCGCCATCTACGACGGCGTCTTGTCCGTGTTTTTCATTACCGGCGCGCAACTTCATCTGCTGGTGACGCTGCTCGAATTGGGCAATGCCACTTCAGCTGAGCTGCGCGACCGGTTGCACGCCGATCCCTCC
>JBOHRF010000201.1:0-9164 GCA_050732575.1 Longimicrobiales bacterium
CGAGCGAGGGGCCGCTACTGGTCTATCGCGATCGGTCGGACGCGGAGATTCGAGACATCCATGTGACGCGCTATGTGAACGGCGCATGGCTGACGGGTCGACCGATTCAGGCTGACAACTGGCGCGTGGATTATTGTCCGGTCAATGGTCCGAGCGCCGCGGCTGAGGGTCGGCGCGTGGCTGTAGCATGGTACACGACGGTACACGATTCAGCGCGTGTGTTCGTGTCCTTTTCGAATGATGCCGGCGCAACGTTCTCTCCGGGCATACGCGTGGATGATGGCGCACCACTGGGGCGCGTGGATGTGCAGATGCTCGACCCCGATGGTGCACTGGTGAGTTGGCTCGAGCTGGTTGAGCCCGGGGCAAAACAGGCCGAGGTACGGGTGCGCCGCATCCATGAATCGGGCCGCAGCAGCCGCTCCAGCATTGTCTCTCCGGCCAGCCCGGAGCGGCCCACTGGTTTTCCGCAAATGGTGATAGCCGGCGAGCGCGTGGTTTTTGCCTGGACCGAACCGGGCCGGCCCGCAAAGTTGCATATTGGCTCGGCCAAATGGAATCGATGAAACGTACCCTGGTTCTTGCTTTGTTTCTGGTGATCGGCTGCAAGCAGCCTGCATTCTTTGCTCGAGTCGGTGAGATGGCACCCGACTTCGGTGCACCCACACTCACCGGTGATTCGTTGGCGCTCTCGGGTTTGCGCGGCAATGTGGTGCTCCTGAATGTCTGGGCAACCTGGTGCATTCCGTGCCGCAAAGAGATACCCGAGCTGCAGGCGTTGCATCAGGAGTATTCCGCACGCGGGCTGCAGGTGATTGGTGTGAGTGTGGATGATGGCAATGCGGATGGCGATGTGCGCGCTTTCGTTCGCAACTACGGGGTGACCTACACGATCCTGCGGGATCCGGCCGAAAACGTGACGGCCATGTTTTTCATTCCGGGTGTGCCCGCCACATTCCTGATCGACCGTACTGGCAAAGTGGCGTGGCGACATCTGGGACCGTTCACCACGAAGGATCCCGATCTGCAGAGTGTACTGAAACAAACTCTTTGAATGTTCACTCCTGGTCGCGTCACCACCGCGCTCGTCTTTGCGCTGTGCGGCTGCGCACGGGAATCATCACCCAATCCACAATCTGGCTCGCCTGAGATCGGCTACGAGACGTTCGTCTCCGGCCTGGCCGTGCCCTGGGACCTGGGCTTTCTGCCGGACGGCCGCATGCTGGTGACGGAACGGCCGGGTCGCGTGCGCGTGATCGAAGGGGATCGCCTGCGGGAAGCGCCGTGGGCCACGCTGGATGTAGTTGCGCGGGGCGAGGCCGGGCTCATGGGCATTGCCATTTCACCGCACTTTGCCACCGATCGGTTCGTGTACGTGGTGGGAACCTTTCAGGTCGAGGGCCGACTGGTGAACCGAGTTGTGCGGCTCACGGATGAAAACGGATTCGGCAGCGCGCCCACCGTACTCATCGACCATCTTCCGGCGGCGGAATTTCATGCGGGCGATGCCATTGATTTTGGCCTGGACGGCACGCTTTACGTGGCCACCGGTGATGCCGGAAATCCGCGCGCTGCCAGCAATCTCACGGCCCTGGCAGGGAAGGTCCTGCGCTATCGACCCGATGGCACAATTCCGGGTGACAATCCATCACCCAATTCACCGGTGTACGCGCTTGGCCTGCGCAACGTGCAGGGCCTGACCTGGCATCCGGAAAGCGGGCGGCTATTTGCCCCGGACCATGGACCGAGCGGCTTTCCCAACGAACGCTTTCGTCGCAACAACGATGAGCTGAACCTGATTGGTGCGGGGCAGAACTACGGTTGGCCCGATGTTACCGGCTTCGAACGAGACGACCGATACGTGCTGCCGCTGGCAACCTGGAATCCGGCCATCGCACCGTCAGGCATCGCGATTTACAACGGGCCGGTGGCGGCCTGGCGGCATCATGCTTTTGTAGGCGGCTTGCGCGGTCAGCAACTCCGGCGCCTGGTGCTCGAAGAAACCAGAGAACCGCCGGGCTATCGCGTGATTCGGCAGGACGCACTCTTCGCTGAGCAATTGGGCCGCATCCGAGCCGTGTCCATGGGTCCGGACGGATACCTCTACTTCACGACCAGCAACTGGGACGGCCGGGGCACACCGCGCCCGGGCGATGACCGCATCTTGCGCCTGCGACCAGCATCGCCCAATCCGCCTTTCTGAATCCCTTGTAATTAACAATCTACGCGTGTGCGGAATCAGATTTCGTAAGGAAGAGACACGTGAGCACGCAATCGATTCAGTAAGGAGATTCTAATGAGGAAGTACATTTCCGCGTTCGTCCTGTTGCTCTTGCCAGCCGTGGCGCTGGGGCAGGACATAGGCCGTCGAGGCGGCCGCCGCGCAGCGCGCACAATTGCGCAGCCAGATGGAGAAGCTGCGCGACCATCGGGAAGCTGCCCTGAAGCAGGTCGCCACCGTACTGAGCGCAGTGCAGCAGGCAAAACTGCGTGAGGTGATCCGACCGATGGGCCGCGGTCGTAGCGGATTGCGTCGTGGCCGTGCGTGAACTGCACAGCCAGGAAGAAAGCGACAGGGCGAGTGGCCCGGTCCCCACCGGGCCACTTTTTTTGGCCTGGGCACGGCCCTAACTCTTTGTATTGCATACTTTTGTATCTGCTCTGGTCGGACTTGCCGGAGCGCTGCACAAGGGGTGCTGCAGCCGGCCTGCAGGCCGTGCCAAATCCGCATGTATACAATTTTGCTCAGATTGATTAACGACAATGACTTGAGAAGTGTCTAACTAAACATTATGCAGCAGGCACGATGTCTTTGACTTCGGAAACTCGCGTGAGACCGCTGGCCTCTTTTGATCTTGCAGGACCGCAAAGCTGGTTGCGGCTTCTGCTCTTCTGTCTGTCCGTGTTTTTGCCGGCTCCCCTGTTCGCACAGAACACTGACATCCTGACCGGTCGGGTGCTGAGCGACAACCGCCAGCCGGTTGCGGGTGCGCGGGTCGTTGCCATGTCCATCGAAACGGAGATCACACGCTCCGTGCTCACGGACCGAAACGGCCGCTACATGATCAACTTCCCCGATGGCGGGGGTCGATACATTCTGCGCGTTTCCTTCATTGGCATGCAGGAATCGGTGCAAACGGTGGTGCGTGATGGCGAGGAAGAGTTGTTGCTCACGAACATCACAATGGCCTCGCAGGCCATTCAGCTGCAGCCGCTGGAGGTGACAGCGACGCGGCCACCACCGGGCCGCGGACAGACGGGCGAACAATCGACCGAGCTGCCCCAGGACATTCTGAATCGTCTGCCCCTGCCAGACCTGGATCCCAATACCCTGGCGTTGCTGGCGGCGGGAGTTGTGGGCACGCAGCTGGATTCACTGAGCGGGCGAATGGGCTTCTCGGTGGCTGGCATGAGTGATCTGCTGAATCAGATCGTGCTGGATGGCATGATCCTGGGCGATGGCGGTCTGCAGGTACCGGAAGAGGGCATTCGGCGCACACAAGTGACAACCAGCACGTTCGACGCATCGCGCGGCGGTTTTGCAGGCGGTCAGGTGTCCATGTCATCGGCACGCGGTAACAATCGCACGGCGGGCTCGATATCCTACCAATTCGACGATGATGGCATGCAATGGCGCTCATCACCGACCACGCTGGGCTTCACGCGCCACAATCTGGGTGGCTCGATTGGCGGTCCACTGGTACGCAATCGCCTGTTCTATAATGCATCGTTCCAGGCCACGCGTAATACCAATCATCGTTTTTCGCTTTCCGTAACGGATCCGCAGGCGGAAGAGCGGTCAGGTGTGGCGCTCGACTCGATCGGCCGGTTCCTGGACATTCTCGGCAACCAGTATGGCATTGCCACGGGCAACTCAACCGGAAAATACGATCAATTCCAGGACAACATCAGGCTGCAGAGCCGCGTTGACTGGAACATCTTTCAGCGACAGGGCCAATCGCAAACGCTCACGGCCAGTTTCAACTACAGTCTCAACAATCAGGACAGCACGCGCATTGGTGTTACTGACATTACGGATCACGGTGGTGAACAGGATCAGAACAGCCGGGCCGGTTCGCTAAGCTTGAATTCACGGTTTGGCGGCAACTGGACCAACGCGCTGCGCGCATCGTACAACGAGAACTGGAACGATGCGCTGCCTTATATCGTGATGCCGGAGGGGCGAGTACGGGTAACCAGTGATTTCGAGGATGGCACACGGGGCACACGGACGCTGGTATTTGGAGGCAATCGCAGTCTACCGAGCGAGTCTTACAGTCGTGACTTACAGCTCTCGAACGATCTGTCGTTCCTGCTGCCGGTGGGCGATCAGCTGCACAGGCTCAAGGTAGGCGGATCACTGCAACGTTCGCGCAGCATCAATCGCTCGACCAACAACATCTTCGGCTCTTTCACCTACAACTCGCTGGCCGATTTCCAGGCGAATCGACCCGAGCGCTTCGACCGATCGCTGAGCGAGCGGCGCACCAATACGGGTACGCTGAATGCCGGCGTGTACATCGGTGATACGTGGCGCATCAGCCAGCCGCTGGAGGTAACGCTCGGTCTGCGCTGGGATCGCACCGAGCTGGACCAGAAGCCGGCATACAATCCGCGGGTCGAGCAAGTCTTTGGCCGACGAAACGATATCGATCCGATTGCCACCGGCTGGAGCCCGCGCGTTGGCTTCAACTACCGCATAGCCAGCGGCACACCGGGGCAGCCGGCCAAGACGCTGAGTGGCGGTGTTGGTGTATTTGCGGGCCGCGCGCAGACCAATGTGTTCTCGAATGCAGTCCGCCAGACCGGGCTGCCGAACGCCGAACAGTCGCTGAGCTGCATTGGCGTCGCCACACCGATTCCTGATTGGGATCTCTATGCCACCGACCCGGACGTCATACCGTTTACGTGCGCGGATGGCCAGCCCGGTCAGCCCCCGATTTTCTCGTCACGCGGGCCGACCGTCACGCTGATCAATCCGGATCAATCCATGCCATCGTCATTGCGCCTGGACCTTGGATATCGCACCCGTTTGCCGTTCAACCTGAATACCAGCATTCGCTACACGTACTCACACGGCTTCGGCCTGTGGGGGTACCGTGATCTCAACCTGAATGAGGCCGTGCAGTTCACGCTGCCCGATGGACGGCCGGTGTTTGCGCGGCCATCGGCGATCAGTCCGGGAGGCAGTGTATCCCTGGCGGGCTCGCGGCTGCATAGCGAATTCAGCAACGTGAATGACGTGGTGGCCAACCGTGCATCCGATGCGCATCAGATGACGCTGCAGGTGAATGGATTCCTGCCCGGTCGGATTACCACATCCGTCAACTACACGCTCGGTTTTGCGCGGGATAACGGCGGCGCATCATTGGGCCTGCCGCAAACGGCCGGCAATCCGAACGTGCCCGAATGGGGCATTAGCGGCAACGATCGACGGCACACGCTGAACCTGACGCTCTCGCATGCCATTACACCCGAGCTGGAAGTGACGGCCATCACGCAGCTGTCCTCCGGCTCGCCATTTACGCCCGTCATCAACAGTGACATCAACGGTGACGGCTCGCGCAATGACCGCGCGTTCGTGCCCGACCCACGGGCCTCGTCTGATACCGCGCTGGCCAACGCCATGACGCGCATGATGGCGCTGGTGCCAGGTCGCATCGAGAATTGCATTGAATCGCAACTGGGCAGGGTAGTCGAGCGCAACAGCTGTCGCAATGGCTGGACCCAGTCACTGAATCTGCGCGCCAGCTTCCGACCCAACCTACCGCAATTGGGCCGGCGCGTTACACTGTCGCTCGATGCGCGCAACGTGCTCACCGGCCTGGATCAGCTGGTGAACGGGATCGACAACATGAAGGGCTGGGGCGAAGCGCGCTCGGCCGAAAGCAGCTTGCTCGAGGTGCGCGGCTTCGACGCCAACACAAACAACTTCATCTATCAGGTGAACGAAGCGTTTGGTCAGACGCGTCGCGGTTCAGCAAGCAGGCCCTTCCAATTGACGTTGTCCGGACGCGTGGCCATTGGTGGTCAGGCATTCCAGAACAACCGCGGCTTCGGTCCGCCCATCGCGATTGGCGCTGGTGTGGCTGGTCCTGGTTTCGCTCTCGGAGAGGGCCCCGGTGGTGGCGGACGCGGCGGTGATGGCCCGGGCGGTGGAATCGGCGACCTTGGTGCGCTGCTGCGCGCCGGCCCCAATGCCAACCTGGATTCGGTGGTGGCCGTGGTACTGCCCAACCCAACCGTGACCGTGCTGGCATTGAAGGACTCGCTCAAGCTGACCGAGCCGCAGATCCAGAAAGTCACGGCACTCTCCATCGAGCTGCAGCAGCAACTCGATACCCGAAGGGCTACTGTGTCGCGCCTGGCCAAAGAGCTCGATTTGCAAACTCTAGCGGCAAGGATTCAGCAGAATGCCCAGCAAAACGGCAATAACGGAGGCAACAACGGCGGTCGTGATTTTGGTGGTGGCCGCGGCGGCCGTGGCGGTGGTGGCGGTGGGCGAGGCGGGCTTCAGGGCCTGAACATCGATCCGCAAGTCTTGCAGCGCATCCAGCTCGAGGTGACACCAACCATTGAAGGCGCGCGCCGGGAAACTACGCAAACCATGGCGCAGGTTCAGCGCGAGCTCACGTCCGAGCAGTGGCAAAAGCTGCCCGCTCGCATTCGCGGTGGTCAAGGTGGACGCGGCGGGGGCGGTTTCAATGCAGTAGGTATGCTGGACCGCATGCTTGCCAACCCGATTCCTGTGCTGCTGCAGCTCAAGGACACGCTGAAGCTCACGGCCGAGCAGGTCACCAAGATTCAGGAAATCTCGGCCGGCGTGCAGGAAAAGCTTTCAGCACACCGCGCTGAGCTGGGCCGCAGGTTTGATAATGTCCAGGGCGACCAACAAGGCAGGTTGTTCCAGCAAATGCAGCCTCAGATCCAGGCCGCGCGCAACGAAGTCACGGAAGCACTCAAAGCCATCGAGAAAATCCTGACACCGGAACAGTGGCAGCAGGTGCCCGAGCGCATCCGCAACCCCTTCCAGACCACACCACAACAAAACCGGCGGTGAGCCGCGCGGCTCACTCGCCGGAGACGCAGCGAGCGATCTCACGCGGAGAAATCAGCGTGCGATAAGCCATAGGATCTGCGCTCTGCTTGGAGTGGATACACACTCGCCTTCTCGGTTGCTGTTGGCGTGTACGTTTGTTTTGCTTGCCGTCTGAACGCTTCGATGTACCCACGCAAGAATTGCCTGCCGTGCTCCACGTCTCCGTGCGACACCTTCCGTGGTCGATGAGACCAACCTGCCAGGATTCGGAAGCGTCCCGGGCTGTATTCCTTGCTGCATACGGTGGATCCCGGTAGGTTTGCGGCACCCTACCCGAAGGCCGCGACGGCGCGTCGTTCTCAACACGTCTATCGGTGGTGAAATGGACTGGAGCAGTCACAGCCAGGCCGGCCTGAGCGGCTCCCCAATCGAGAGAGCTGGTACCCGAGATCCCCGAGAGATCCCGCTGGAGCTGCGTCGACTGGATTCGGTGGACGAATTTACGCGTGCAGTTGCGCTTCAGCGGTTGACCTGGGGGGAGTCGTTTCGGGACGTAGTACCGGCGGCGATTCTCAAGGTAACGCAGCGGGTGGGCGGCGTGACCGCGGGTGCCTTTGGGCCTGATGGCGAGATGCTTGGGTTTGTTTATGGGCTGACCGGCTTTTGTGATGGCAAGTTAGCGCACTGGTCGCATATGCTGGCGGTGCGGCCCGAGTATCGGGACCGCGGCATAGGCCGGCGCTTGAAGGAGTACCAGCGTGAGCTGTTACTGGCGGCTCGAATCGAGTGGATGTACTGGACCGTGGATCCGCTGGTAGCGCGCAACGCGCATCTGAATGTGAACCGGCTGCACGCGTCCGTGCGCGAATATGTGCCTGAGATGTACGGCGACACGGGCAGTGGTCTGCACGCGTTTGGCACAGATCGGTTCGTCATGGCCTGGCCCCTTGGCAATGGGCAGGAATCGGTACGCGCAGTCAGCGAGTTGCCCTCGGCGAGCACAGTGGTCCTCAACGAGTTGGATGAGCGCGGGCTGGCCACTGTATTGGCGGCGCTGAGCCGCCCGCAGCAAGTACAAATTGAAATACCCCCCGACATCGAGATGATCGGTGTGGGCGAGGCTCGTGCGTGGCGCGCCGCAACGCGTCGGGCCTTTCTTTCCGCGCTCCGGGCGGGATATGAAGTTCAGGGGTTCCGCGGCGCGCCCGATGGTCGCTGCTTCTACGCATTGGCGCTTCCCCGAGCCACCACTCCTGGCTGAATGATTCAACTTCAGCGCATCACGATGCGCGAGATCCGGTTGGCCTTGAAGGAGCCGTTCCGCATCTCGTCGGGCGTAATGTCGCAGCGCAGGATCTGTTTGCTGGAGTTGGAAGATGTGAGTGGTGAAGTTGGCTGGTCCGAGTGTGTGGCCGCCGAATTCCCGAACTACAGTCCGGAAACAATCGACACGGCGTGGCACGCCATATCGCACTGGCTCGCGAAGCGCGTTCTGCATCAGCGCTTTGTGCACCCTTCTGAAGTGTTTTCTGCGTTGCAGGAGGACATTCGCGGACATGAGATGGCGAAGGCGGCCATTGAGATGGGTTGTTGGGATGTGGAAGCGCGCATCCAGGGACTGCCCCTGGCCAGCTTGCTGGGAGGTACACAACGGCGCGTGCCGGTAGGCGTTTCTCTGGGGATCCAGTCCACTCCGGCCGCGCTGGTCGACCGGGCGGAGTGGGCAGCGCGTGAGGGCTATCGCAAGATCAAGCTGAAGATCATGCCGGGCGCCGACATCGAGTACGTGCGTGCCGTCCGCAAGGCGCTACCGGACGCACATTTGATGGCCGATGCCAACAATGCCTATACACTGAACGATGCGGATGTGCTGGAACGACTGGACGCGTTTGGCCTCATGATGATCGAGCAGCCACTGGAGCGTGAAGATCTGGTGCGACACGCGACCTTGCAGAAACGTCTGCGTACGCCCATCTGCCTGGACGAATCAATTACATCGGTAGCGCGCGCCGAGGACATGATCGCGCTGGAGAGCGGCCGGATCATCAACATCAAACCGGGTCGCGTGGGCGGCTTTTCTTCATCGATTCGCATCCACAACCTGGCCCAGCAACACGGCATACCG
>JBOHRF010000202.1:0-9131 GCA_050732575.1 Longimicrobiales bacterium
TGTTGGCGGCCACCCGCAATGACATCGTGCGCGAGGATCTGCACCGTGCGACTTCTGATGTTGATGCGCGCGTGGCGGCCGCGGCCCTACAGGCTATCGCCGCAGATACGGTACGTGCACCCTATTTCATGTTCATCGAAAAACTCGCGCATCGGGATCCCGGTGTGCGCGCGGCCGCGCTGCGCGGATTACAGCGAAGATCCAGTCCCGCCGATCTGGAGTTGTTTCTGCAAGCGTATCAGCAGGGCGCCCGGGATACGTTGCGCGTTGCCCAACTGGCCGCCCTGGATGCTCTCGGTGAACTGGCAAGAAAAGGAGTACCGGCTGCGCGCAGTTTTTTCTTGCGCTTCCGCAGGCCCGCAGACCCGTTACTGCACCAGCGTATCATCGATCGTCTGGGCCCCGGTGAGTGGGCCCCCGTCAAACCCATCGAAACTTCCCGCACGGCAGCCTTCTATCGCAGCGCAGCACGACGCTTCTGGCATCCGGACAGCGCGTCCGCGCGGCCGCGTGTGCGCATCACGACCGGCCCGGGCCAAATCGTGCTCGAACTGTTGCCGCAGGAAGCGCCCCTCACGGTGCTCAATTTCCTGACCCTGGCCGAGCGCGGCTACTTTGACAATGGACGGTGGCATCGGGTAGTGCCCAACTTCGTGCTGCAAAGTGGCGATTCGCGCGGTGATGGAACGGGCGGCCCGGGTTATGCCATCCGAGACGAGATCAACCGATTGCGCTACCAACGTGGCTCCGTGGGCATGGCATTGTCCGGACCCGATACCGGAGGCAGCCAGTGGTTCATTACGCATGCGCCGCAGCCCCATTTGGACGGCGGGTTCACGATTTTCGGCCATGTAGCCGAGGGGCTGGACGTGGCCGAGCAGGTCGTGCAAGATGACCCGATCCTCAAGATTGAAGTGATACGATGAAATGCGTTTGGTTTACCGTCTTGTGGGCCCTGATCATCACGTTTGGTGCACGCAGCAGCGGGTCTGCGCAAACCGTACCGTTTGGCAAGAACAAGATTCAATATGCCAACTTCCATTGGCGCATCCTGACCGGTGAGTACGTCGACGTCTACTATTATCCGGAGGAAGAAGCGGTGGCCCGGCTGGCGCTGAGCTACGCCGAGGAGAGCTACCGGATTTTGGAGCGCAGGTTTCAGCATCACCCATTTCGCCGCATCCCGTTGATAGTCTATTCCTCCGATCAACACTTCGAGCAGACCAACGTGTTTCCCGGTTTCATTCCGGAAGGTGTGCTTGGCTTCACCGAGTACCTCAAGCGCCGTGTAGCCCTGCCTTTCCGTGGTGATTACGATCAGTTCCGCAATACGTTGCGGCACGAGCTGGTACACGCATTTCAACTCTCCAAGATCGCTGAAGTACAGTCCCTGCATCCGCGCGTCCGTCGTCCATCGCCCCAGCAGGTGCACTGGTTCACGGAAGGATTGGCTGAGTTCTGGTCCAGCGAACAGTCCACGGAAGACGACATGTTCGTGCGTGACCTGGTTGTGCGTGGTCGCTTACCCGACATCGAACGGTTCACCTACACGTACAGCTTCATGTCCTATCCGCTGGGCGCGGAGCTGCACAAGTACTTGGCGCAACGCTTCGGCGAAGAGTACATCGTGCGCGTGTACGAGGATTTCTGGAAGTACGAGTCGTTCCCCAAAACGCTGGAAGGTGTGCTGGGCGTCGACCTGGACCGGCTGAGTAGCGAATTCCGTTACGCACTCGAGCAACGTTACTTTCCCGGTTACACCCAGAGACCCCCGCTGGCGTTGGGCGCGCGCGCAGTCGCACATCGCGGCGGCGCCAACGTCAAACCGATCATCTACCAGCTGCCTGCAGATACGGCCGTCCGCCTGCTTTTTCTTTCACCCCGCACGGGCTACACGACCCTGTATTCCACCACGCTGCGCGCAGGCGAGGACGGTCTCGAGACCATGCTGGCAGGCGAGCGCTCTGCGGAGTTCGAGTCCTTCCACGCCCACGAATCTGGGTTCGACGTCAATGCGCAGCAGGTAGTGGCGCTGGTGACGCGCTACATGGAGCGTGATGCACTCGTGCTTTGGGACCTGACCCAGCGCAAGATGGTCGGTCGCTATCAATGGCCCGATCTGGTCGGTATCAGGTCGCCCGCCTGGCACCCGCGCGGCTCACGCGTGGTGTTCGAAGGGCTGTCCACGGCCGGCTTGTCCGACCTGTACGTCATCGATTTCGAGACGCAGCAACGAACTGCGCTCACCTCCGATCGGTATGGAGACCACGATCCGGATTGGTCGCCCGATGGAAGCACCATTGTCTTCGCTTCCGACCGCACGAGTTACGGCAACCTGGGTTATACCAACCTGTACGCGCTGGATGCCGCGTCTGGTGCTCTGCGTACGCTCACGCACGGCCGCTGGCACGATCAGCAGCCACGCTGGTCCAATCGAGGCGACCGCATTGCCTTCAGCTCGGACCGCACTGGCATTTACGACCTGTATGCTGTAGACCTGCAGGGCGCTGGCGTTCGACTCACGGGCATGACCGGAGGCGCATTTGATCCGGAATGGCTGCCCGATGACCGCGGACTGGTGTTCGCTGGATTCTCGGAAGGCAGCTTCCGAGTGTATCACTATGCTCTGCCGGCCGAGCCGGCCAACACGCCCGTGGTCGCGCTGGAAAATGGTGAAACAGCGCCCGGCTGGGATTGGGAGAGCAGCCCGAGCAAGGGCAGCTCGCCGCCGCGCACCAATGCGTACCGAGCGATCGATCGCATCTCGCTCGACTTTGCGGGTGGCGACGCCGTCTTCGCGCCCGGATTAGGCTCAGCGCAGGGTGCACAATTCCTGCTTAGCGATCTGCTGGGAAATCACATCGTGTTTGCCGGTATTTCCGCCGTGCAGGCTGACGATCTCAGTGACTTCGTGGACAACTTCAGCGGCAACCTTCTGTACCTGAACCTGGCGCGCCGATTGAACTACGGGGTTGGCGTGTTCCGTTTCGAAGGTCGATTCCGCGATGTGGCGTACGACATCTACAACGAGACAACGGCTGGTGGCTATTTCCTGGCCAGCTATCCGATTTCTCGATTCAACCGGCTCGAGCTACAGCTGGCCGTGGAGCAAAGCAAGCGCGATGACATTGACGACTTCAACGATGAATTCCTGCCTGGCGCTGTCGATACGCGCGATCTGACGCGCCGCGGAACGCTGGCCAGCAACTACTTGTCGTACGTGAAGGACAACACATTGTGGCTGCCCACAGGGCCGGTGGACGGCGAGCGCTACAATCTGACCGTGGGCCTGGTCAGTTGCTTCGCGTGCATTTATCCGAGTGAGGTGACCGGCGATCCCATCAGTCGCGGTGCTGCGGTCGACAACTACGTTCTGGTCGGCGACTACCGCCGCTACTTTCGCACCACGCAATACAGCGCGTACGCTGTGCGCGGCTACCTCTATTACAGTGCGGGTACTCTGCCCGGGCGCGCGGTGCTCGGAGGCCCCCACCGGTTGCGTGGCTACCCGCGTTTCTCGTTGGCCGGCTCTCGAATCTGGTTGCTCAATCAGGAATGGAGATTCCCCATTCTCAATAGCCTGAGCCTGAGCTTTCCTTTTGGTGATTTGCGGCTGCCCGGCGTGCAGGGTGCGCTTTTTGCCGACGCAGGCTCGAGTTGGCTCGAATCACAATCCAGACCTCGCGGTACCTGGGGCAGCTATGGGCTTGGATTTCGCACGTCGCTTGGACCACCGTTTGTGTTGCGCATGGATGTCGGTCGCCGTTTTCGCGCGGGTGCCATGCCACCGGTTGTCTTTGGTAGCGGGGAGCGCTTCTCCGATACCTTCGTGGACTTCTTCTTGGGCTTCAACTATTGAACGTGCCGCTTTCCCATCGTATTAGGGGCCTCGCCTACGCGCGCGTTGCCGTTGTCGCGTTGCCCATGCTGCTCGCTTCGTGCGCGGCCCGGCCGCAGTCACCCTCCGGCGAGGCAGACCCGGCGGCGGAAGCGCGCGCCGTGCAGAGTACGCAGCTTCGCGCGCCGCTGCGCCTGATATTCGCATGGTCGTTGCAGGACCGCGATGCGCGCTTTGCCGGTGAAGGCGTGACCCGGCTGGAGCCGCCCTACCGGGCCCGGCTCGATCTGTTTGGACCCCGTGGTGAGGGTTACCTGAGCGCGGCGTTGGTCGACTTCGATTTGCGCCTGCCCCCAGGAACAACCTCAGAGGTCCTGCCCCCGCCGGCGCTCTTCTGGACTGTGCTTGGCGTGTTCCGCGCCCCGCAGTCGGCCCGGCTGGTGAGCACGCGCGGCGACAGCACCACCAGTGAGCTGGTCTATCGCGCTGGCAATCAGACCTGGACATTCAGCCTGGTAAATGGCCGGCTGCAGCGAGCCGAATGGCAGGGACCCGAGCAGGGCAGACAAACCGTTGAGATCAAGGAATTCGGCGAGCGTGACTTGCCGGCCCGTGTGGTGTACAGGGACTGGCGCGCTTTCCGTGAACTGTCTCTGACGTTGACTCGAGTTTATGACGCAGAATCGTTTCCCCCTGAGATTTGGACGCCGGGCGCGCGGTAGCGCCCTGCTGGTCGTGGCGCTGGCCGCCAACCTGCTGTCTTGCAGCTACGGCTTTCAGGGTGGCGGCGGATTCCCATCGGAGATCCGCACTGTCTACATCCGGCCATTCGACAACACCACTCCGTACGTGGATCTGGACCAAATGTTGTTCAGTAAGCTGAATGAGCGGCTGCCGCGGGCTCTCGGTGTGCGTCCGGCCGGCGAGGAAGTGGCGGATGCATGGGTACGCGGCAAGATCACCCGCTATGAAGATGTTGCTCAGAACTATCGCCCCGGCGATACACGCGGCAACGTTGAAGTCATTCAGCACCAGGTGCAAATCACGATCGAGATACAACTCATCAATCGGCGCAACAACACGGTGCTCTGGGAGTCGCAGACCTTGACCGGCCGCGGTGAATACCAGCCGGCCAGTCAAACGGACCAGGTGGCTCGTGAGTTAGCACTCAACAACCTTCTGCAACAAATCATCGACGGCGCACAATCGCAGTGGTGAACGCGCCTGAGCGTTCCGGCGCCTCTGGCGGAGGGCTGCGGATCGGTACGCGCAGCAGCACTTTGGCCCTGTGGCAGGCGGAACAAGTCAGAGCGCGTTTGTTGGACCTCGATCCGCATCGATCAATCGAAGTGCAGATCGTGCGCACCACGGGTGATCAGATTTCCGACAAGGCGTTATCACAAATTGGCGATCGGGGCATCTTCACGAAGGAACTCGATCGTGCACTGCTCGAGCAGCAGGTCGATCTGGCCGTGCACTCGCTCAAGGATCTGCCCACTGAAATTACAGAGGGTATATGCGTGTCGGCAGTTCTCGAGCGTATCGACCCGCGTGACGCGCTCGTGGTTGCCCCGGGCCGCCCTCGCCGACTGCACGAGCTGCCCGCAGGCGCGCGCATAGGGACGAGTTCGCTGCGTCGCCGTGCTCAGCTCCTCGCGCGTCGCGCCGACCTCGTCATCGAGGATATGCGCGGAAATCTGGACACTCGCCTGGCTCGTATTGCCGACGGGGTTTACGACGCGGCCGTGCTCGCGTGGGCGGGCATTGCGCGACTCGGGCGTCAGGATAGCGTGGCTGAGATACTCGAAGTACCGGCCTGGTTGCCAGCCGCAGGCCAGGGGGCGCTGGCCGTAACGACGCGTTGCCATGATGCGGGTGTAATCGGGGCCGTTCAACCGCTGGACCATGCGCAAACCCGTGCCGCGACCACCGCCGAACGTGCCTTCCTGGGCACGCTCCACGGCGGCTGCCAGGTTCCGATCGGCGTGCTCGGGATGGTAGCCGCTGAACTCGACCTGCATGGTGTGGTTGCATCCTTGGATGGAGAGCGGGTGGTTCGAGGGCATTTGCGAGGTCCTTTGTCCCAGCCTGCCGATCTGGGACGACAACTCGCCGAGCAACTGCTGGCTCGAGGCGCAGGTGACATCCTCAACGAAATCCGAGCGCAACAGCTCCCCCGGCCCGCGGCACCATGACCCGTTCGTTCCTTTCCGGCTCATTCCAACACCGGCATCCTCGAACCCGCGGGCCGGATATCGTGAGGAAAGCATGAGCGTGCGTACGGGACGCAGCACTATCGAACTGCGTGCCACCCAACTGGAGATCGGCGTTGCCCCCTACGCCGAAGGCTCATGTCTCATCCATACTGGCCTGACGCGCGTGTTATGCACGGCCACCGTGGAAGAGAATGTTCCGGAATGGCGGCGCGGATCCGGTAAGGGTTGGGTCACCGCGGAGTACGCCATGTTGCCGCGCGCAACAACCACCCGCACGGGTCGCGAACGCGGCAAAGTTGGTGGCCGCACGCAAGAGATTCAGCGTCTCATTGGCCGCGCGCTGCGCGCCAGCATGGACCTCGGCGCCCTGGGCGAGAACTCCATAATCGTGGATTGCGACGTACTGGTTGCCGATGGGGGCACGCGAACGGCCGCCATCACGGGCGCCGCGGTGGCCTTGCTGCAGGCCTGCAACTGGATGGTGCAGCAACAACGCCTGGACGCTTCACCCATGCGCCAATTCGTGGCCGCGGTCAGCGTGGGCTTGCTCAACGGCGAGCCGCGGCTCGACCTCAATTACGCGGAGGACTCGGCCGCCGATGTTGATCTGAACATCGTGGCGCTGGAGGACGGTGGCCTGGTGGAAGTGCAAGGCACTGCCGAACGCAGCAGTTTCACACGCTCGCAGCTCGATCAGATCCTCGATTTGGGGTTGGCTGGCATCCGCACGCTCGTGGGCCATCAACAGCGCGCGCTCCGTCGGTGAACCAGTTGCTCCTGGCCACGCGCAGCGCACACAAGGCGCGCGAGATCCGCGCCATCCTCGCTCATCAAACTCGTCTGTTAGTCACGCTGGACGACGTTGGCATCTCGGCATCAGACCAGGAAGACGAACTCGAGCACGCACCCACGTTCCTGGAGAATGCGCGGGCCAAGGCTCTGTACTTTGCACGCTCTACGGGCCTGCCCACGCTGGCCGACGACTCCGGTCTGGAAGTCGATGCGCTCAACCGCGAACCTGGCGTGCGCACTCGCCGTTTTGCGCTCGATGCCGGGTGTTTGAATCTCTCACCCACTGAGCTCGATCGAGTCAACAACCAGCTGTTACTCGATCGACTCACGAATGTACCGGCTGGACGGCGTGGTGCGCGCTATGTCTGCGCAGCCGTGATGGTCACACCCGACGGGCGCTCGTGCGCCTCACTCGGCACCTGCCTCGGTGAAATCGCCTTAGCTTCGCACGGTGATGGCGGGTTTGGCTACGATCCGCTGTTTTATTTGCCTGACCTGTGCGCAACCTTCGCGCAACTCTCGTCGGGTCTGAAGAATGAACGCAGCCATCGCGCTCGAGCATTCCGCGCTCTCGCAACCATTCTCCACTGACCCTCATGGCCATGATCCGCTTCTATCATCCATTTAGCGTTGACCGAGTTTAGCGCTACAGTTAACTTTTTTTGCTCCCGACGGGAGGTTACGGGGCGTAGCGCAGCCCGGTTAGCGCGCCTGCTTTGGGAGCAGGAGGTCCTCGGTTCAAATCCGAGCGCCCCGACTCGCGGCGCCCCAACGGCTGCCTGCGATCGACGCATCGTGCGCTGGGCTTGCATAGTCACGCATCTGCGCCCGTAGCTCAGGTGGACAGAGCAACGGCCTTCTAAGCCGTGGGTCATAGGTTCGAATCCTATCGGGCGCGTCTGGACCGGCACCGCGTGGCCGGTCCTGTTGTTTCGGGGGGGGCAATGCGACGTTTGCTGGTCACGCACTGCCCGCTCCGTGCCGTGTTTATGGTGGGCGTAGCTCAGGTGGTTAGAGCGCCAGGTTGTGGCCCTGGAGGCCGGGGGTTCAAGTCCCCTCGCTCACCCTGCGCCGGTTGCTCGGCGCCCGTAGCTCAACTGGCAGAGCAGGGGACTCTTAATCCCAAGGTTGAAGGTTCGATTCCTTCCGGGCGCACTGACAGTACGGGGAAAAACCATTGGGGGACAGCCTTTTTTCTGGCCTTGACCACACGCGGACGCCCGATTAGTTTGCACGTCCCTTGAACGTTCCATGAAGCGTTCGCGTAACTCGAAATTTTGGAATCACTTAACGAGCGTCGCCTTCCGATCTGCCATCCGCAGCCGGGCACCTCTGTTGCAACCTAAGTGATTGACAATTAAAGACTTAACACCTTGACCGGCCGGAGCAATCCGGTTAGTGTTCAAGGATGCGGTTTAACCGCGTTTTGGGCTGTTTGACAATCGAGGTTGGGGAATTCGGACGGGCCCCGGTGGAGAGCACTACTTCTCTCCGCCCGATCGCAAGATCAGGGGTAACCGTAAAAGTAGATTCCGAACAGATAGACAGAAGGAATGCCGGATCGAAAGGTCCGCATTCGCGGAAGCTAAGCTGTTCAATGAGCTGATTAAACTTTTTGGAGAGTTTGATCCTGGCTCAGGACGAACGCTGGCGGCGTGCCTAACACATGCAAGTCGAGCGAGGGCAGCTTTCGGGCTGACCCGAGCGGCGGACGGGTGAGTAACACGTGAGCAATCTGTCCCTTTGCGGGGGATAACCCGGGGAAACCCGGGCTAATACCGCATGGTCGGTTTTCAGAAAACTGGAGACCGGGAAAGGTGGCCTCTTTACAATGCTACCGCGCAGGGAGGAGCTCGCGGGCTATCAGCTAGTTGGTAGGGTCACGGCCTACCAAGGCGACGACGGCTACGGGGTCTGAGAGGACGACCCCGCACATTGGAACTGAGACACGGTCCAGACTCCTACGGGAGGCAGCAGTGGGGAATTTTGGGCAATGGCCGAAAGGCTGACCCAGCGACGCCGCGTGCGGGAGGACGCCCTTCGGGGTGTAAACCGCTGTCAGAGGGGACGAAAGACTTCGGAGTGAATAATTCCGAAGAGTGACGGTACCCTCAGAGGAAGCGCCGGCTAACTCTGTGCCAGCAGCCGCGGTAAGACAGAGGGCGCAAGCGTTGTTCGGAATCACTGGGCGTAAAGCGCGCGCAGGCGGGTCTGTGCGTCCGGAGTGAAATCTCGCCGCTCAACGGCGAGGCTGCTTTGGAAACGGCAGGTCTGGGGACCGGTAG
>JBOHRF010000203.1:0-9109 GCA_050732575.1 Longimicrobiales bacterium
TCCCTATAGATGGCGCGTGAGCGAAAAGCGACCCGGTTCAACTGAAACGGTCTCGCCCCCTCAAGCCGAGGCCGTTGTCGTCTCCGAAATCCGGCTGCGTCCCAACCTGCCAATTTATGCGCATCCCGTGTGGCTGGACCGGTTCCCCTGGCTGCTGCAGGCCACCACCGGGCGCCAACCGGGAGGCGATCACGATTTGTCGTTTTTCACAGGTACGCCTGCTGGCCAGCTGTTCGACCGCTGGCGCGCCCTGCGCACGGAAACCGATTTTCCATCCGTTGTTCACGCGCGTCAGGTTCATGGCGCCGACGTCATCGAGCATGCCCAGGCCATTGCGGGGTTCGCTATCCTGGATGATGCCGATGGACACATGACCTCTGTAGCCGGGTTGCTGATGACTGTCTCCGTGGCGGACTGTGTGCCCATTTCACTCGTTGATGAACGAACGCGGGCAGTAGCGCTTTTGCACGCCGGCTGGAGGGGCGTTGCGGCCAACATTCTGGAGCGCGGAGTGCGGACCTTGATCCAATTGCGTAACAGCGCGGCTGCCGATCTACACTGTCACCTGGGTCCGGCCATATGCGGGCGCTGCTATGAAGTTGGTCCGGAGGTTCACCGGGCTTTGGGTCTGGAGCCGCCGGGGCGTAATATGCCGATAGACCTGCGTGCGCTGCTGGTTCCGCGCGCGGCCGCGCTGGGTTTGCCTGTTGCCCAAATTACACGGTCGGCGTTTTGTACACGCTGTAACAACGCTCTCTTTTTTTCGCATCGGGCGGGCGATCGGGGCCGGCAGATGGGTCTGCTCGGAATCAGAGCTGTGTGACCGCGCCTGGTTTATGTGCAACGTGCAAACACTCGAGAACGATCGAGAATCGGCGCGGCTCGCTTTTTTATCTGTGCGAGCTCTCCAGGGTGGATGCTGCTTTTCCCCGGTATCCGCCTTTGCCGGTACTCGCGTGTCGGGGATATCGTCCCACCGAGGAAGGAATCGAACCGAATGAGTGAACCGTTTTATGTAGCGCGCGCACGAATTGAAAAAATGGACAGTGGTCATCGACGTGCCCATCTGGCCCTGGGCACTACGCTTGATTTCGGCGTGCACGGTCCCGTCAAAGAGCATTACCGTCTCGATCACCCTGACCGACCCCTCCCCGTTGACTACATAGTGGCGGCTACGGGTGCCTGAATGCTGGGCACACTGAATGGCGGGCTGGAAGCTCGCGGGATCAAGCTGAATGGGTCGGACATTCGGGCCGAGGTTGAGGGTACGAACGAGCTGCGCGACGGGAACATCATTCTTGCGCGGATCCACGTGCACTACAGGTTGCGCATTCCCGCCGGGAGCCGTGACACGGTCGACCGGCTCCTGGCAAAGCACCAGGACAAATGCCCAACGGCCCAGTCAATCAAGGCGGCCGTGCAGGTTGACTGGAGTGCGGATATCGAAGAGTCATAAGCATCCCCCGGGTTGATCGGGTTAGCCCGGGCCGTTAGATTCGATCCATGCCGGCACCGCGGGCCGGCTGCAGAAGTGGGGGACCGCCCCCACTTTTTGTTTGTTGGTAGGTCCGCGTTTTGTCGGGTCGGATCGGGTGGGAGGGCGCACTTGGATCGGGCGAAGCTGGAGCAGTTGGTGGAGTCACACGTGGAAAGCCTGGGATACGAGCTGGTCGAGTTCGAGCAGGCCGGCTCCAAGACGCGTCCCCTGCTGCGCCTGCGCATCGACCGGCCCGATTCACAGCCGGGTCAGGGTGTGACCATCGACGATTGCAGCCGGGTCAGCCGCGCCATCGAGCACTATTTGGAGGCGGAGGGCGAGGTCGGGGAACGCTACGTTCTCGAAGTGTCCTCGCCCGGCATCGAACGTCCGCTGCACCGCCGCCGGGACTTCGAGCGATTTGCCGGTCGCGAGGTTGCCGTCAAGACGCAAACTCCGGTCGGCATGCATGGCAAACGTATCGAGGGAGTGCTGCGCGGCGTGCGCGACGCCCGTAACGGCGAAGAGGTGGAGATCGAGCTGGCCAACGCCGAACGGGTCAGCATTCCGCGCCACGACATTGTACGGGCTCATCTGGTGTTTCGATGGGAAGAGTGAAGCTAGCAATTTGTGGAGTGGGTGCTGGCGCTGACGTGGTAGAACGGAACCGTCAGGGCTCACCGTCACGATTTGTTCACAACTGAGGGTTTCCTTCAGCGGACGGAGAAAAGCTATGGGAAACGCAACGCAGATTCTGGCCGCATTCCGAGAGATGATAGGTGCCAAGAACCTCTCGCGGGATGACCTGCAAGACCTGATCAAGGATGGGATCATGGCGGCGCTGGCGCGTCGCTACGGGCCGAACGTGCAGGCAGAAATCAAAATCGGAGACGACGGCGGTGACATCCAGATCACCGTGCTCAAGGAAGTGGTAGCCGAAGTCGAGGATTCTTCTCGGCACGTGTCACTCGAGGAAGCTCAATGGGATGATCCGGACTTCGAGGTTGGTGACGTCATCGAAATCCCTGTTGATTTTACCGAGTTCGGCCGCAACGCCGTCATGGCTGCCAAACAGCGCATCATACAGCGAGTGCGTGAGGGCGAGCGGAACAAGATTCGTGACGAATATGCTTCGAAAGTCGGCGATCTGCTTTCCGGTGAGGTGCAGCAGGTCGAGCGTGGCAAGATCGTCATTATGTTGAATAAGACCCGGGAAGCCGAAGCCATCATACCGTGGAAGGAACAGAACCCGCGTGAACGGTTCCGCCAGGGCGAACCAATTCGGGCCGTGCTCAAGCGGGTTGAGGAAACGCCGAAAGGACCGCGCCTTATCATGTCGCGCGCCGACCCATTGTTCGTGGCCGCCTTGTTCAAGCTCGAAGTGCCTGAGATCTACCAGAACATTGTCGAGATCAAGGGCATTGCCCGTGAAGTTGGTGGTCGTACGAAAGTGGCGGTTTCCTCTCGCGACGATTCCATCGATCCGGTGGGCGCTTGCGTAGGGCTGAAAGGGTCACGGGTTCAGGCTGTGGTGGGTGAATTGGGGGGTGAGCGGATTGACATCGTGCCCTATCACCCCGATCCCGAAATCTACGCGCGGCGTGCACTTGCACCGGCCAAGGTGGCCAAGGTGCTGGGCGATAGTCCGCGGCGCGTGATCACTGCCATCGTTGACGAGGACCAATTGTCCTTGGCCATCGGCAAGAACGGTCAAAACGTGCGACTGGCCAGTCAGCTCATTGGTTGGCAAATCGATTTGTATGGAAGCCGTGAGTGGCTCGAGCGCGGTGCCGATGCTGCATTGTTCGGCGGCGGTGAGCAGGATTATGAAGTCGCCGACTTTCCACTGCGCGAACTGGACTTGCCAATCGGTACACTGGCGGCTCTGGAAACCGCTGGATATACTAGCTTTTTGGACATTATTGATTTGGAGCGCGAGGACCTGCTGCGCGTACCCAACATCGATGCGGATCAAGCCGATCGCGTGTTGCAATTGATCGAGTCATTGACCGTCGAAGAGGGGAACGCCGAAGAGAGCGAGCGGGCGGACGGTCCGAGCGAACGGGAGCTTGCGGAAGCACGCGAGCTCGCTGCTGACATTCTCGGTTTGCCTCTACCCGAGCGGGAACGTGGGAACCCGGGAGCCGGCAGCACCTGAGGCGGTGCTCCGGTTGCTGGGACTCGCGGCACGCGCCGGGGCCCTGCTGCCAGGTACGGAACGGGTGCGGGAGGCCGCGCGCGGTGGCCTGCTCCGGTTCGCCATCGTGGCCGAGGACACCTCGGACAATAGCATCGACAAGCTGCTACCGCTTCTGGCGAAGCGGGGCGTGCCACACGTAGTGGCGTTCACCCGCGACCAGCTTGGGGCGGCGGTGGGCCGCGGACCGTTGAGTGCGATCGGCATCACTGACGACTCGCTGGCGCGCCAGGTGAGCGGCCGCTTCAGCGAATCGGGTGGCGGAGTGAGGGGTACAGAGCGGTGAGATTTGGTGCATAAAAAGTCAGTTTGAGGAATATGCGCGTTTACGAAGTAGCCAAAGAATTCCACCTGGAGCCGGAGAAGCTGCTACAGCTTTTGCGCAGCATGGGTGTGGCCGTCCGCAGCGAAGCTTCGTCTGTGGACGATGCCACTGTGGCGAAGCTGCGCGCGCGCTTTGAGCGGGAACGACGGGCTGGCCACGGGGACGCGGACGAATCCATTCAGACCGTAATCGATGACGCACAGGCGGGTACGAAGCGACGCCGCCGCAGGAAAGAGGATCTGCCTGCGGTACCGGAGCCCGAGCCGGAACCCGTAGAAGAAGTCGAGTTGGTGCTGTCTCCAGCCTGGCTTGCCCCACCGGTCGAGGTGGAGTCCGTGGTCGAGCCGCCGATGCCCGAGGTGCCCGAGGTGGTCGCGGCGGTGGAACCCGAAGTCGTCGAACCCGAACCCATTATTGAAATCCCGGTCGTCGAGCCAGAACCGCCGGCCGAGCCCCTGGCGCCAGCCGCCAGGGTAGCCACGCCCCAGCAGCGGCCCAGACTGCGCCGGGCGGCCGAGGTCCTCGGTTGGGCGCCGCCTCGTCCCAAGGCCCCGCCGCCCGTGGAGCGGCCCAAACCAAAACCAGCCTGGACGCCGCAGCCGGCGGCCAGCGCTGCGCCCGGTGGACAGGTTCGCATCCAGGCGGAGGGCTACACCAGCGACGGGCGCGTCAAGAAGAAGGACAAGAAAAAGAAGAAGACCCGGCGCGTCGATGAAGTTGCGGTGCAGGAAAACATCCATCGCGTGTTAGCCGAGCTGAAGACGGGCGGCAAGCGGCGCAAACATCGCCGCGAAGAAGCGCCTAGCAGGGTCGAGTTGCAGCGTGAGCGCGAGCGTCGTGCCGCGGAAGAGGCCCAGACGATTCGAGTCAATGAATTCCTGACCGTAGCAGAACTGGCCGAGCTGATCGAGAAAACGCCTACGGAAATCATTTCGAGCGCGTTCAAAAACCTCGGTCTCATGGTCACCATCAACCAGCGTCTGGACTTCGATCAAATCGAGTTGCTGCTCGACGAGTTCGGATTCCTGGCCGTGCGCGAAAGTGAGTACGGCGCCGATCTGGCGGGTGAGACGGAGGAAGAGGAGCGCGCTGAGGATCTGAGTCCACGACCGCCGATCGTGACCGTGATGGGACACGTCGATCATGGCAAGACGTCGCTGCTTGACTATATCCGCCGCACCAATGTCGTGGCCGGCGAAAGCGGTGGTATTACCCAGCACATCGGCGCCTATCACGTGGCACTGGAAGATGGTCGGGCCGTCACGTTCCTGGATACGCCGGGCCACGCAGCCTTTACGGCCATGCGGGCACGAGGCGCCGAGATCACGGATCTGGTCATCCTGGTGGTAGCAGCAGACGATTCCGTGATGCCGCAAACCAAGGAAGCCATCAGCCACGCGCGTAACGCTGGCGTGCCCCTCATTGTGGCCGTGAACAAAATCGATTTACCGGGCGCCAACCCCGCGCGTATCAAGCAGGACTTGTTGCAACACGGTGTGGTGGTGGAAGACTTTGGTGGTGATGTGCTGAGCGCTGAGGTAAGCGCCAAGAAGGGGAATGGCGTTGAGGATCTGCTCGAGAAAATCTTGCTGCAGGCAGAGGTCCTGGATCTGAAGGCGAATCCCAGTCGTACGGCGCAGGGCACAGTCGTGGAAGCGCAGCTCGACCCCGGCAAGGGCGCGGTTGCCACCGTACTGGTGACCAACGGGACGTTGCGCGTGGGCGACAGCTTCGTCTGCGGCCATTACGATGCCCGTGTACGCGCGTTGCTCGACGAGCGCGGTAAGATCGTCAAGCAGGCCGGCCCGGGTATTCCGGTGCAGGTGCTGGGCATGCCAGGCGTACCGCAGGCGGGCGACACACTCATGGTCATGGATGCGGTCCGGGCCAGCGAAATTGCTCAGACCCGCTCGCGTTTGGAGCGAGAGAAGCAACTGCGCATCAAGAGCCGTGGCGTCAAACTGACCGATATCAGCAAGTTGCTCGCGCAGGGTCAGACCGCCAACCTGAATTTGATCATCAAAGGAGACGTGGATGGTTCGGTGCAAGCGCTTTCGGATGCGTTGGCCCAGCTCTCCACGCCCGAAGTGCAGGTTGAAGTCATTCACCGAGGCGTAGGTGCCATCAACGAGTCCGATGTGCTGCTCGGTGCAACCGCGGGCGCCATCATTATTGGCTTCCACGTCCGCCCAGGCCCCGATGCCCGTGCGCTGGCTCAGCGCGAAGGCGTAGACATCAAGTCCTACAACATCATCTACGAGGCGGTCGAAGACGTGAAAGCCGCGCTCGAAGGGTTGCTGTCACCGGAGGAGAAGGAAGTCATCCTGGGCGTAGCGCAGGTCCGCGAAACGTTCAAGGTGCCGCGCGTCGGCCTCATTGCCGGTTGCCAGGTCACCGATGGCGTCATCGATCGGAAAGGCCGAGTTCGTCTGGTGCGTGACGGCGTGCAGGTCTATCAAGGCGAAATCGCCAGTCTCAAGCGCTTCAAGGATGACGTCCGTGAAGTGCGTGAAGGCTTCGAATGCGGTATCGGCATTGCCAACTTCAATGACATCAAGGTGGGCGACACTATCGAGTGCTTCCGCGTGGAGTCCGTCGCGCGCACACTCGCGGGCGCGGCTAGCGGGCAAAGCGCCGGCTAACGCAACGAAAGCGAATCCTCCCGTTACCATGGATGCCCGTGGCATCGCTGGTTGCGTGTCCGCCCACATGGCCGCCGAGCGAGTTGGAGCAGGAGCAGCGAGCCACACGCACGAGCTCACCCTGGGACTCACGTGGGAAGTGCTGCTCCAGCGCCATTCGGTTGAACTGTCCATTTCGGTATTCCGAACCATCCCCAGCTCATCACCCCTGGCTCACCTGTTTGTGCCTCACTTGGATGGTGCGCGATGGTGATTGGCATCATTGCCTGGGAACTCGAGGTGTTTGGTTGTCAATCGCTCAAGGAAAAGCGGTCGGTCATCAAGAGCCTAAAAGACCGTCTGCATGATCGCTTCAACATCTCGGTGGCAGAAACCGGGCATCAACAGCTCTGGCAACGGTCGGAGTTGACGGCCTGCGTGGTCGCTGGCGAACGCAAACATGCCGAGTCGGTGTTGGCCAGCGCCGATTCCCTGGTCGGGGCCGAGCCGCGAGCTCGCATCATTGACACGTACCGGTCCTTTCGTTGACTAAAATCGCAACCGTGATGCTGGGATGAAGAAAGGTGGGAGTGGTCCATGGCGGGCCGCCGGCTCGACCGACTCAACGAACAGGTGAAGCGCGAGGTCGCTGACATCCTGCACTCCAAAGTGAAGGATCCGCGCATTGGCCCGGTGACCGTCACGGATGCGCGCGTTGCGCGAGATCTTTCGTTGGCCACAGTCTATGTGTTGCGGAGCGGAACCGAAGAGGAACAGCAGGATACACTGGCTGGGCTGAAAGCGGCCGCGCCCTACATCCGCAACGAGCTCGGGCAGCGGCTGCGCCTGCGCAAACTGCCCTCCGTTCGGTTTCTGCGTGACCAGATGCTCGAGCAGGCCCAGCGCATCGAGCAATTACTTCATGACGTGCGGCAACCCGCGCCAATTGAATCCGAGCACGAGCGGGATGAAGATTGACGAGAGCCGTGACTTCGTTCTGCGCGTTGACAAACCCGTCGGCCCGACCTCACACGACGTGGTGGCCCGGTCGCGACGGGCCTTGCACATCCATCGGGTTGGGCACACAGGCACACTCGATCCCTTTGCCTCCGGCTTGTTGCTGCTCTGCGTGAATCGGGCAACGCGCCTGGCCGAGTTTCTTACGGGCCTGGATAAGACATATGTCGGTGTGGCTCGGCTGGATGGCGTTACCACCACAGACGACCGCACGGGTGAATTCATTGCCCAAAACGATGCGTGGAGAAGGCTTGATCCTGCCCGGATCGAGGGCGCCATGCAGGCCATGAGGGGTGAAGTTCTCCAGGTTCCACCGGTCTACTCGGCGAAGAAGGTGCAAGGCGAGCGCGCATATCGGCGCGCACGTCGTGGAGACATCGTTCAGCCCAGCCCAGTCCGCGTACGTATCGAGCGGTTCGAGCTGCTCGATTTGAGCTTGCCGGAACTTCGCTTTGTCGTGGAATGTTCATCCGGCACGTATGTCCGGGCCCTGGCCCGCGATCTGGGCCAGGCCCTGGGCACGGGTGGCTATTTGAGCGAGTTGCGACGGACTCGGATTGGAAACTTGTCGGTCGTAGACGCACTTTCGCTGGCTGAACTCGATGATGGCGCAGCCTGCGAACGGGCAGCCCTTTCGCCGCTGCAGGCATTGGCGCATCTACCCACGCTCGAGCTGGATGAGCACAATGCACGTCGGTTTGGACAAGGCCAGCGGTTGCCGCAAGCTACATCCAAGCCCCGTGATGTCATTGCGGTTACACACCAGGACACACTGTTCGCGCTGGCCCGGGAGGATGGCCACTGGCTGTGGCCGATCAAGGTGTTGAGTCCATCGTGAGTGAGGAACTCGCGTTACCGGCGCCACCGCTGCCGCCCCGATCGGCCGTGGTTACGGTCGGCATATTCGACGGTGTACATCGCGGTCACCAGGCACTTCTCGAGCGTTTGAAATCCCGAGCGCGGGAACTCAACCTGAAGTCCGTGGTGGTCACCTTTGAGCCGCATCCGCTGCGCGTGCTGCGACCCGAAGCGGCGCCGCCGCAACTGTGCACGGCCGCGGAAAAGCTGGAGCTGCTCCAGCAGGCGGGAGTGAATCACGTGACCGTGCTCCCCTTCACACATCGACTGGCTGACCTCTCGCCCCGCGCGTTCGTCGAGCAAGTGCTTTTGGCCCATTTTGGCCTCGATCATCTGGTCATTGGCTACGATCATGGATTCGGCAAAGACCGCAGCGGCGATGCGGCCACGCTGCAAAGCCTGGGGCAGGAACTCGACTACGGTGTCACGGTAGTGCCCCATACGGACCTGCATGCGCAACCGATTTCATCCACTCGGATTCGCGCATTGGTTACGGACGGCCAGGTCGTGGAGGCCGCGCAAGCGCTCGGCCGGCCCTACTCGTTTCAGGGCCGCGTGGTGCGTGGCGATGGCCGCGGCCGCGAGTTGGGATTCCCTACCGCCAACCTGGAGAT
>JBOHRF010000204.1:0-9088 GCA_050732575.1 Longimicrobiales bacterium
GCCTGGCCCTGGCCGCACTCGTCTCTCGTATGCTCGCCATCATCCTGTTCGACGTGCAGCCCCGCGACCCATTTGTATTCGGCACCATCATACTGGTACTCGTAATGACCGCGCTGCTGGCCTGCTTCATTCCCGCGCGTCGTGCTACCGCCGTGCACCCGCTGGAGGCGCTGCGCTCAGAGTAACCAGCGGTCAGTAATCCATTACGTTCTCACTCTCGTTCACGTTTTCGCTCACGGTTTTTTACGGCCGTGAACGAAAACGTGAAGTAGAGTCGAGTCGAGGCGCTGTGGTGTTAGGTTGAGCGTAGCCGGGGCTCCCGGTTTCCTGAGGGAGTGCCTCAATAGCTCAGCCATGACTCAGTTTCCTCGACCCGCTCATCGAACCGGACGTGCGGATTTCCCGCATCCGGCTCTCCGACTGGTGCTGTTTTCCGACAAGGCATGCGAGGTTCAACGGGCGCGTCGTGCCTGCAGGCAGACCAGACCCAGCGTCTGATGCAGATACGCCCATGTGAAACGACGCGTCCCCCGCGCAGGGACTTTGTGACGGCGCACCAGAAATGCACGCAGATGATCGAAGGCGTGGCGATCACGAGTTGGTGATGCACGGGCCCTACCGTTATGTGCGACATCCCATGTATTCCGCGCTGGTGCTATTGTTTGCGGGAATGTTTCTGTTGACGCGCAGTGTGTTGGTGGCAGTTTCGAGCGGAATAGCGCTGTATGGATTGCTGGTCGTACGGACGCCGCGGGAAGAGCAACAGCTGGTGGAGCGGTTTGGCGCAGGCTACGAAGCGTACCGAGCAAGCACGGGTTGGCTCTGGCCGAAGTTGGGGACGCGATCTCCCGCGCGTGTAGCGCGCTGAAGCGCGGCCGGGTTGCGCGAAAGGTGAATCTGCCATGTTTGCAAAGTTGTTTTTGCTGGGCGTTTGTCTTGGCAGTGTGTCACAGGTGCAGGCGCAAGGAATTGGCAGGCCACCGCTGTTCGATGCGGTGCCCGGCGGGACGCGACTCACGGTGCAGTTAGAAGGTGCGGTGAATTTCGATGAGAATGCACCGTGGTCGGGCTCGACGGGAGTTCGTGTGCGTCGCGATTGGAGGCACGTGGGTGTTGCCTCAGGCGCCGGGCTATTGGCGGCGCGTGAACCCGGATATGTGTTGTCGTTGTCGGGTCAATACAACCCGGAGCCTTACGTTCTGATCGACGGCGCAGAACGCGCGTTGTGGCTGAGCGGCGGTCCCATTGTGGATCTTGTGCGCGCGGCCAACGAACCGTTGGGCCGGCAATATTCGATTGCCGCAGCGCTGGGTGTGGTTGCGATGCTCGGACTGCCGGGTTTCAACCTGGAGCTTGCGGCGGCGCCACGTTACGAGGTTCGTTTCGTGGCGACCGACGATCGATCGGAGCGAGACGCGACCTGGGGAGTGCAGACAGGTGTAGTGGTCGGTGTTGCGCAGTTCGTCCAGTTGCTGTTCCAGCTGGACTGGTCGAGTCAGGGCGTACGAGCCGTCGGACCGCTCGACGCGGACGGCACCTGGACATTTGGATTGGGCCTGCGCACGCGTTTGCCAACAGGATAACGACTACGCAGCCGCTGGTTTTCAAGCGAGTGAATCGGGAAGAGGCATGTTGCACGGCGATGAATTGCGGCTGGTGACCGATGTGCCAGGTCAGCTGGCCATCCTGCGCCAATCGATCAAACAGAATATCAAGCTGGATACGCGGCCCGGGTTCTCGGACCGGCTCGAGTACACCATTGATCGCGCCAATGCGAGCGGGAACGAGAACCACTTCCAGGGTTTGGCTGTGTTGCCCGATGGCGTGCACTACGTAGCCAGTGGATCCAACTGGAAGACGGGTCGAGGCGATGTGTTTGCCTTCCGCATTGAAGCCGGTGCCCGTGCCGGAGTCAGCCTGTTGACGCGCAGTCTGGATTTTCCGTTCTGGCACACAGGCGGCATCGACTGCTGGAGCGATCTGGTAGTAGTGCCGGCCGAGCGTCCTCGTTTCGGTCGCGATTTCCCCGGACGTTTTGCCGGTCGTGCCAATCCGCCTGAAAGCGCAACCGACGATTCCGCGATTTACTTTCTCCAGGGCGCAACACTGGAGGTGCAACCCCCACCGCTGCGCATCACGCGACCGGGTGTGCTCGCCACCAGCGCGGGCCTGACGCGCCTGCACGACGGCCGTTTCCTCACCATCGTCCTGGCGCAAACCGAGCCCGGCCGCGTGCTCGTCGATGCCTACATCTCGCTCAGCACGGCGCTGCACGAAGGCTTCCCCGGTGCGCCGGTCTGGAGCGAACAGGTGCCCATCACGACGCTCGACCATTATCAATCGATATCACTACACACGGACGAGAGCGGTGTTGTTTTTCTGGTGGGTCTGGCCGGTGAGTCCAGAGCGAGAATCGATGCGTTCCAGTTGGGCTCGGCGCTAAGTCCTCCGTCGTCATGGACTCGCTTTGAATCCATTACGGTAAATGTAGGACCGGCGGACTGTAGTGCCGGTGGCTGTGTGGCGGCCCTGGAGGGCGCCCTTCGGCTGGCCGCCATCGCCAAGTTTCGTGCGGTCAAATCGAAACAGCTCGTGCTGACCCGGTTCGCTCCTCCGCTGCTAGCCTTTGCGCCCATCCCGCTTACTCCAGTCGGGTAAGCGCGTCTTCGAATGACTTGCGAGCCATCGATCGTTATCTGCGCGACGTGCCCGCCGTAGTCAACGATCCTGGGCCGTCCATCCAGGCCGGGAAGCGTTAGCGTGACGCGTGACGCGTCCCCGCAGAGGCCCTCCCGGGCGAGAGGACCTTTTCCGGCGGTCGCGCTCTACCAAATCGTCAGGTGACGCGGTCATTCACTCATTGAGTCTTTAAAACGTGGAGACACCCGACGCGGTGCTGGTGCAGCAGGCGCAGGCCGGCGAGGCGGCGGCGTTCGATGTGCTGGTGCACCGGTATTACGCAATGACTCTGCGATACGCCTGGCGGCAGCTGGGCAATCGCGAGGATGCGGAAGAAGTCGTACAGGATGCATTCGTACGCGCGTACCGGTCGCTCCGGGGTTGTCATGAGCCAGCCCGTTTTCGCGGCTGGTTGTTCACGATCCTGATCAACCGTTGTCGAACCCATGCAGCACGTAATCGTCGTCGTTTTTTGCTGTTCGATCGCTGGCGGGAGCGCGAGCAGCCGGCGGTGGCCAGTCCACCGCACGAGCTGCGGCTGGATGGCGAGCAGGAAGTAGCACGTGCAGTGGCCGCACTGTCGCCGCGCCTGCGTGAGGCGTTTCTGTTGAAATACATCGAAGAAATGAGCTACGAGGAAATGGCGGAGTCGACCGGTGTGGGCGTTTCCGCATTGAAGATGCGCGTGAAACGGGCCACGGATGCGCTGGCGACTCAACTAAAGAAGGAGACGCATGTCTGAACTGGATCCTCGCCTGGAAGGCCTGGTTGCGCGGCTGAAGATTGCGCCCGAGCCGAATGCGCAGGCCCTGGCCAGACTGCAGGTGGCATTGCGTCAGCGCGCGGACGCGCCACCGACGAGAGGCCGCATGCTGGTTCTCTCGCCGGCGCGCGCGGTGGCGTGGGCGCTGTCGATCGTGTTGGCCACCAGCGCGGTATGGCTATGGGCGGTACGAAACAGTCCCGGTCAAGGTGGCAGCCTGGCGACGGGAACGCCCGTCCAGTTCGTGTTTGTATCCGAGCACGCGCAACGGATCTCGCTGGTGGGCGACTTCAACGATTGGGACCCTGCGGCCACCCGCATGGCGCGCGGCGCGGGTGGTGTGTGGTGGGTGATCGTGCCACTCAGGCCCGGCCGTTTTGCCTATTCGTTCCTGGTGGATGACAAGGTCTGGCATTCCGATCCGGAAGCAACGGTTACAACCCACGATTTTGGGCGACCAAGTTCCATAGTCTACGTGGCACAAGCGGAGAGTTTGTGATGAACCTGGTGCGTGTTCTGTTGATTGCGGCGGCAGCTGCCGGTGGTCTGACCGCGGCCGCGCGCGCGCAAGATGCGCGACTCATGCGCCGGCTCGAACCGAGCGCAGTGGCCGCGGTCACTGTGTTGGTTGATTCTGCGCAGCTGCAAGGACTGCCCGCCGAGCCATTGATTCAGAAAGCACTGGAAGGCGCGAGCAAGCAAGCATCGGCGGAGGCGATTCTAGCGGCGTTGCGCGCACTGCGTGTGCGACTCCTGGAAGCGCGCAGCGCGCTGGGTAATGCCAGCAACGGTGAGCTGGTGGCAGGCGCGGCCGCGCTGGATGCCGGCGCGCGCGCGGGCGATCTCAAACGCTTGCGGCCATACGCAAACGCGGCACACCTGACCAACGCGTTTCTCGGCCTGACGTTCCTGCTACAGCGAGGCGTAGCGCCGGACAATGCGACGAGTATTGTCGCGTCCATGCTGGACGCCAGACTGTCGGGATCCGATTTCACAAAACTGCAGCGCCTGGTCGACCAGGACATTCGTGCGGGTGCGCCACCGGCCGAAGCGGCCCGCGTGCGGTCGAAGGCACTCATCCTTCATGGAGCGCGGTCGCGCGAAGAGGGAGGTGCTCCATGATGCGCGGCGTCGTGACCGTTTGCTTGTTGCTCGTGTCGAGCAGCGCATTGGCTCAACAAACCATGCCCGTCCCACCCTTGCCCAGCCTGAGCGAAATGCTGGGTCAGCCAGCCACGCTGAGCGTGATACCGAGTCTTGGCTGGATCAGTCCGGGCGCACGCTCCGCGTTGGATGCGCGACTCTTCTGGCCGGGCCGCGTAGATCGCGATTTCGTTGCGCAATTGGGACTGGAGTTTGGGGGTGCACGCTTCGATTTGCAGTCCTACGTGCGATCGGCTATCGATCTTCGCCTCATGCGCAAGTGGACAGGGTTTGCTCCCTGGCTGGGAGGTGCAGTGGGCGTGGGCGGCGGCGCTGGACCTCGAACCGTCTACCAGGTGAGTGCAGGCGGTGAAAGCGGGATGCTTGGCTTGGCCGTGCGCACCAGCTGGTTTGATGGTGTACCCGCGCCGCGTGACTCGATAGCGACTCCGGCCGAATCGAACGTTGCCCTGAGGCGGCGTCATACCGATGCGGAGTTGACAGCCACACACCGGCTGGGACCAGTTCTGACATCGCTCACAGCCGGGAGTCGCTTCGGCAGCTACCAAACACAGCGCAGTTGGGCATTCGGCACGATCACCATCCCGGTGCGTGATCGCGTGGGAATTTCATTGGCGAGTGGCTGGCGGCCGGAACAACCCGAGCGCGCCCAACCCGGCGGAGCCTTTGCTCAGATCTCACTGCGGTTTGATGTACGATCGAACGAGCCGCGCCGAACCTTGCCCGGCATGACCGGCGAGGAAGAACTGAGCCTTTCGGCCGCGCCACTGGCCACCGGTTTTCAGCTGCGGGTGAGGGCCAGGGCGGCGCAGTCCGTTCAACTGAAGGGCGACTTGAGCGATTGGGAAATCCGGGATTTCCGCCCGGCAACCGACGGATTCTGGGAACTGCAAATCGAAGTACCGGCCGGCGTCTACAAGATCAACATCCGCATCGACGGTCGCGCATGGATGGTGCCCACCGGGATGATGGCAATTCCCGATGGCTTTGGCGGCACGGCCGGACTCTTGAACCTGTACTGAACCACGAGGCCATCATGCGCGCTACAAGAAAACCCACTGCCGTTCTGCTCATGCTCCCACTTATCGCCATGACCGCGTGCTCCGATCCGGGCACGGGTCCCGCTGAATTGGATGCCGTCGACCGCGCCCTGGCCGATATAAGCATGATGAGCAACATGGGCGCGGGCGTGGCCGGTGAGCGGCCGCAAACTGTGCCCTGCCCGTTTGGAGGCTCACGTGTCACTGATGGAATGGTCACCACCGGTTTTGCTGATGGAGTGTACACTTGCGTTTGGGACCTCACTATGGCGTACCGTCACTGCGCATTGCGCGTCGATACCCTGACCATCGAACTGGATGGATTGACACACTCCGAGGGCCGGTCACGCACTCGGGTGCCCTCGGCCGCCGGCCAATCAGTGGTTCCACTAGAGCTGGATGGGCGCAACTGGGGTGAGATGACCACGCGCCTGGATACGCGCACACAGACGTGCAGCTTCGAAATGAGGCAGCGCTACGATCCGATCAAGAGCGAGATCCGTTTGACCGGGACATCATGTGGACGATCTATCGACATTGCTCGGCCAATAACAAACCGATAAGCGATTTGAGGACGAGTATGGTCCGTTCCCGAACGTCGTCGTGAACGTAGTCGTGCTCGTTCTCGTGCTCGTCCGTTAGTCCGTCATTCCTTTCTCGTGTCCGTCCTTTAACCCGTTATCCATTTTCCGTCCCTGACTTGCCTGTTCTGGGTATTTGCGCGTATAGTCGGCCCGAGCTCCAAAACCTCCAACCCCAAAAACAAACCCATGCGCCCAACGATCGCCCAATACGGCGCGCGCTTGTTGGCGGCCGGCCTGATTCTGACAGGCTGCCGGTCAACGAGTGTGCCGGTGACCACCCGGCCGAACACACAGGCCAACCGTGTGACGGCACCCAGCCAGCAGAGTGAAGCGACGCGTCCGGCCTCGGCACCCCAGCAACCGCGCGCGCCAGCGGGTCCACGTCCGCTGCGGGAAGTCATTCCGGCCAGTGCTGCGGTGGACAGCGGCATGCTCATCGTCTACCGAACGGCGGATGACAAACTGTTCTTTCAGGTACCGGATGCGCTGTTGGAGCGAGAGCTTCTGATGATCAGCCGCTGGGCGCGCGTACCGCCCAACTTTGGCGGCTTTAATCCGGCCGGCTTTTCCGCGCAGGAGCAGGTGCTCACGTTCGAGAAGCGAGGCCAACGCATTCTGCTGCGCAAGCAATCGTACGATCAGGTGGCGGCGGACACTACACCCATCGCGCTGAGTGTGGAGGCCAACAACTTTGCGCCCATCATAGCATCGTTCCCGATCGCAGCCGTCGGTCCGGATTCAGCCAGCAGCGTGATCGAGGTCACCGAATTCTATAAGGGTGACACGCCGGCCATTAGCGGACTCGACCCAGCGCGTCGGCGCACCTACGGCGTGCGGCGGCTCGATCCGGAACGGAGCTTCATCAATCACGCGCGCGCCTTTCCTCTCAATGTGGAAGTGCGGCACACGCAGACGTTCGATGCGGCAACGCCGCCGTCCAACGAGCATACCGGCGCGCTCACGCTCGAGATGAATCAATCTCTGGTATTGTTGCCACGGGAGCCCATGCGGCCGCGGTACGCTGATGCGCGAGTGGGTTACTTCCGCACTTCACGGGTGAACTTCGGACTGCAGGATCAAAAGGCGCCGACTCAGGCTTTCATCCAGCGCTGGCGGCTGGAGCCCAGAGACCCAGCCGCGTACGCGCGTGGTGAAATGGTCGAGCCGGTGAAGCCCATCGTGTACTACCTGGATCCGGCCACACCCAACGAATATCGCCGCTGCGTGCAGCAAGGCGTGCAGGACTGGCAGCCGGCCTTCGAAAGTGCGGGCTTCAAGAACGCCATCCTGGCCAAATTACCACCCGCCAACGATCCAACCTGGGATCCTGAGGATGTGCGCTACTCGGTAGTGCGCTGGGCGGCCAGCATGACGCGCAATGCGCAGGGGCCGAGTACCGCAGACCCGCGCACCGGGGAGATCATTGAGAGCGACATTGTGTGGTATCACAACCATCTGCGCTCGTATCGCAACCGCATCATGCTGGAGACGGGCGCGGCCAATCCGGGTGCACGCAAGCTGCCTATTGATGATTCACAGATGTGTGAAGCGATGCGTCAGGTGATTGCGCACGAGGTCGGTCATGCGCTGGGTTTGCCCCACAACATGATTTCCAGCTCGGCCTATCCCGTGGATTCGCTGCGCTCGAAATCCTTTGCGCGCAAGTTTGGGGTGTCGCCGTCCATCATGGACTACGCGCGCCAGAACTACGTGGCGCAGCCAGGCGATGGTCTGGAGGGCGCCGATTTTCTGCGCCAGATCGGACCGTACGACCACTACATCATCAACTGGGGATATCGTGCGTTGACGCAGGCGCGCACGCCCGAAGATGAACGCCCCATTCTGAACCAGTGGATCAAAGAAAAAGCGCACGATCCGATGTATCGATTCCTGGACGGTCCGGATATGAACGCCGACCCGCGTGCGCAAACGGAAGACATTGGCAGCGATCCTGTGCAGGCCAGCGGCTACGGCATTGCCAATCTGAAACGTGTTGTGCCGAATCTGCTCGAGTGGACAGCCAGGTCAGGCGACGACTACACGGATCTGGCCGAGCTCTACGGTGAAGCCATTCAGATGTATTCAACGTACACGGGTCATGTGGTCAATGTGGTCGGCGGCATTTACACGGATCGCAAAACCGCGGATCAGCAAGGTGCCGTGTTTACTCCCGTATCCAAAGCCCGCCAGCAGACTGCGCTGTCCTTCCTCTCGGCGCAGGTTTTCGAAACGCCCACCTGGCTGCTGGAAGACGAGATCCTGGATCGCATATCGGTGAGCGGCCCTCAGACCGTTCAACAACGTCAGGCCGCTGTGTTGAACAATCTGCTCGCCACTAATCGACTGGGTCGCATGGTCGAAACTCAGTTGGAGCAGCCCAGCGCGGGTTATCCCGTGAGCGAATACCTGGGTGACGTGCGCACTGCCGTGTGGGGCGCTGCAGCGAGTACCGCGCGCGATCCTTACCGGCGCGCATTGCAGCGCGCCCACGTTGCGCGCATGGCCGCGCTCCTGGTAGATCCGCCGCCCGCTCCTGCGCCCGCGGGTGGAGGACCCACGGCCGCAACCGCGCCCCCGTTCAATGTTGGTTCCTCCGACCTGCGCGCATTGGCCCGCGCCCAGCTTATGGAAGTCCGGAGCAGCGCAAACGCTGCGGCCGCCCGCTCGACCGACGCCGTGGTGCGCGCCCATCTCCTGGACATTGCCGAGCGCATCAGGCAGGCGCTGGAGCCCGGCCGCTGAGGCGGGTCGGGTGCTGGATTAGCTACGAAAAAAAGTGAATACAGGGGAAATGATTTCGCCTTCGTCGGCTTCGACCGGGCGTGGGAACCGCTTCTGGGCCTTATGTTTAACTGACG
>JBOHRF010000205.1:0-9064 GCA_050732575.1 Longimicrobiales bacterium
CGCCCGATACGCCCGATACGCCCGATACGCCCGATACGCCCGATACGCCCGATACGCCCGATACGCCCGACACGCCCGACACGCCCGACACGCCCGTAACGAGTAAGCATGAATCCAACGCGGGAATCCCAGCTGCTTCGTTGGGGCATCGTCTTTGGACTGTGGACGCTGCTCGGGTTGTTCTTTGCCAGTGAAACGTTCTTCGCACTGGGACTGGCCGGCCGGCCCATCACCTGGGGTCAGGCGCTGATCTATGAATTGCCGGGCTGGTACATCTGGGCGCTTTTTGCACCCGCCATCGTGTGGCTCAGCGCGCACGTCCGGTTCGAGCGGCCGCGCATCGTGTTTGCCGTGTTGTTCCATGGCACGGCCAGCGCGTTGTTCTCGATCATGCAGCTGACGTTGGAAACCGCGGTCACGCGCACCTTGCAGCCGGCCGGCGCCAATGCGCCCGGTTTCACGCAGTCCCTGCAATTTGTTCTCGAGACCGGCTCTCACTTCAACCTGATTGCCTACTGGGGCGTGCTGTGCGCCAGCTATGCGCTCGGTTTTTATCGCCGCAGTCAGCAGCGCGACCTGCGCGCGCTGCAATTGGAGGCAAGGCTGGCGCAAGCACGTTTGCAGGTACTCGAAATGGAGCTGCAGCCGCACTTCCTGTTCAACACGTTGAATGCGCTTTCAGCCATGGTGCACAAGGATCCGGATGGCGCGGAGCGCATGATTGCGCGGCTGGGTGATCTGTTGCGGCTCACATTGGATCGGTCGGCCCAGCAGGAGGTCACACTCGGACAGGAGCTCGAGCTGCTCAATCGTTATGTCGAGATCGAGCAGACTCGCTTCCGCGACCGGTTGGCTGTGCACCTGAATGTCGAGCCCGATACACTGGCCGCGCGTGTGCCTCGCCTGCTGCTGCAGCCCATCGTAGAGAATGCCATACGTCATGGCGTGGCGCAGAGCGTCTCCGCCGGCCGCATCGATGTGGAGGCCAGCCGTAGGGCCGACGATCTGGTGCTGCGCGTGGCCGACAACGGCCCCGGTCTGCGCGATCGCCCGCTCCAGCCCGGCATTGGCCTCAGCAACACGCGCGAACGGCTGCAGCAGTTGTACCGCGCGCAGCAGCGCCTGGAACTGCACGACCGCCCCGAAGGTGGACTCACGGTCACGGTGGCCATCCCATTCCGCGAACAGCCGGAGGACACCGATGACTAATCCGATCCGTGCGCTGATTGCCGATGATGAGCCGCTCGCGCGTGAGCGCATTCGCGATCTGCTGGACGCCGAGCACGACATCGAAGTCATTGCCGAGTGCGCCGATGGCCGCAGTGCTGCCCAGGCACTGCGCCAGCACGCACCCGATCTGCTCTTCCTCGATGTGCAGATGCCCGAGCTGGATGGCTTCAGCGTGCTCGAGCAGGCCGATATGCCCGCACGCTTGTGCGTGATCTTCGTGACCGCATTCGATGAATACGCGCTGCGCGCCTTCAACGTGCATGCCGTCGATTACCTGCTCAAGCCCTATGATCGCGATCGCTTCCAGGTCGCATTGCGCCGGGCGCGCACATTGTTGGCCGGTCAGGAGCAGGTCGATGCACGCAATCAGCTCCTGACCCTGCTGCACGAGCTGCGCGCCCACGCGCCCACCGGCACGCGCATCCCCATCAAGACCAATGGCCGCGTGATCTTCCTGCGGCCCGAGCAAATCGACTGGCTGGAAGCCGCCGACAACTACGTACGCGTACACGCCGCCGCCGACTCCTATCTCGTGCGCGACACGCTCAACGAATTCGAGGCCCGCCTCGATCCCGTGCGTTTCGCCCGCATACACCGAAGCACTATCGTCAACCTGGATCGCGTCAAAGAACTGCGCCCCCTCTTCCACGGCGAGTACTCCGTGCTGCTCGAGACGGGCACCCGCCTGACGCTCAGTCGCCGCTACCGCGACCGCCTCCAACATCGATTCGGCGACTGGCTCTAGAGAAGGAAAACCGTAAGAAAAACTGGAAGAAAAACCGTAAGAGAGAAAGAAACATCGTAAGAAAGTAAGAATCGTCGAATTCGACCGGCGCACAGTCGCGCGCACAGTCTCTAGATCATGCCTGAATTCCCGATCCCCGAAAGCCCGATCCCCAATCCCCGGTCCCGCCCCGAATTCTGTTCCCGGTCCCGCGCCCGATCCCTGATCCCTGATTCCCGAGTCCGTTCCACTCCCACTCCCGATCCCGCCCTCGCCCCTCGTTTCCGCCACTCACCCCATCGTTTTTGCTCCGTGCGCCGCGCTCGCTCCAACCTGCACGCGGAAATCCAAGTTGCGGGAGAAGCCGAGTGAACCTGTTCGTCAAGAAATCCACTGCGGAACTGAGAGCGGAAGCGGAGAGCGGCAAATTCAAGCGCGTGCTCGGGCCGGTGAATCTGACCACGCTCGGCATTGGCGCGATCATTGGCGCGGGCATCTTCGTGATGACCGGCACTGCGGCATCGCAGAACGCAGGGCCTGCGCTCGTCATCTCGATGCTCCTGGCGGGTGTGGCCTGCGCCTTTGCCGGGCTCTGTTATGCCGAGATGGCCAGCATGATTCCAGTGGCGGGCAGCGCGTACACGTACGCGTATGCCACACTGGGCGAGTTAATGGCCTGGATCATCGGTTGGGATCTCATTCTCGAGTACTCGGTGAGCACCGCATCAGTGGCGGTTGGCTGGTCGGGCTACGCGGTTCGCTTCCTGAACAACCTGGGCATCCATCTGCCGCCCGAGCTGGCCGCACCGCGGGGCGCCGAGATGATGTTGGCCGATGGCACCTTTTACGTCGGTGTGTTCAACCTGCCCGCTACTCTGGTAGTGCTGGCCGTCACGACGTTGCTGGTCATCGGAATGCGGGAATCCGCGCGCGTGAACACGACCATCGTAATCATCAAGGTGGCCGTGTTGTTGATCTTCCTGGCGGTTGGCATCGGCCACGTGAATCCTGACAACTGGCAGCCGTTCGTGCCGCCCAATACCGGTGACTTTGGCCAGTTCGGGTGGAGCGGCGTGCTGCGTGGCGCGGGCGTGATCTTCTTTGCCTACATCGGATTTGATGCGGTGTCCACTACCGCACAGGAAGCGAAGAACCCGCAGCGCGATTTGCCTATCGGCATGCTGGCATCGCTGATCATCTGCACCGTGATCTACGTGGCGGTCGCGCTCGTGCTCACAGGCCTGGTGCGTTACGACCAGCTGGGCGTGCCCAATCCGGTCTCACTGGGTGTTGCCGCTACCGGCTATGACTGGCTCGAGCCGGTCATCAATGTAGGCGCAGTGGCGGGTCTCTCCAGTGTGATGCTGGTCAACTTGCTCGGCCAGTCGCGCATCTTCTTTTCCATGAGTCGCGATGGATTGCTGCCCGGCGTTTTCAAGCGCATGCATCCACGCTTCAGGACGCCCTGGTTGGGCACCGCACTCACCGGCTCGTTGATCGCGCTGGCCGCCGGCATGGTCGACATCACAACACTCGGTCTGCTCACCAGCATGGGCACACTCCTCGCCTTCGCTATTGTCTGTGCCGGTGTGCTCATCCTGCGCCGTACTGCGCCTGAACTGGAGCGGCCGTTCCGCGTGCCCGGCGCGCCCTGGACGCCGCTGCTGGGTGTGCTGTCCTGTTTGTATTTGATGATCGGCCTGCCGCCGCAAACCTGGGTGCGGCTCATCGTATGGCTGGTCATCGGTATGATCGTGTATATCGCATACGGCTATCGGTCGGCGGCCAGAATGCGGCGGGCGCAGGAGCTCGAGCGGAACCGCATCGACTCTGACGACTATGAGCCGACGCGCGTGGGCTACTGAACTGCAGGTTTGCGCGCGATGACCAGGCCCGGCATGGGCGTGCTCGCATCATAGGCAAGCGCTTGAAGCTCGGGCACCAGCCGTGCCGATTGCCAGTGATCGACTTCCATTACGAGAGCGCCACCAGGACGCAGGAGTGGCCAGCTCGAACGCGCCAGTGTGCGTTGCAGGTCCAGGCCGTCGTTGCCCTCTCCGTGGATCGACCACTCGGGCCCGCGCCACTCCACACCGGTCAGCTGCGCATGCGCGCACACGGTACCCGGGATCCACGGTAAATTCGCTACGATGACGTGAACGCGCTCGCGCCAATCGGCGGGCACAACATCCAGCATCGCCCCTTTGAGAAAGCGAGCGTTGTGCACATGCAGGCGGCGCGCATTGCGGCGCGCATTGCGTACGGCCGCACCCGATATGTCGATACCCAGCACCTGCGCATCGCCGCGGCCCGCCGCCATCGCAATGGCCAGCGCGCCCGTGCCCGTGCCCACATCGATGATGAGAGGTTTGGCGATGCCTTCGACCTCCCACCACACGGCCTGCACTACGTTGGCTGACCAGTGGCCCGGCTTGAACACACCAGGATCTACCTTGAGGTCGAGATCCATGAAGGAGAAACGGTACGAGCGGCCGCGCAGCAGCTCGCGCAGGGCGCGGTAGCGATGGCGTAACTGCGGCTCCGGGCGGTTTGCATCAACTGGCGGTGGTGCGTACGCATCCGAGATCAACTCGATGACAATGGCTTCCCGGTCGAAGCGGGTTGCGCGTTGGCCGTTCCTTCGCCAACGAGCAAACCAGGAAGCGCGTTCGCGCCAACCTGCCGCCCGAAGCTCTCGAGCCGCATGGTCCAGCGTCGATGACGGCACGCGCAATACCGCGTCCGGACTGCCCGGCTTCTGCAGCTTCACCTCGACCAGGTTCGGCCTGTGCACCACGGTGTGCGCAATGCCCGCCGCCTCGAGCACCATGAGTGCGTTGCGCACTACGCTCTCCGCGTGCAGTTGGCGCGCGGCCGCCAGTCGCAAGAGCCACTCGGGCTCGGCCTCGGCCCCGGCTGCGGCTGCGGCCGCGGCCGCGGCTGCCGACGACAGTTGCTTCATCGCACATGTTCGAGAGCGTTGTAAGCGCCGGCCACTACACGGTCAGCCGAAGTAACTGCGGGCGAAAGGGCGACACCGGCACCCTTCCTGGACCGGTTGTCGAGAAAAAGCAAGAAAGCAACTGTCGTCCGCACCCCCTGTACCGCAACATGCCCATGCCAGTGCAAAACGTTACACTGGGGACCGCTCGGGCGGGGCTTTTTCATCACCTCGCCCACCCAATCAGCGGGCCCGCGTGAAGGTCGTGGGCTTCGTCCATCTCGTTGTTAGACCAAACTTTACCCAGATAGGTAACGCGTGCCATTTCTATCCCCGCAGGCGACCGCGCCCGTCTGGAATCCTCCTTGCCCTGAATACTGCCCTCCCCGGTAAAACCACTGGAGACATCATGTCGAGAGCGAAGGCGCTCTTGCTGTTGCTGGCCGTGCCGCTGGCCGCCTGTGAGGATCCGACCGCGCCCGCCATAGCGCCCGCTGAGGTGCCGAACCTGGCGCTGGTGGACCGCGGCGTTGCCTACACGCAGATCGATGCTCAGGTACAGCGGCTGTACGACTTCAACAATTGCCTGACCGGCATCGCGCCCTACTCGGGCTGGACGGACTGTCAGGCCGCCGACATGACGTACGATGCGGCATCGCAGGCCAACTACGAGCTCAGCACGGTTTTCATTGCGGGTATGACCACGTCGAAGTCGCAGGCCCTCTCGGCCATGAACCAATACCTCGCATTGCTCGACCAGGCCTACGGCGGTGGTCGGTTGTCCTGTCGCGGGCTGTACGCAACGCGTGCATTGGCCGTCAACCTGCGCACCATCATCAACGCCATCGCGCCCGGTGTTCCGGTAGATCTGACGAGCATGCCACAACCATTGAATGCGCCGCTCTGGACGTTGCAGCTCTTTGCCGGCGCCAACAATGGTGGCACAGCATGCGGTCCGGCACCTGCTTCGGCGTTTCCCAGCGCAGGTGGGTTCACGTTGCTGGCGCTGAACACCAGTTGCTCGGACCGGCGGCGCAGTCTGGATCTCCGCCAGGACGAGTTCTACGGCATGAAAAACGCCCACTCGAACGCATCGCTGCGCATTCGTGGTGATGATGGCATCATCTTCGGCAGCCTGACCTACCGCTGTTCGCTCGATACGCAGGGCAGTTCCAATGGCTCGTATGGTTCGGGGCCGACGCTGGTCACGACCATCGTGTCTTCACCGCTTACTTTCAATCCCGCCACCGTGCCGTGCACGTACTCCAGGAGCGGCAACTGGAACCTGAACGACAACGGCCCCTGGTGGGTGGGCGGCAACTCGAACAGCCGGCGTCTGAATCCCGGCGTCTATTGCTCCACGGGCAACATTTCGCTCACGCGTGACGATGTGCAGGGTTCCGTGACCCTGATCGCCGGCGGCCGGGTCGATACCAACGCCGACAGTCTCACACTGCGCGCCTTCCATTCGTCAGGCGTTCTGTTCCACGCCAACTCCGGCTCGTTGAGCGCAGTTGAAGTCGATGGCGATGATAATTCCTTTGCCGGCTATATCTACGTACCCGATGGCCGCATCGATGTGACCGGCCGTAACTTCACGCTAAACGGCTCGGTGGTGGCCGAGCGCATCCGCCTCAACGTCGAGCGAACCACCTTCGTCACGCGCGACCCGTAGCCGCGCCGAAAAGGCCCAGGGCGCGGTGCCGCCCACAGCACCGCGCAACACCACACCTTTCCATGAGGCGCCGTCCAGGATAGCCTTGGCGCATGGTACCAACCATGCCCTCGGCGCGCCCGCTCACCACATTTGCACTGCGCGACGTGCTGCACAACGCAACGTCCACTACAGTCTTGCCCTGGCCCGAACTGCTCGCGGCCGCCGAGCGGCACGGTGTGTTGCCGCGCCTGGCCCTTTCCTGGCTGCGTCCAGACTCTTCTGTGCCGCTCGATGTGCGCGCGCTCGTGCGCGAGCGGCTGCGCGCCCATCAAGCGCACGCGCTTTCCCTGTGTGCCGAGCTGATCGCGGTGCAGCGCTTGCTGCAGGATGGCGGTGTCGACGTGCTGGCGCTCAAGGGACCTGCGCTCTCGAGCCAGTTGTACGGTGAGCCAACCGTGCGCGTGAGCCGCGATCTCGATCTGCTGGTCGAGCCCGCGACATTCGCGCGCGCGCATGACATCCTGGTCCAGAACGGCTACGCACCTGAGTTCACATGGCGAGGCCGTCGCATGCGCGCACTGCTGCAGCGCTACCACGACTTCGCGTTCACGTCACCGGCCGGCAGTCTGATCGAGTTGCACTGGACGCTGGCTCAGACGCGCTATGCTGTGCATTGCGATGTAGCACGTATGTTCCGGGATAGCGTGACCATCGATGTGCTCGGCTCGCCGGTGCGTGTCTTCTCGCCTGATGATCTCCTTCTGTTTCTGGCCCTGCATGGTGCCAGGCACCAGTGGCTACAGCTCGATCTGGTTTGCGATGTAGCCGCGCTGCTGGCAACGGCGACGCTCGATCTGCACATCGTTCGTCAGCGCGCGGCCGCTGCTCACCTGAGCCGAATGCTCGAGCTGGCGCTGCTGTTGGCCGAAGCCATCGATCCTCACCTGCCTCGACGGGCCAAACATGACGCTACGCTCGAACGGCTCAGCTTGCATGTGGTCAAGACTTGGGATGAAACACTGCCGGCAGGCCCACTGAAGCGGATGGCGTTCGATCTGCGCGTGCGCGAGCGGTGGCGCGACCGCGCGCGCATTGCGTTCAGCACGGTCTTCGCGCCCGGATTGTCGGACTGGTTGGCCGTGCCGTTACCCGATCCGCTCTTTCCGCTCTATCACGTGGTCCGCCCGTTCCGCCTGGTCACGCAGCGGCTGCTGCAACCGCGTGAGTTGCTCCAGCAACGCGCGCGCAACGACGGGTAGCAACTTCTTGTCACGACGCACACGCAGCGCAACGATGGGGACCTGCGCGGCGATGCGCCCATAAAGCTCGAGTTGGCGCTGTAACCGTTGCGGCGTGGTCAGCAGCGGGTTGAATGTGTGGTGCAGCAGTCGGCGCACGGCTTCTTTGCCCGTCAGAGGCGCCAGGCTCAGCGCTTGGCCCGCCGGTGGCGGCGCGGGCTCGAGCACGAACAACGCGCGCAGTTCGGCCGGCTCGGACGCGTGCCAATGACCGGGCAGTGTGTAGGCGCGCTTGCGTGTGAAGCGATGCATGGGTTGACTGGGGAGTTCACTGGCAAGTACGTGCGCCGCAGTGTGTGGTGTGAGCTTCAGCACCGGCGGTCCACTGAATACCTGGATGACATCGTCCTTGATGCGCAACGCCAGCAAGTCGTCGGCACTGAGTCGAGCACCCTCGCCTACCAGGCCGGCGGCGAGTGTGGATTTGCCCGCGCCCGAATCGCCCAACAAACCCAGCGCTCCGAAGGGCGTAGCCACCGTAGTCGCATGCAGCGGCTCCAGTCCTCGCCGAATGAGCGGAAAGGAAAGCACCTGCGCCAGCAGGTAGTTTTGAAATGCAGCACGGCCACCATCAGCGCGGCTGACCAGCTCCACGCGTGCGCCCTGGGCATCAACCGCCGCGTCCAGCATCCCGGGCCAGGTCAGGTACGCGGTCCCGTCGGTGCCACTGGCACAGCGGAACCACTCGCCTTGACCCGTTTCAGGTGTTGCGTGTTGGGCGCGGCGCGCCAGTTCAGCCGCTGAAGTTTCCACGACATCCAACTCGGAAAACACAAGCGCCGCATCAGCGGCGCTCGGTAACGGCCAACAGCTTCGGATGCTCAGTCCGTAAATTCGGCTGGCAAAGGCCATCGATTAGAATCGCGTCTGGCGCTTGGAAGGCTCGGCTCTGCGGCCGCCGCCGCCATACGTGAGGTCGGTCAGTTTGCCCCAGCGCGTCAACTGCGGACGCTCATAGGGTGCGCGCGTCACGGTCGTGTTCGGCTCGCCATCCGGTCTTGTCGGTTCCGTCATCAGGGACTCCCCATCAGGCATCGCAGAAGTGGCGGAGCCAGCATTCCACAGCATAAAGCGATGCCAGAGCACGAGCGGCATCGGCCTCGCCAATATGGGTCTGCTCACAAAACCTCGCCAGATCGCTGTTGAAGAAGCGGCCGTCCAGGAAACCACTCGCCCGCGCGCGGCCATCGCGTAGTTCAGCAAACACGTACTGT
>JBOHRF010000206.1:0-9047 GCA_050732575.1 Longimicrobiales bacterium
ACCACCGCCACCACCACCACCGCCACCGCCGCCACGACCACCGCCAGGTCCCTGGGGCCGGATCGTTTGCGACTCGCCCGTGGTGAGGTTGAGCCGGCTCATGTTTCCTTGCTGTGATTCCGCGTAGATGATGTTGTGGTCTGTGGGATCGATCATGGACTGGAAACCATCGCCACCACCGACCCGGAACCAGTCCTGTGACAACATGGCGCCACGTGCGGTCGAGCTGGGGCCGCACCAGCTGCCATTGTCCTGCAGACCGGTGCACACGAAATAGGGTCGGCGCATGTCCACGGAAACGTGATAGGGCTGGCCCACAGCCCAGGAGCGCAGTGATTCCCAGGTCGCGCCCTGGTCGTGACTGACATCCACCGAGCCATCGTTGCCGATCATGACATGGTTGCCATCCTTGGGATTGATCCAGATGGCATGCTGATCGACGTGGCCAAAGCCGTCCAACTCGTTGAACGTGCGGCCGCCATCGGTCGACTTGAAGACGGGCAGGCCCGCGGTATAGACGATGTTCTCGTTGGTCGGATCAACGCGGATCTGACTGAAATACATGGGCCGCGGATTGTGATTGTTCAGGAACTGCCACGAACGGCCGCCATTGGTGGATTTCCAAACGCCTGAGATCTGCGGATCCGGCGGCAGGTCCTGACCGCCGCGACCACCACCACCGCCGCCGCCGCCGCCACCACCACCACCGGCCCGACCGGGCGCCGGCTCGGAGGCGCGCACCGCAACCGCACGCTCCTTGTCGGGCGCAACTTCGATCTGCGCGTACAGCACGTTGGGATTCGAGCGCGCGATGTCCAGCGCTACTCGCCCCATCGTGCCGTTGGGCAGACCGTTGCCGGTGAGTCGGGTCCAGGTTTCGCCACCATTGTCGGAACGCCAGATGCCACTGCCCGGGCCGCCACCATTGAAGCCCCAGGCAAAGCGACGTCGCTGGTACGTCGCGGCAAACAACACATCCGGATTGGTAGGATGAACGATCAGATCGGTGGCGCCCGTGTGGTCATCCACGAACAGCGTTTTTTTCCAGTTGCGACCGCCATCCGCCGATTTGAACACGCCGCGATCCGGATTCGGACCGAAAAGACGACCGTTCGCAGCCACCCAAACGATGTCCGGATTGCGTGGATGCACGACCACGCGGGAGATGGTTTGCGTTTCCCGCAAACCGCTGTGTGTGAACGTGCGGCCACCATCGGTCGACTTGTACAGGCCGTCACCAAACGATGAGCTCTGCCGATTGTTCGGTTCGCCTGTGCCCACGTACACGATGTTGGGATTGGAGGGCGCGAGCCCGATGTCACCGATCGAGGAAACGGGATACGTGTCGAAGATAGGCTCGAACGTGTTGCCGCTGTTGACCGTCTTCCAGATGCCGCCCGTGGCAAAACCCACGTAGAACACACGCGCATCACTTTCTGAAACCGCCACGTCATCGACGCGACCACCCTGACCGATCGGTCCAATGCCGCGCCAACGGAACGACTTGAGCAAGGGATCGTCGGACTGGTTGATCACGCGCCGCGCCGCCGCCTGGCGCTGTGCATCCGTGGTTGCTTCCTGTGCTCGGGCTGGTGCGGCCGGCACGGCCAGGCTTGCCAGGGCGACGCAGCCGAGAATACGCCGTAGCGTGTGCATGTCGCTGCTCCAGTGCTTGTGAAGGGGGCGTCCTGTGCAGATCCATTGGTATAAAGGGCATCATAACCGTTGTCCAGAGCCGCTGGCAGGTAAGTCCTCTGGCAGTTGTTTTCGGTGTTTCTTCGGCCTACCTTCCAGCATGATCGTGTGTTTGTGGGCAGACGGCTGGCGCGTGCAGGAACGCGAAGAGGCAGTAGCCCGACTCCTGGCAGAAGCACCGCGGCTGGCGTTGAGTGCCGATGTCATCTGGGTGGATGGACGCGGGTTTACGCTGGAAGATTGGCTGCCGCGCCTGACTGAATGTGCGTCCAGCGAGGGTGTGTGCGTACGGGTTGGAGCCGCGAGTGTGCCGATCGTGGCCCAGGTGGCGGCGCGTACAGCCGAGCCGAACGAGCCGCGCTTCATTGTGCAGGGCGAAGAGCGCGCTTTTCTGGCCGGGTTTGCGCTGGAAGTGCTACAAATCGATGAGTCATTGCGTCTGTTGCTGAACGGCGTGGGTCTGGAAACCTGTGGCGCGCTGGCGCAGCTGGAGCGTGAAGCCGTAGAAGTGCGCTTTGGCCCGGAGTTGCTGGAATACTGGCGACAAGCACGCGGCCAGGATGATCGTCGCCTGTTTGCGCCTGCGCCCGCCGAATTGCCGCATGCGTCGATCGACTTCATTGACTACGCGGTTGCTGATGCGGAGCGGTTGATTTTTGCTGTCAATTCCATGGTGGGTGGCCTGTGCGCGGAGTTGCAGGCGCACGGCGCTCATGCCCGTCGCATGTTGTTGACGCTTTCGCTCGAGGATGGTCAAACCTGGGAGCGAGTGTTGCGACCTGCCCGCCCGACCAGCAGCCGCGCGGTGTGGTTGCGACTTGCACGTGCACTGTTGGAACGCATTACCGTATTGGCTGCCATCCGGGGCATTACCCTGGTTGTGGCCGACCGCGAAGCAGCTCATGCCGTGCAAGGTGATTTGTTCGATGCAGGATTTGCCACGGCCAGTGCCGTAGATGCCGCCCTGGAACGCTTGATAGAAGGGCAGGGCCCCGTGGTAGCCGAGCGGGAAGCTTCCCTGCATCCGCTGGTGGAGCAGCGCAGCAAATGGGAAAACTCACCCAGGCCCATGTTGGTGAATGCCGAGATCCCCGGGAACACCGGTCTCGAGTTACAGCTTTTACCCGAGCCTCGGGAAGTTGTAGTCGAGACCGTGCGCCGGCGCGATCATCATGCGCCGGTCCGCTTCCGCGATGGGAAGTGGCAGCAGTTGCTCACAGTGGCCGGGCCCGATCGAATTTCGGGAGGACGATGGGAGCAACCCTACGCGCGTGAATACTTTCGCGCGGTCACCGTAGAAGGCATGTTGGTGTGGTTGTTCCGTGATGCACGGAAGGATTTGTGGTATCTGCATGGGTGGTGGGATTGAAAAGTTCAAGTACCGAACTTAAAGTTCCGGTTTGAAGTACCGATTTTGAAGTTCCGAAGTAACCCGCGGTTCCCGCCGTCGTTTTCTCGTGCTTCGTCCGTTGACATTCTCCTAACTGGGAGTCTCCATGATACCACGATTGGCTGGCGGGCGGGCGCTGCTCATCATGGTCGTGGTGGGTTGTGCTGCACCGGCGCAGCGTTCGGCGCCCGCTACGATGGAGCCGGGTACGAGCGAAATCGTGCTCCAGACCTCGGGAGGCACGCCGCTCAGGTTGACCGTGGATCGCGATCCGTCGCGTCATCGCGTGTCGGCACCCTTGAGCCGGAGCTGGAGTGAGCTGGCCAAAGTGTATGATGCGCTGGCCATTCCGTTGGAATATGCCGATCACCGTTCGAACCGGGCGGGCAATACGCGCTTTGTTGCTTCGCGCATGCTGGCCGGGCGTCCGGTCTCCACATTTCTGCGTTGCGGGTTTGGCGCGGCGGGTCCGTTGGCCGACAGCCATCGCGTTCGGATGAGTATCGCAACCGAGCTCAAGTCGGTGGCGCAGGACTCCACGGCTGTATTCACGCAAATCGAGGCCACGGCCTCACCCGTGGATGGCACGAACACAGCGCCCATTACGTGCACGTCAACGGGCGCGTTGGAAATGGCGATCGTTACTTTGCTGAAGCAGCAAGTGGGTGAGGTGTACCGGCGGCCGCGCGACTAGCAAGGCTAGTTATTCCGTTTGTGCTGTTGGTGCCGCCGGCCGCTGCACGGTCACGGTCTTGATATTGACGAACTCGCGGATGCCGAACTCGCCGAGCTCGCGGCCAAACCCCGAGTGTTTGATGCCACCAAAGGGGAGGCGCGGATCGGATGCGACCATGGCGTTGATAAAGACCATTCCTGCCTCCAACTCCTCGATGAAGCGTTGTTGCTCACGGGCGCTACTGGTCCACGCGGCACTACCCAGGCCGAAGCGTGAGTCATTGGCCATCTGGATGGCGTGGTCGATGTCACGCGCGCGAAATACCGAAGCCACCGGCCCGAACAATTCTTCGCCGTGCGCAGGTGATCCTCTGGGGATGTCGGTCAGGACGGTAGGCGCGTAGAAGTAACCGGGTCGATCGAGGGGCGTACCGCCGGTCAGGACCCGTGCACCGGCAGCCACCGTGGCCTGCACCTGGGCGTGCAGATCATCACGAATGCGGGCTGTGGCCAGCGGTCCGAGCTGTGTGCGCTCGTCCATGGGATCGCCCACCACCTGCGCCTGCATGGCGGGCACGAACTTGCTCAGAAAAAGGTCGGCAATCTGCTCGTGCACAATGAAGCGCTTGGCGGCGATGCAAGACTGACCGTTGTTAATGTTGCGCGCCGTTACCGCGCTCTGGACGGCGGCCTCCAGATCTGCGCTGGGCATGACAATAAAGGGATCGCTGCCGCCCAGCTCGAGCACCATTTTCTTGATGTGTTTGCCTGCGTTGGCGGCCACGGCGGAACCCGCGGCCTCGCTGCCCGTCAATGTGACGGCCGAGATGCGGGAGTCGGACACGAGCGCGGCCACGCGTGGTGCGCCGACCAGCAGCGTCTGAAACTGGCCGTGGTTGCAGCCCGCGCGCGTCAAGAGGTCTTCGATGGCCAGCGCGCACTGGGGCACATTGGAGGCATGTTTCAACAACACGACGTTGCCGGCCATGAGTGCGGGTGCAGCAAACCGGAAGACCTGCCAGAACGGAAAATTCCAGGGCATGATGGCGAGCACGGGTCCGATCGGCTGACTGGCAATGAAGCTCTGCGCAGCTTCCGTAGCCACGTGCTGCTGGGCCAGGAAATGCGCACCGTGCTCGGCGTAATAGCGGCAACCCCAGGCACATTTCTCGGCTTCGGCCATGGCCGAGGCGAAGGTCTTGCCCATTTCGACGGTCATGAGGCGGGCCAGTTCCCGTTTTTCCGCGCTCAATAGTTCGGCGGCCCGCTGCAGCACTTGCGCACGCTCTTCCAAGGGAGCGCGGCGCTGGTGCCGAAAGGCGGTGACCGCCCTGCTCAACTTGTACTCGAGCTGATCGTCACTCAACTCGGGAAACTCGCGCAGAACCGTGCCATCGGCAGGGTTGACGCTCTGAAGTACGCTCATGAATGCCTCCGCGCGCGGAATGTAGCGGGCGCGGCTTCGCCTGGGCCACCGGGGAACGCGAGTGCGTGCGCAACATTTGGTGGGTAAGGGCGGCCCGCATTATGCGCTCGTGCCGGTCATCATCAGGAGGTGACCATGGTCCAACTCAACCTGTCGGCGCGCGAGGCGACCGTACTGCGCGATGTACTGCAGCAACAACACACGACCTTGCTCATGGAGATTGCCAAGACGGACACGCGGGACTATCGGGATTCATTGCAAGAGCGGGAGACCATTGTACGCAGGATCACGGAGCAGTTGGAGACTCCGGAGGCGCGTACCAATCCGTGAGCGCAAGGGCGTGCAACGCACCACGTCTGCGTTAGAGCCAACCTTGCGCGCGGGCAATGCGGGCCGCTTCCACACGATTTGCGGCGCCCAGCTTGAGAATGGCGTCGTAGAGGTAGTTGCGCACCGTGCCATCGGAAAGGCCGAGCTGTGCGCCAATGGCCGCGCTGGATAGACCATCGGCGGCCAGGCGCAGCACGCGCCGTTCGCGATCGTTCAGGGGATCGCGTGTGGTCCACGCCTCGCGCGCCAACTCGGGGTCAATGGCGCGCGCTCCGGCGTGCACGTTGCGCACGGCGTTGGCCAGTTGATGGGCGGGACTGTCCTTCAACAGGTAACCGAGCGCGCCGGCCTCGAGCGCGCGGCGCAGATAGCCGGCGCGGGCAAACGTGGTCAGGATAATGACGCGCGTTGGCAGCTTGAGCCGTGACACTTCGGCGGCCAGCTCGAGGCCGGACAGCTCCGGCATCTCGATATCCGTGAGCAGGACATCGGGCCGATGCCGAGTGGAAAGCTCGAGCGCCTCCTTGCCGTCCGCAGCCTGACCGACCACTTCGATGTCAGCTTCGATCTCGAGCAGTGCGGCCAGCGCGCCGCGCACCATGGCCTGATCCTCAGCCACCAATACGCGAATCATGACTCTGGGCCCGTTTCCAGTACGGGCGAGGACGCAAGCGGTGCAGCCGGCATGGGCAGACGCACGGTCAGGCGCACGCCGCGTTCACTGCTACGCTCCAGCGTGCCGCCCAGGGCTTCGATCCGTTCGCGCATGCCGCGCAAGCCGGTGCCTTCGGCCAGACCACTGCCGGCGCCATCATCACTCACGTGCAGGATCACATGGGTACCATTGCCCAGCACGGCCACGGTGCAGCGTTGGGCGCGCGCATGTCGTACCACGTTGGTCACGGCCTCACGCAAGGCCAGCGCGAGCGTCTCCGCGTGCGGCCGAGACAGTTCGGGTGCCGCCATGTCGAAATGGGCATCGATGTCGGCAGCCTTGAGCAGGGCACGCGCACGCTCCACCTCTTCCGCCAACGTTGCGCGATAGCCGCGGATGGCCGCGCGCACCTCTTGTAATGCTTGGCGAGCCACGCTCTCCACATCGCGGATTTCGCGCGCGGCGCGCGCCGGTTCGCGGTCGGCCAGCTTGGAGGCCAGCTCGGATTTGAGAATAATGAGAGAGAGTGTGTGACCCAGGACATCGTGCAGATCACGGGCAATACGCTCGCGCTCGGCCACGGCCGCCAGATGCTCGACTTCATCCTGGGCAAGCTGCAGCTTGCGCTGCGAGCGGGCCACCTGAGCAAAATGCAGATTGACTCCACCGACCAGCAGGACAACGCCCACTGCGGTGATCCAGAAGTAAAACGGCGCTTTGGTAATGAGAGAGGCAATGACGCCAATCAGCGCGATCAGCAAGACCATTTGCAGCGCGCGCCGGCCGTTGTCCATCATGGCCGCGAAGCTGGCTCCGTACACGAAGAAGACGGCTGAGCCCGTGTTGATGGGAGCGAAGATCACGCCCAGCGCAGTTTGCAGCAGCGCGATGTAAAGGAGTCGCCGCCGGGGCGGCCAATAGCCCAGGAAATAAGAGACCAGAAAAACGATCAGCCCCAGAATCGTGGCCGGCCACAACCAGGCAGGCGCAGCACCCGCGCGGCTGGCACTGATGGGGTCCGCCAGGAAGACGGGCAGATAAATGAGCCAGGCGTACGGTGTCCAGCCCAGCGTCTCGTTTCTGGGCAGAAGGCGCCAACGCGAAGACAACGACCTACCGCTCACCGGATGGAGATGTTGTCGACTTGAAATTGAAAGCTTCCTGCTTTGGGACCTGCTGCGAAGATAACGGCCATCAAATCGTGTGCGTGAATGCCGTATGCCGACCATGGAATGACGATTTCACGCCATACGGGTCCGGCCACAAAGGTCTGCTCCAGTGGCATCATACCCTTGCTCTGCGCGAAGACCATGGCGCGGTAGGTCGCGCCGTCGCCGCGCGTCCAGAAGCGCAGTTCCCGGGTGCTGGAGAGATTGGCGGGCGTCATGGGCTGGGCGCCAGGTGACCACATGGTGCCTGACCAGGCGTAAGGCAAGGCATCAGACACGGTGCCCGTAATGGAGAGCGCGCCCCGACTCTGCTGTGCACCTTCGGCCGTGACCTTTTGTTCGCCCGTGGATTTGCCACCGGCATAGGAATCGGTGTTCACCATCCATTCGGTACCGAACCGTGCGCTGGTACTGCCGGTCTCGAAATCAGAAATGAGACTCGCACTCACGGACTTGAGCGGTGCGGCTGCGGCCGTCAGCGCAGCTTTGACTTCTGCGGCAAAGGCGGCGCGGTCCATAGGTACGCCGAGTTTCCAGACACCATCGATGGCACGCGTGGTCGTAATGTCCGTAGTCGGATCGCCGTTTACGAGCAGCAAGTCGGCACGCAATCCCACGGCAATGCGGCCTCGATCGCGCAGGTTGAAGGCGCGCGCGGGCACACTGGTCGCACTGGCCAGGGCCTGAAGGGGTGAAAGACCGGCCTGTACCAGCAGCTCGAGCTCACGGTGCAGGGCGACGCCGTGAGCGGTGCCCGGGTTGGGCGCATCCGTCCCGGCCAGAATGGGTACGCCGGCGGCGTTCAGGCGGCGCACGGTTTCCACCGCAACCTGGTAGTTGCGCGTACCCGCGCGCGCGGGAAACGCACGCTCGAGACCCGCGCGTGTGGCCGGCGCCATGTACGGTGCAAGTCGTTCATCCTTTATCAGCCCAGCAGCACCGGGCTCGCCGGTAACGCTCTTCAGCACGGTCAGTGTGGGCACAACGAATACATTGCGGGTCCGGGCCAGCGCGGCAAAATCGGCTGTGGGCAGCTCATTGGTGAACAGGTGGACCAGCCCATCGGCGCCCTCTTGCAGTGCCGCCAGCGCGCCGGCCGCCGAACCCACGTGCACCACGGCCAGCTTGCCGCGCTTGTGGGCAGCCGCAATTACGGCGCGCATGGTTGCGCGCGAGAGTGTGGCGAACTTCAGACCATACACCGCACCATCATCGTAGACGATCTTGATGTAGTCCGAGCCTTCCGCAATGCGCGCATCGACAAAGGCCTGCGCCGCGTCCGGTGTGGCCAGCGTAGGAATGGTCATGCCGTATTCGGTGCCGTGGCCGCCGGGCGCGGTCACCAGGATTCCGGCCGAGAACAAGTCCGCCCGTCCGAGCCCGCTACCCGCGCTTTGTTCGGCGCGCAGCGTGCGCGCGAGCTGTGCGTCGGTGAACATGTCCAACTCGCTGGTGACACCAAACGCGAGCGCCTCGCGCAGCGCATCACCCCAGGCATGGGTGTGCGCATCGATCAGACCGGGCAGCAAAGTCTTGCCTGCGGCATTGATGACCTGGGCACCTGCGGGCGCGGCCAGACCGCGTCCGATCTCGGCAATGCGACCGGCGCGCACCAGCACATCGGTTGAGGCCAATACACGGTCGCCATCGAACACGCGTGCATTACGGAACAGTTGCGTGCCCGTTTGTGCGGCAGCGCCCGTGGCA
>JBOHRF010000207.1:0-8930 GCA_050732575.1 Longimicrobiales bacterium
CGGTGGCGCGGCGTGCGGACCAGGTGCAGTGGCAGGATCCAGCCTCGGGCTATGTACGGCGTAACATCTCGCCGGCGGGCGTAGCGCAGCCGATGCAGATCGTGGAGGTGAAGTTTCCGCCTGGAGAGCGGGTGGCATTTGAAACGGGCGGGCGCGCTGTGCGTGTGCATCAACAGGTCTGGATGTTGGACGGTGTCATGGACATCACGCTGGGACAGGATCAACATCGCTTGCGCGCGGGTGATTGCCTGGCCATGCAGCTCGATCTTCCCATCATGTTCCACAACCCCACGCGCAAAGCCGCGCGTTATGTGGTGGTGATTGCATCCGAACCCGTGACTCGACCATGAGCCCAAGCCATTGGACCGTGCGACGCGTGCATGCGCTGGGTGCAGACCAGATCGAGCAGCTGGCCGATGTGCTGATCGACTGCGTGGAAGGCGGTGCTTCCGTGAGCTTCATGCACCCGCTCACGCGCGAGCGTGCCGTTGCCTTCTGGCGTCGGGTGGCGGAAGGAGTGGCGCGGGGCGAACGTGCGCTGATCGTTGCCGAAGACCAGGAGGGTGTGTGCGGCACGGTGCAGGTGTCGTACGACCTGCCCGAGAATCAGCCGCACCGCGCGGACCTTGCCAAGATGTTGGTGCATCGCCGGGCCCGCCGTCAGGGATTGGGCGCGGCGTTGCTGCGGGCGGCCGAAGACGCGGCGCGCGAGAGTGGCAAGACGCTGCTGGTGCTGGATGCAGTCACGGGCGGCGATGCCGCGCGACTGTACGAGCGTCTGGGCTGGGTGCGGGTGGGTGATATTCCGGGCTATGCTTTGTTTCCGCGCGGTGGGCTATGCAGCACGACGGTTTTCTATCGTGATTTTGGGCGAATCTGAGGGATTGGACGGGCGGACGGCGGCGGACGACAGTTGCTTTTTGGACCTTTTGTCGGATTCAGCCATTAACCTGGCGCAAACAACATGGTCGGCCAGGGTTGGAGCGCAGCGCCTCGTAGCGTTGGTTCAGCGGGCCGATCCAAGTGACGGAAAAGCAACTGTCGTCCGCCGCTGCCTACGCCCCACCCCCGGCCTGCTGCATGTCCATCAATTCGGACTCCATGGTCTGCAGGTCGTGATCGACGATTGCACTTGACATGCGGGGCAGCTGCAGGCGGAACAAGCTGCCCACGTCTTCCTCGGATTCTACCGTGAGCATCCCGTTGAGAATGACGGCCAGGCGTTTGGAGATGGGGAGTCCCAAACCGGTGCCATCCTGCCGATCGCAGCCCAACTGAACGAACTCATCGAAGATCTTGTTCTGATCCACCTGGGCAATGCCGACGCCCTGATCGATGACCTGAATCTCCACGCCATCGCCGCCGGCCGGCTGCGAGATCACCTTGATGGGGCGGCCGCGACCAAACTTTATCGCGTTGGACAGCAGGTTGAGCAGGATTTGACGGACGCGCCGTGGATCGGAGATGATCGTAATCGGGTCGCCTGCATGCTGGCAGCTGACCGATGAGCCGTATTCATCGGCCATGGGCCGGATGGTGGCAAACATGTCTTCCACCAGCCTGGGGAAGGTGACCGGCTCGAGCTTCAGCTCGATCTTGCCGGCTTCAATCTTGGACAGGTCGAGCAGATCATTGACCAGCTCGATCAGGTGAGTTGCTGCGCGGTTGGTGCGTTCGACCATCCTGGACTGGGCCTCGTTCAGCGTGCCGTTGATCTGGTCGAGTAGCAGCGAACTGTAACCGAGGATGGCATTAATGGGCGTGCGCAGCTCGTGACTCATGGAAGCGTAGAAGCGGCTGCGCGCGGAGAGCGCCTTTTCCAGGTCCCGGGTGCGGTCGTTCAGTTCCTGGTTGAGAGCTTCCAGTTTGGCCGAGGCGCGCGCCAGCTCGACCGTGCGATTGCGCAGTGCTATTTCACTTCGACGCCGCTCGGAGACGTCGCGTCCAATTATGGTGAATACCGGACCATCGGCCACGACCAGTCGCGAAACGGAAGCCTCGAGCGGGAACGCTTCACTATTCTTGCGCATTCCGGCCAGCAGATCACCCTCGCCGGCGCCGGCCCATTGGATGGTGCCGTTGCCCTGGCTCTGGACTAGCGTCTCCAGCCGTTGCGCAAAGTCAGGACGCGAGTCCGGGTGCAGCAATGTGTCGATGGCCTGGCCCTGCATGCTGCCGGCCGCGTAGCCGAAGATGCGTTCCGCGCCCGAATTGAAGGTAGCAATCATGAGGTCGGTGCCGAACGTGATGATCGCTTCGTCCACGTGGCGCACGATTTCGGCAATACGGGTTTCCGACTGGCGCAGCTCGTCATGATGTTTGAGCTCCAGCTCGCGGCGCTGGGCCTGACGAAGCTGTTCCTGCTGCCGCTGCAGCTTGTCCTGCATCAACCACAGATCGACGAAGACCGCGACCTTCGAGCGCAGCATCTCCGGCTGAAAGGGTTTTGATATGTAATCCACGGCACCCACCGAGTAGCCGCGATGCACGAACTCCTGTTCCTTGCTGATGGCCGTCATGAAAATGATGGGCGTGTGTCGCGTCTTTTCACGCGACTTGATGATCTCGGCCAACTCGAATCCGTTCATGCGCGGCATTTGCACGTCGAGCAGAATCACTGCGAAGTCGGCGCGTAAGAGTTGAAAGAGAGCCTCCTCGCCACTGGCCGCGCGCACCATCTGCTGGTGGAGCGGCTCGAGCGTCGCTTCCAGGGCCAACAGGTTTTCGGGCCGGTCGTCGACCAGCAGAATCCTGGCTACACTTGCATCCATCGCGACGCCCCTTCCAACATGCGGGTGAGGTATGGCGCCATGGCCTCGAGCGGCAGCACACACGCTCCCGGCACGGCCTCCAGAGCGCCCTGCGGCATGATCGCCATTTCCGCACCGGTCGGATCCTGCACGATGACATGCCCGCCCCGGTCGACAATGCGGCGCAATCCGCGCGCGCCATCACGGCTGGCGCCCGTGAGCACGATGCCAATGACGGCCGTAGCCAGTTGGTCGGCCGCCGACTCGAACAACACGTCGATGGACGGCCGGCTGAAGTTCACGGGCGCATCCACCGAGAGCGCGAAATGATCGGCGTCCACGAGCGTGTGGTAATCAGGCGGCGCCACGTACACGCACCCTTTTTCGTACCGCATCTTGTCCTCTATGTCACGCAGTTTCAGCCGGCTGCAATCCTGTAACACGGACGTGAGTTCCTTCGAATCGCGCGACCGGTGCTGGACGAGTACGATGGGAACCGGAAATTCTTCGGGCAGTCCGGTCAACAGAGTACACACAGCATCCAATCCTCCCGCGGAAGCGCCGATCGCAATCAATCGGTGCATGCGTGAGACCGATTCAGGTCACTCACGCGATCCTCCGATAAATCTTCTCGCGATGGTCGATGGCCTGATAGCTCCTTTCGTGTTTCGTGAAGCGCAGGGATTCTTTGCTGCCCACCGCCAGAAAGCCGTAGACCGGCAGGCTCTCATAGAACAGCTGATGCACCCGGTTCTGCAGGTCACGATCGAAGTAGATCATCACATTCCGGCAGACAATCACGTTGAATTCGGCAAACGATCGGTCTGTGACCAGGTTGTGCTGTGAGAACACGACATTGCGGCGCAGCGCCGGACTGAACAGCGCGTTACCGTACTTGGCGGTGTAGTATTCAGAAAACGAGTTGGTGCCGCCCGCCTTCAGATAGTTCTGTGTGTATTCCTGCATGCGATCCACCGGGTAGATGCCCGCACGCGCGCACTGCAGCGTCACATCATTGATATCCGTGGCGTAGAGCCGCGACCGGTCATAGAGGCCTTCCTCTTCCAGCAGGATGGCCATGGAATAGACTTCCTCGCCGGTGGAACAGCCGGCATGCCAGAACCGGATGAAAGGGTAAGTGCGCAGCACGGGCACTACCTGCTCTCGAAAAGCAGAGTAGAAGCCCGGATCGCGAAAGATGGCGGATACCGTGACCGAGAAATCCACCAGCAGCCGTTCCATGGCAGCCGGGTCGTGCAATACCCGGTTCTGCAGCGCACTAATGGTGTTGAGCCCTTCTGATTCGATACGCTTCCACAGCCTGCGTTTGAGCGAAGAGTAGGCATACGATCGGAAATCGAAGCCGTACTGCCGAAGGATTCCAGCGAGCAGCAGGTCGATTTCAATGCGCTCCAGATCGCGCTCGTACGTGTCCGGCGTGTCGGCCAGGGTGACGCGAAACGAGTTCACCGATACAACCATACGCGCATGAGGGATAGTAGCTGGTCGCTGTCCACGGGCTTGGTGATGTAGTCCGAGGCACCGGCCTAGATGCATTTCTCGCGGTCGCCTTTCATGGCCTTGGCCGTGAGTGCCAGGATGGGCAAACTTCGATAGCCATCCAGCTCCCGAATGGCCCGCGTAGTGGCGTAGCCGTCCAGTTCCGGCATCATCACATCCATCAGAGCCAGGTCGATGGTCAAATTGGCCTTCAACATTTCCAGCGCTTGCTTGCCATTCACCGCAAATGAGATCTGCATGCCGTGCCCCTCGAGCAAGCTGGCCAGAGCGTAAATGTTGCGCGCGTCGTCATCGACAATCAGCACATGCCGGCCCGCAAAGACCGCGTCCGAGCCGTGCAACTGCTCGAGCATGCGTCGCTTTTGCTCAGGCAGTTGCGCCTCTACCCTATGCAGGAACAGCGCCGTCTCATCGAGCAGCCGCTCGGGTGAGCGCACGTCCTTAATGATGATGGTTTCCGCGTACCGCTTGAGCCGGGTTTCCTCGATCTGGGTCAGCTGCTTGCCGGTGTAGATGATGACGGGCAGCGTCTGCTTGGCTGGATCTGCCTTGATGGTCTCCAGGAGGTTGAAGCCGCTCGTATCCTTCAGTCCCAGGTCCAGGACCATACAGTCGAACTGCTGCTGTGACAGCTGCTGCAACGCCTCGTCCGCCGTGCCCACGGCCGTGATCTCGACATCTTCCTCGCCGATCAGCTCCACAATGCTACGCCGCTGCACCTCATCGTCTTCTACGACCAGCAGGCTCTTCACGGACTTGGCGATAAAGCTGCCGATGCGGTCGAGGGCTTCCTCCAGCGCTTCTTTGCTGACGGGTTTCTCCAGGTATGAGATGGCGCCCAGCCGAAGGCCTTGATGGCGGCTGTCCATTCCGGATACGATGTGTACGGGAATGTGGCGGGTGGCTGGATGGTGCTTGAGCCGCTCGAGTACGGTCCAGCCATCGATGCCAGGCAGATCGATGTCGAGCGTAATAGCGTCCGGCTTGAAGTCGTGCGCCATGCGCAGCCCGCTCTCGCCTTCCAGCGCCACCAGCGTCTTGAAGCGCTTGTCGCGCGCCAGGTCCAGGAGGATTCTGGCAAAACTCCGGTCATTCTCAATGACCAGCAGCACACGGTCACCGGGCTCAATCGATTCCCGATCGTCGGTCAATGGATTGGGCGTTGGTCCCTGCGCAATCACGCCGCTCGCAACCGTGCCGGTCACGCCCGCCCATTCCGAACGGCGCACTCCCATTTGCTCAACTCGGCGTCGCCAGTCCGGGCCCGCCAGGTCAATGCCGGGCTCCGCGTCGGAAACCGGCTCATAGTTGAGGGGCAGGAACAAGGTGAACGTGCTGCCCTGCCCCGGCTCGCTGACCACGCGAATCTCACCGCCCAGGAGACGCGCCATCTCACGGCTGATGGAAAGACCGAGACCCGTGCCCTCGTAACGACGACTGGTCGTACCATCGACCTGTTGGAATGCTTCAAAGATCAAGCGCTGCTTGTCCGCAGGAATGCCAATGCCGCTGTCCACCACGGAGAAACCAAGCACGAGCTCCGCGTTGTCCAGAATCGGATTGGCGAAGCGCCGGCGAGGCGCCTTATCGATGCGCAGGGACACGCCGCCCGTATCGGTGAACTTGAACGCGTTCGACAGCAGGTTCTTGAGGATCTGCTGCAAGCGCTGGAAGTCCGTGTGCATCTCGGTCGGAACATCCGGCGCGACGACCAAGGCGAAGCTCAGGTTTTTCTCCTGCGCTACGGGCTGGAAACTGCGCTGGCAGAAATCCACCAATTCGCGCACGGGGAAAGTCGTGCCGTGCACATCCATCCGGCCCGCTTCCACCTTCGTGAGGTCGAGAATGTCATTGATCAGGGCCAGCAGATCCGTGCCCGATGAAAGAATGGTTTGCGCAAATTCGACCTGCTTGTCGGTGAGATTGCCTTCTGGATTGTTGGATAGCTGTTTGGCCAGGATCAACAGACTGTTCAGCGGCGTGCGCAGCTCGTGGGACATGTTGGCCAGGAACTCCGACTTGTACTTCGAGGAGAGCGAAAGCTGAGCAGCCTTCTCCTCCAACGCCTGGCGCGCCTGCTCGACTTCCATGTTCTTCGTTTCAACCTTGCGATTCTGTTCGGCCAGCAGCGCCGCCTTTTCTTCCAGCTCCTCGTTGACCTGCTGCAGCTCTTCCTGCTGCTCCTTGAGCAATTCTTCAGAGGTCTTGAGCGTGCGCGCCTGCGTTTCCAGCTCCGAGTTGGAGCGGCGCAGCTCTTCTTGCTGCCGCTTGAGCTCTTCCGATTGCGCCTGCAGTTCGCCCGTGAGCGCCTGCGACTGCTCCAGCAGCTCTTCCGTCCGCATGTTGGCAGCGATCATGTTGAGCACAACGCCCACGCTCTCACCCAGTTGATCCAGGAAGAGTTGATGGATCTGGCTGAAGGGCAGGAACGATGCCAGCTCGATCACCGCTTTGGTGCGGCCTTCGAACAGGATAGGCAGCACGATAATATTGCGGGGCGGCGCTTCCCCGAGGCCCGACGTGATGCGCACGTAATCATCGGGAACGTTGGTGAGCAGGATGGGCGACTTCTCGAGTGCCGCTTGCCCAACCAACGCCTCCCCCAGTTGGAACCGGTTGGCCAGGTGCTTGCGCTCCTTGTACGCGTAGCTGGCAATCAGCCGGAGCACGGATGCCTGCTCTTCATTGTCCATGATGAAGAAGGCGCCATAGTGTGCGGAGACCAGCGGTGTCAGCTCGGACATGATCAGCCGCGACACGGTCTCCAGGTCCTTCTGTCCCTGCATCATGCGGCTGAACTTGGCCAGGTTGGTCTTGAGCCAGTCCTGTTCCTGGTTGCGTTCGGTCGTGACCTTCAAGTTGGAGATCATCTGGTTGAGGTTGGTCTTCAGCTCGTCGACTTCCCCCCGGGCGTTCACCGTGATGGTGCGGGTCAGATCACCCTTGGTAACGGCGGTGGCCACATCGGCAATGGCGCGCACCTGCACGGTCAGGTTGTTGGCCAGCTGATTCACGTTGTCCACCAGCCCGCGCCATACGCCGGTAGCACTCGGCACCTCTGCCTGTCCACCCAGCTCGCCTTCCGTGCCCACTTCTTTCGCTACGCGCGTCACCTCGTCCGCGAACAGACGCAGGCTGTCCACCATGGCGTTGACCGTGTCCTTCAGGTCCAGGATCTCGCCCCGTACCGCGACCGTGATCTTCTGCGAGAGGTCGCCATTGGCAACGGCCGTGGTCACCAGCGCAATGTTACGCACCTGAGAAGTCAGGTTGCCCGCCATGGCGTTTACGTTGTCGGTAAGATCCTTCCAGGTACCCGCAACGCCGGGCACGTTGGCCTGACCACCCAGCACGCCTTCCGTACCGACTTCGCGCGCCACGCGCGTGACTTCCGAGGCAAAAGCACTGAGCTGACCGACCATGACATTGATGGTGTTCTTCAGTTCGAGGATCTCACCTTTCACGTCCACCGTGATCTTCTGCGAGAGATCACCCTTGGCCACGGCCGTGGTTACCAGTGCGATGTTGCGCACCTGCGATGTGAGGTTGCCGGCCATGAAGTTCACGCTGTCCGTCAGGTCCTTCCACGTACCGGCCACGTTCGGCACCTGTGCCTGACCACCCAACACACCCTCCGTGCCCACTTCCCGGGCCACGCGCGTTACTTCCGACGCGAAGACCGACAGGCGATCCACCATGACGTTGATGGTATTCTTCAGCTCCAGGATTTCACCTTTGACTTCTACTGTGATCTCGCGTGTCAAATCGCCGCGCGCTACCGCGGTCGTTACATCGGCAATGTTGCGCACCTGATCGGTCAGGTTGCGCGCCATGAAATTCACGTTGTCCGTAAGGTCCTTCCACGTGCCCGCCACACCGGGAACGTTGGCCTGGCCACCCAATCGTCCTTCCGTGCCTACCTCACGCGCCACACGCGTGACTTCAGAGGCAAATGAGCCCAACTGGTCGACCATGGTGTTGATGGTGTTCTTCAGCTCGAGAATCTCGCCCTGAGCCTCGGCCGTGATTTTCTGCGAAAGATCACCGTTGGCCACCGCCGTCGTGACCAGCGCAATGTTGCGCACCTGGTCGGTCAGGCGCCGCGCCATGGAGTTCACGTTGTCCGTCAGGTCTTTCCAGGTACCGGCCACTCCCGGCACCTGGGCCTGGCCACCCAACTTCCCGTCCGTGCCCACCTCGCGCGCCACGCGCGTCACTTCCGATGCAAAGGAGCCGAGCTGATCGACCATCCGGTTCACCGTGGTGCCAATGCGCAGGAACTCACCCTGCACCGATTTGCCCTCGATCTCCAGCACCATCTTCTGACCGAGATCACCCTGCGCTACAGCCGTCAGCACGCGCGCAATTTCAGTCGTGGGCTGAACCAGGTCGGCAATCAGCGCGTTCTCCGAATCGATCATCTCGCGCCAACTGCCCTGCAGACCGATCACCTGCGCTCGATCCGTCATCTTGCCTTCGCGCCCTACCGTTTGGCCGATGCGCGCCAGCTCCGTGCGCATACGCCCGCTCTGCAGCCGGATGCGGTTGAAGGTCTCGGCAATCTCCTCCATTACGAACTCGCCACCTTCCGCCAGCTCGACCGTGAAGTCACCCGCTTCCAGTGCGCGCAGTGCCCGCAACAGGTCGACCGGCGTGCAT
>JBOHRF010000208.1:0-8915 GCA_050732575.1 Longimicrobiales bacterium
GCGCGGCTTACGGAAGCGCAGTGGGCGCACGCGCATCTTCACCATGTCATCGAGCAGGGTGTAAACGACCGGCACCACGAACAGCGTGAGCAGCGTGGAAGTGAGCAGTCCGCCGATCACGGCACGCGCCATGGGCGCGCGCTGCTCTGCACCTTCCCCAATGGCAAAGGCCAGGGGCAGCATGCCGAAGATCATGGCCACGGTCGTCATGATAATGGGTCGCAACCGGATGCGTGCGGCACTCAGCAATGCCGCGGTTCGGTCACTACCCGCCGCGCGTTGCTGGTTGGTAAAGTCGATGAGCAGGATGCCATTCTTGGTGACCAGTCCCATCAACATGATGATGCCGATCATGGTCATCACGTTGAGGTTGCCTTTGGTCACCAGCAAGGCGAGGGCTACACCAATGAAGCTGAGTGGCAGCGCCAGCATGATGGAAAGCGGCTGGAAGAAGGAGCCGAACAGTGAGGCCAGGATCAGGTAAATGAAGACGACGGCCAGGATCAGCGCTTCCAGCACGTAGCCCTTGGTTTCGCGCATGTTCTGCACGTCGCCGCCGAATGTGGTGTGGTAACCGGGCGGCAGATTCAGATTGTCGATCGCCTTTTGCGCGGCATCGGCCACGGTACCAACCGGGTAGCCAGGCAGAGCACCGGCCGATACGCTGATCTGCCGTTCGAGCGCGCGCCGCTGAATCTGCTGCGGCCCGTTGCCGTGCTTGATGTCGGCGATCTGCGAAAGTGGAACCATGACCGCGGCGCCGCGTGCATCGACGTTGCTGCTGGGCACTGGGATGTTGGCCACTTCCTGGGCCGACGCACGCATCGAATCGGGATACATCAACACGACATCGTGCGAGTAGCCGAGCGGGTCTTCCCACTGGGTGGCGCGGAAGCCCGAGAACAGCGGCCCCAGCGTGGATGCAACCGCGCCAATGCCCACACCCGCGGCCCACGCAGTCTGGCGATCGACGTTGACATCCAATTGAGGGATCTCGCCCTCATCACTCGAGTTGGGCTCGGCTGCGCCGGGCACTTCTCGCAGCGCGGCCAATACCTGCTCGGATGCAATTTTGAGACGGGTCTGCTCGGGTCCCTGCACGAAGATCTGAATGGGCTGTCTGAACCCGCCGAAGAGAGAGGGCGTTCCGGTAATATTCGGCCGCATGCCCGGAATGCTCGACATCTTGCCGCGCAGGACGTTCTGGAATTCGAACTGCGACTTGGTGCGCTCATGTTTGGGCTTCATTTTCACGAAGACCTGACCACCACTCGACGTGCCCTGAAAGCCGCCGCCCACGGTCATGTACGTGAATTCGACTTCCGGCTCTCGCCGGATCAGCGCAGCCAACTCCTGGCCCTTGCCCAGCGTGAATTCAACGCGCGCACCAGGGAACGTCCGGTAGTTCACGTTGAATTCACCGCCATCCACTTCGGGCATCCAGGTGAATCCCAGCCGGGGCAGAATGACGAAGGCCATGGCAATGGAGGCCACGGCGCCCAACATCACGGTAACGCGGTGCTTCAAGCTCCAGCCGAGCACATTGGGATAGCGATCCGCCACGCCATCGAACCAGCGGTTGAACGCAACGGCTACGCGGCGGATGGGGCCGGCGCCTTTGCCGCTGCGGGCGGACTCGACTTCCGGATCGTGCCATACGCTGGAGAGCATGGGGTCCAGCGTAAAGGACACGAACAGCGAGACCAGTACGGCAAAGGCGACGGTCACGCCGAACTGATAAAAGATCTTGCCGATCTGACCGCCCATGAAGGCAACGGGCACGAACACGGCCACCACCGCCAGCGACGTCGAAATAACGGCCAGTCCGATCTCACTGGTGCCCTCGCGCGCGGCGCGGTGGTGGTCTTTGCCCATCTCCAGATGGCGCACGATGTTTTCTCGAACAACAATGGCGTCGTCGATCAGCAAGCCAATGGCCAGTGACAACGCCATCAGGGTCATGGTGTTGATGGAGAAATCGAACAGCCACATCACGAAGAAGGCGGAAATGATGCTGACGGGCAGGGTCAGGCCGGTGATAACCGTGGATCGCCAGGAATTGAGGAACAGGTAAATGATGGCGATGGTCAGAATGGCGCCCAGGAGGATCGTTACCTGCACATCGGCCAGGGACTCGCGAATGCGGCGCGAGTCGTCACGAATCACCGTCAGTGTGATGTCATCCGGGAACTGGTTGTCCAGGATTGCCACGGCCGCACGAACACCATCGGCCACAGCCACCGTGTTGGAACCCGAGATCTTCAGGATCTCCAGAGCGACGGCACGATCATCATTCATGAAGGCCGCGCTGCGCGGCTGTTCCGCATCATCGACCACGTTGCCCAGATCACCCACGCGGATGGGAACGCCACCGCGCGATGTCACCACGACATCTTCGAATGCAATGGGATCGCGTACGCGACCCAGGATGCGGATGGCGCGCGTCATGTCGCCGCGTTCGATGCGGCCGGCCGGCACTTCCTGGTTTTCACGCTGAATGGCCGCCGAGATCTGAGACGGACTGATGCCGTACTCACGCAGTGCATTGGGATTCAGCTCGACCCGTATCTGCCGTGCCGTGCCACCTGTGATGTTCACCTCGCCCACGCCGGTCACCGACTCCAGGCGCGGCTTGATGACTTCATCGGCCAGGTCGGTCAACTCGCGGATGGGGCGGCCGCTGCTCTGAATGGCAATAGCCATGATGGGGCGATCATTGGGATCGAAGCGGCGGATGACCACTTCATCCATGTCGGGCGGCAGCCCCCGGCGGATGGCAGCAACCTTGGCCTGTACGTCCTGCAAACCGGTGCCAATGTCCGCGTCGAGGTTGAAGGAAATACGCACATTGGCGCTGCCCTCCGAAGAGGTCGAGTTGACTTCACGTACGCCCTGCACCGTGTTGACGGCTTCCTCGATGGGACGAGCAACTTCTCGCTCCATCACCTGAGGCGAGGCACCGCGGAATGAGGCGTTTACCGAGACGGTCTGATAGGTGACATCCGGATACTCGTCGATGGCCAGGCGTCGATAGGACACGACGCCCAGTACCACCAGGAGCACCATCAACATGGTAGCAAAGACGGGTCGCTTGATGGATACGTCTGAGAGAAACATGGCTGCGCTGGTTTCCTGAGTTAGTTGCGAGGTACCGGCGGCGGCGCGCCCCGGCGCACTTCCCCACCGACGATCACGACTTTCGCATTGCGAGCGATGGTGCCAACCGTCCCGGTGACGATGCGGTCGCCTTCCTCGAGTCCGTCCGTGACCTCGGCAATGCCGCCGGATTCATCGATGATGCCCAGCTGAATCGGGCGCCGCTCGATGGCTTCACCATCTATGCGGTAGACGTATGGAGTGCCCGTGCCCATTTCCTGACGGACCGCGTTGGTGGGCACGATCAGCACGTTTTCGGCAATGCGGCCGACAATACGTCCTGAGGCGAACGTACCACCCTTGAGACCGCCATCCGCGTTGGGGACCTGGATGTAAACGGAAACGGAGCGTGAGGCCTGATCGATGGTCGGGCTCACGCGCGCAACCTGGCCGGCGAATTCACGGCCGTCGGCCATGAACCGGACCTTCTGACCGCTCTGCACGCGATTGGCAAGGCGGGCGGGCACGGCACCGGTCAATTCGAGGGCTTCCGTGCGCACCAGCGTAAAGAGGCTGGCGCCGCGGTTGACGTGTTCGCCATGCGCGGCGCCGCGCCGTTCGATAACGGCGGCCGCCGGAGCGACTACACGCGTGTCGTTGAGAGCCTGGCTACTGGTCCTCGAGCGCGACTCAGCCGCGGCCAGACGCGCACGCGCCGATGCTACTTGCTGCTCGCCACTCTTTACATCGCGCTCGGGAACAGCGCCCTCTTTGAACAGCTCCCTGGTTTGATCGAGGTTCCACTGCGCGGTCGATACGTCGGTTTGCGCGGATGCAACTTCAGCCTCTGCGCTCCGATGTGCGCTCTGTTGCTGAGAAGCTTCGAAGCGGGCCAATACCTGGCCGGGTTTCACGCGGTCGCCTTCGCGCACCAACACACTTTCCAGCTCGCCCTCGAGCCGCGCGCGGACCTCAACTCGTTCCACAGGTTGCAGGTTACCCGTAATTGGCACGGCATCCTCAACTTCGCCGCGGCGTACGGGTGAAACGTCCGTTGCCGCCAGGGTCACGACGTTGCCACGACCGCCAGGACCACCACGTCCGGCGGGTGTTCCGCCGCCGTTTCGGCCACCAGCTTCGCCATTGGCCTGGGTGTGTTGCGCCGCCAGATCGCGGGGGCCGTTGTCGACGCCCTGGCGATCGTCCTCGCCGGGACGGACGTTGCAACCGATCAACGTGCCGGCCAAACCCAGGACGGGCAGGTTCAAATATCGTCTATTCACTTCGACTCAATCCGTTGCGGGTTGCCGCTTTGCGAGGGACTGGGCAGCGGCAAAAGTTCACCGAGCGCGCGTGCCAACTCGGCAGCGGCCAGATAATAATCGTAAATGGAACGTGCTTCGTTGGTCTCCGCCTGCATCACGGCAATCTGCGCGTCCTGCACTTCGAGCTGCGTGCTCAGGCCGCGACTGAACCGGAGCGAAGCCAGGCGAAGCGCTTCATTGGCCTCGCCGGAATTCTGACGCCGTGCTTCGAACAAGGAGCGCGCCGCCTTGAAAGCCGCGCGTGCCTCTGCAACCTCAAGGGCGACCTGTTCGCGCTGCTGCGCCAATTGCAGGTCCGCCACGCGCGCCTGGGCCTGAGCCAGGTCAATGTTGCCTTTGGCACGCAGACCGTCAAAGATCGGCCAGCTCACCTGGATGCCCATGGACCGGTCGGCGAACCAACCACCGTTGTGCGCAATGCAGGAGCGACCGGCGGGCGTACCCGCGGGACACTCGGTGGAAATGATCTTGCCCAAGCCGGGCGGGAGGCGATTGCCGGTGGGAAACGCCTGAAAACCGGACTGCACAAAAATGCTGATACTGGGCATCAGGTCGGCACGCGCTACGGCAATGCCGGCGCGGCGCGCACCCAGGGTCATTTGCGCGGCGCGCAATGATGGCCGAGTGATGGCGCCGTCATCGGACGCTTCCACCGAATTGGCAATGGCTTCCGCGGTAGCCGCATCGATGGTAGTGGTCAGGACGACGGGAGTCTCCAGCGGGATATTGGTGAGGCGCTTGAGCTGCAGCACCGTCAACTCCTGGTCGCTGCGCGCCTGGATCATCTGCGGCTCCAGATTGGCCAGCTGCACGCGCGCACGCAGCACATCGTAGCGCGCCGCGCGTCCCGCCTGCTCGAACCGCTCGACTTCCGTGAGATGATTCTGGGCACTTGCGTGGGTCGTCGCCTGAATCTCGGCAATCCGATTGGCAAAGAGAACTTGCAGATAAGCGCTCTGCACGTCGAAGGACACGCGCGCCAGCGTTTCCTGCTCGTTCAATTGCGAAGCTTCGCGCAGGCGCGAGGCGACTCGCGATCCCGAGAAAATACGGCCGCCCTGAAAGATCACCTGCGACAGGTTTGCGTTGGTGTTGTACGTGTTGGGCTGGTTGAAGATCTGACCGACCGCGTTGGCGCGCGCGTTCTCGTAGACGTGGTTGAAGTTGCCGGTAATACGCAGCTGCGGCAGCCCGGTCGCGCGCGCGGTCATGACCTGCGCATCCGCCAGCTCTACCTGAGCGCCCGCCAGCCGCGCTTCGTCGCCATTGCGGACCGCGCGTGTCACAGCGTCCCCCAGGGAAAGCCGAAGCGTGTCGTGCTGCGCCGAAACGGGGACGGACATCAGCAGACCGCAAATCATCGCTGCCAGAATTCGAACGTGGCGTGACATGGTTGCTCTGGACTGATTGAGGGGTCCCGGAACGTCTTCAAGCTAGGGAAATCCCCAAGTGCTTGGAAGTTACGCGGTCGGGACAGTCCTGTATGACACGCGGCCGCCCCGCTCTGTTAGCAGAAGGACGGACGGCGAGACCGCCGGGCTGCGCGGGCCAACTCCGCGCCCGGAAATCACCTGAACCTACCTTGGGAGGGTTGAGGAAACCCGAAGCCACTTGCCGCCACCGGCGTGGGCGAGGACCCGGTTAGTGGGATGGGCAGCAACGGGAACTGGTCGGCTCGCCGATGGCAGCGTCAGTTGATAACGATGTTCTCCTCAGTGACGGTCTGGGAAACGCCAGCTGCGGTATGGACGATTCTGACCTGGAACGACCCGGGATCGAGCCCCGATGTCAGGAACTGATAGTTGTAGGCACCGGCTGATGGACCGCACAGGTTCGATGCCTGCGTACCCGTAATGGTTACGGTTATGACGCCGCTCCGTACCTGCAGGCCGGCACGTAACGAAAAGCACTCGTTGGGGGTCAGCATCAGTCCAGAAACCAGCAGCGTACGCGGACCGGCGCTGATGTTGGCAAAGTCGGCCAGAGTGGCCGACCAGTCCGTGCGCTGCGAGGCAAAAGAGATCTCCGGATCCACATCGGAGCCGAGGTCACAGCTGCCTGCGACAAGCGCTAGCGCCAGGCATCCGCAAAAAGCGAAGAAACGACGCATGGAAATTGATCCAGGCTGGGGGTGGTTGCCGGATGATGCCGACAGGAGGCCAGCGTTGCAAGCGCCTCTTGCGTCTGCCTGGCCAGCGATCCCAATTACGATTTTCCCTGTAATAGTACCACGCTCGTGATTCGACGTTCGACCGACTCCGCCTGCGCGGGCAGTTTGGCGGCACCGTAAGCACGCGGCGTCATTGGCAAGGAAATATGGAGATCGCGTCCACACGCCATTCAATGACCCGGATGAGGCTATTCATGCGAGTATCGCTGCTGCTGAGCCTGGCGCTGCTGGCCCCGCTGGGAGCGGGTGCCCAAACGCAGACCATAACCGTGCCGGATTACACGCCCAAATCGAGTCTCAAGGTACCGGAACACACGCTCACGCGGGCCAAATTCCCGTTCATCGATGTGCACAGTCATCACAATAACATGTCACCTGAGCGGCTCCAGCAAATCGCCGCTGAGATGGACCAGCTGAACATGGGATTGAGTGTCAACCTGAGCGGTCGCCAGGGGGTTGCGCTCAAGACCATGGTCGACAACGTCAAGGGCGCAGCAGCCGGCCGATTCGTTGTATTTGCCAACCTCAGCCTGATTTGCGGTGGACGCGCAGCCGATGCAAGCGGGTGTGTTGACTCGCCCGGCTGGACCGAACGCGCAGTTGCGCAATTGGAAGAGGACGTCAAAAACGGGGCGCGTGGTCTCAAGATCTTCAAGAACCTGGGCATGGATGTGAAAGACTCGAAAGGGGAGCGCGTGGCAACCAACGACGCGCGCCTCGATCCGGTCTGGGCGAAAGCCGGGCAGCTGGGAATTCCCGTGCTCATCCATACCGCAGATCCCCACCAATTCTGGTTGCCTTTCGATCAGTTCAACGAACGGTGGTACGAGTTGTGGGAAACACGGCGCATTCGCGACCCTGAACTCTATCCGCCATGGGAACAACTGATGGGCGAACAGTGGGACATCATCAAACGTCACCGTGGTACCAACTTCATCAGCGCACATTTGAGCTGGCTGGGCGGCGACCTGGCTCGCCTGGGAAAGCTGATGGATGAGCGACCCAACATGTACACCGAGCTGGGCGCCGTGCTGGCCGAGCTGGGCCGTCAGCCACGCTTTGCCAAACAGTTCGTCATCAAGTACCAGGATCGCATCCTGATGGGCAAGGACACGTATACACCGGCCGAGTTTTACACCTATTTCCGCGTACTCGAGACGGACGACGAATACTTCGATTATTATCGCCGGCGTCACGCGTTCTGGAAGATGTACGGCCTGGGTCTGCCCGATGAGGTGCTGAAGAAGGTGTACTACAAGAATGCGCTGAAGCTGATTCCCGGAATCGACAAGACGCGCTTTCCGAACTGAGTCAATGCGTGACGCGTTACGCGTGCGTCAGCAACACCTTGCCGGTCGTTTTTCTGCCCTCGAGGGCACGATGCGCCTCGGCTGCGCGGGTGAGTGGGAATGCGGCGCCCACGCGCACTTGCAGTTGCTTGTCCCTGATCCAGGCAAAAAGATCACCCGCTCGCTGTAACAGTTCCGCGCGCGTCGCTGTGTAGTGCGCCAGAGTGGGCCGCGTCAGGAACAGGGAGCCGCCGCGACTCAAGGCCAGCGGATCGATGGGCGGTGCGGGACCACTCGATTGCCCAATGCTGACCAGCATGCCGCGCGGTGCCACGGACAACAAGCTCTGATCGAACGTTGCCTTGCCCACGCTGTCGTAAACCACGTCGGCACCACGACCATCGGTCAGGCGCTTTACCGCCGGCGCCACCTCTTCATGGTCATACAGGATGATCTCGTCGGCACCCAGCGCGCGCGCCAGCACCGCTTTCTCTTCCGTAGAAACCGTGCCGATCACGCGCGCGCCGCGCAGCTTTGCGATTTGAATCAGCAGAAGTCCGAGACCGCCGGCCGCTGCATGAACCACGCATGTCATGCCTGGCTGCAAGGGCTTGGTGGTGGTTGCCAAATAGTGAGCCGTCATGCCCTGCAACATGACCGCGGCTGCGGTTCGATCATCCACACCGTCCGGCAAAGAAACCGCGCGCGCAGCCGGTACGATCGCGTATTCCGCGTAGGCACCAATGGCAGCGGCCGTGGCTACCCGATCTCCAACAGCAACGTCGTTTATCCCGGCCCCGACCATCTCCACGCGGCCGGCCAATTCGCTGCCAGGCGTAAAGGGAAGCTTCTGCGGATACAGTCCCGTGCGGTGGTAGATCTCAATGAAGTTCACACCGGTGGCTGCAACGCGCACCAACAACTCACCCGGTCCGGGCTCGGGACGGGCTACTTGCACGAGCTCCAGAACTTCCGGACCGCCCGTCCGGCTGACAACAATGGCGCGCATCAATCTTCGGAATCACTGGCATCCGG
>JBOHRF010000209.1:0-8912 GCA_050732575.1 Longimicrobiales bacterium
ACCCTGAACCAGCCCGAGAGACAACCGCGGCCCGTGAATCACGAGGCGGGCGTTGAGTGGCGCCGAGGTCCTGGCCAATGACACGACGTCGCGGCTGCCGTAAACAATGGAGGTATCCGCCTCACGCAGGAGTGCCTCCTCCAGCCCGGTCGTACCCCCGGGCCAATAGGTGACGTTGATGGCGCCCGCCAGCGCAGGATCGACTGCGGCGAGAGAGCGAGCGAAGAGGACGGGCAGCACGGGCTCCTCCAAGGCCGTCTTTCCGAACGCACCCGATTTCAGAAGCAGCGTCCGAATCAGCGAAGTTACCGCCACGCCAGGCACGTTGCCGGCGAAAATGTGTGCCGCCAGCTGTGGCCCAACCGCCATGACCCGGCGCCGGGAATTCCCGTCAGGTACGGGGCCCTCCAGCACTATCGGATCACCCAACTCAGAGGCAATCAACTCGAGTAGCGCGGGCTCGGTCCAGTCCTGGGCCATGCGCAGCAACACATGCCGTGTCATGTCGATGGAGTAGCCAGTTGCCGCAGCAATCAAGGCCACGGCCTGTTCGAACGCATCATTATCAGGCTGACGCAAAAACGCAGTGGCGCATGCGATGGCGCGTACGCGTTGCTGCACGGTAATGGCACGCGCCGCGGCCGCCCGCGCGCGAACGCTGCGGCAGAGCTCACGCACCCGTTCTGCTGTCAGAGCCGGGTAGCGGATGGCGACGTTATCGGAGAGTTCGCGGGTGATGAGCTCATCGCCTTGCGACAGGCCAGGCAGCCAGAATGCGTCGAAGGTCATGCGCGGCCGGCCACTGCATCGAGCAGCAGGTCGAGCGCGATCGAACAGCCGCGCGGAACAGCGCCGGTTGCGCGTCCCAGCAACTCAATGCCTTCCGGGCCTACACGCCCCAAGTCTTCGGTCTGAACGGCCAGCACGGAGAATAGGTTGGCCAGGTCGAAATGCTGGAGGATGCCCACTTCACCTTCGGCCACCGGTTGCAGCGTCTCGGGATGCACGGCGCGCGTGCGGACCCAGGGCGCGGATCGTTTGGTGCGACGGGTAGGCGCAGCCCGACCCAGCACATGTTCACGCCAGCTGGCATCGTAGAACTGCGAGCACAGCTCGGTCATGCCGTATTCATTGATACAGGCGTGCCCCGGTACATTGAGGCAATCCTCGTATGCTTTGCGCAGTTCGGCTTCCGGCACAGAACGACTGCGACCCTTGTAGCCGCCCGTGTCCATCACCCGTGACCCGTCGGGCAACGCGAATCGCTGTCGCCGCGCACGCAGCGAGTCGAGCCAGTGCACGAAGGCCCAACTGGTGCCCAACAACAACACGGGCGTCTGTCCATCGATCAACGCCGCCAGCGTCCGCTCCAGTCCAGCTTCATCGAGTCCGGTCCGCACATCCATGAAGCTGCCGGCGTTACTGCCCGCGCAATGTGTGGCCGCCTGTGTCACCATGTAGGAAAGTGATGAATCGGGCGCCTGCTCCGCGCTGGGTATGAGCGAAACAAACGCGAGTCGCGCAGCATCGGGCAGTACATAGGCGGAGAACAGGGGCAGCAACGCCTCTTCATAGACCGTTGCATCCCGAACGCGATGTTCGCCTCGCCGCTGCGTTCCCAATGTGGTGCCGCTGGTCCGGAACACGAGCGCAGCCGACTGTGCGTCGCCCGCCACCAGCGAAACTTCCTTGAAGGCAGCCGTGGGCACGGTTGGGATTTCCGCCCAGTGGGCAATGTGCGCGGGCGTGATCCCGCGCCGCACGCAGTAGGCGGCATACGGAGCATTGTGCTCGAACTGGTACTCGAATGTGTGGCGCGCGCTGATGTCGAACGCATCATCACGCATGGGCACATCCACAGGATGTTGGAAGATTTCGGTCAGTCGTGCCCGTAATGCTGCTGCCGATTCGGGCATGCAGTCAGCTCACGCTGGCCACGGCCTCAGGCAGCGCAGTCGGATCGGTGACGGGGATAGAACCGCCCCGCGGACCCACGACGTACGCTGTGGCGGACCCGTGCAATGCGAAGTTCTGCGTGCCGACTCGACCGCCAGCTGGCAGCGGCCAAACCCGGCGCCCTGCAATTGGCACCACGAGCGCGGCCTCACGCAGAGAATCGGCCAGTTGGCCGCCGCCCACAATGAATATCTGAATCGGCGGCTCGAAGAATTCGTGCACCGCCAGCGCGAACCCGGAACCGCCAACGCTGTAGCGCCCAGCTGCTGGTGAAAGCAGGGCGAGGGTGCGCTCGGCCAGGGCGCGGTAGCTGCGTTCGCCGAGTGCGATTGTCAACTCGATCAGCAGGCGAGCGGTGTCCGCATTGGTGTCGAACGGACGATCGCGATAGCGCAGCACACCCACGTCGTGTGTGGTGCGGGTGCGATCGTAGAATCCGCCTTCATCGGCCCAGAACGACTTTTCAATGGCAGCCGTGTGTGCGCGCGCCTGGGCCAGCAACTCACTGCGTCCCGTGGCTTGGGCGACCGCAACACAGGCACGAGCAACCTCCAGCACATCGATCAGCAAGTGCGGAAGCTGTGGCTCTGTGTTCGGCTCTCGATAGTGGTAGAAAAGCTGGTTGGGCGCCATCATCTGATCTTGCAATTGCCGCAATGCGCGCTCTGCAGCTTGCACCCAGGCGCGCTGTTCGAGCCGCGCACCCGCTTCGGCCAGGGCGCGAACCCACTGCGCGTTGGCACTGGTGTATAGTACCGTGTCCACGGCCGGCGCCGCCTGTCCGCCCCCCGCTCCGCCCTCATAGTATTGCGGGTCCGATGATTGGCTAGCCGACCAGAGGCCCTGCTCGAGAGCGAGCGTACCATCGACCCAGCTAACCAGGCGTTCTGCAATGGTGCGCCAATCGGCACGCCCAAATACGTGCGCAGCGGTTGCGTACGCGCGCAGCAAACCGGCATTGACGGTCAACAGTTTCTCGGTCTGCGGCTGCGTCCAGTCGGCGCCATGTGCGTAACGAAAGAAACCTCCAGCATCATCGTCCCACAGCGCACCCGCAATCATGCCATCGAGCGTCTGGGTGGCGATGGTCGTGGCCGTGCCATTTTCATCGCCCGCTTTAACCATGAGCAGCTCGATGGCATCGGGTGTGGGATACTTGGGCGCCGTTCCAAAGCCGCCGTTGCGTGCATCGAAACTCTCCAGCAGCGCTGACCACACGTCGTCAGCGGCTTCTCGCCGTACAATGCCGATTGATGAAACGCGACCGCGGGCCGCTTCGAGCGCCTTGCGGCGCCGCTCGACTTCGGCGCCCAGTTCTACGCGCCGCTCTGCCCAGGCGCTGCGCACGCCTTCCGCCACAGTGGCAAACTGCGCGGGATCTATGTAGGTGCCGGCCCACAATACTTCACCGGTAGGCGTGAGGAACGCATTGGTCGGCCAGCCCCCGGCTATGTAGCGATCGTGCACGTGCGGATACTGGTCTGCATCTACGCGAATGGGCACGAAATGCGTGTTGATCAACGCGATCAGTTGTTCGTCGGAATAGGTGGTCTCATCCATCTGATGGCACCACTGGCACCAAACAGCCATGAGACAGAGCAAAACAGGTCGGTCGGCGGCGTCCGCTTCCGCGAACGCCTCCTTACCCCACGTTCGCCAGTCGATTTCGTGCGCACGATTGGGGCGGGGTGAGAAGCGAAACGGTGACATCATTCGAGGTCAGACGTTCGGGGACCAAGCACAGGAATACTCGAATAACAATACCCGCTGGGGCGCGCGGTGGCTAGCCTGGGCCAGCAGCGACGCGTGGCGTTGCGTGTCACGCGTCACACGTCACACGTCACACGTCACGCCATGCGTCACTCGGCACGCTTGACTCGAAAACGGCCGGTCTTGAGGTCGAGTGTCCGCGTGGGCAGGGACAGTCCGCGGATCAAGAGACGTTTGGCGCCTTCACCAATGGCGTCCAGAACGGAGCGATCGCCCGAGACGGCAGGCCGCAATTCACCCTGCAACCAGCGTTCGAGTTCTTCCAGATCGGAGAGTGACAGCGTCTCCACTTCGATGTTGGCCGTGAAATAGAAGTTGCCGGCACCAAAGGGGCGCAAACCGAACGTGCGCGGTGCTTCGAGTGCCGAGCGTGCGTCCTGATAGCTGCTCAGGCCGCGGACGATGCTGGGACTGCCGCGCGTGCGCAATGAATACGTTTTGGCCAGCGGGTCATACGAGAGCGCCGCATTCCAGGTTTCCGAGCCCCTGAGTTCATCGAGCAATTGATCCTGCCAGAGTTCTACGCGAATGCGAACGCGCAGCGGCAAACCGGATTGCACGGCTTCCTGCAACTCGGGGTGTTCGAAGACACCATCGAGCCGCAGTGATGCGCGATGGCCGATGGCGGTATCCACCACGAGCGCAGGCGCCGGCTTTTGCGCAGGCACGCCATGGGCCGCCATAAACAGCGTGGCTCCGAGCAGGCAGGTGACACGCGTAATCAAATGCGCGGTCCGAGACGCAGGAAGAAGTTCATGGGCTGGCCGCGACCGGAGAGCGGCACCGCCCAATACAGGCCGACCGGTCCCAGGCGCACACCGAAACCGCCATCGGCGGCAAAGTCATCGTTGCCGCCACCGCGTCCGTCGCGCGCCTCGGCTTCGTTCCAGGCGCGGCCCGCATCAAAGAACAACGCGAAGCGCACCTGCTGCAGCAGACCGAGCTGGTCGACGGCGGTGTTGCGCAGGCCGCGCAGGAACTTGAAGTCCGTTTGATACTCGAGTTGAACCAACGCGGCGCGATCGCAGCCATAGTAGGGTTGATACCTGATGCCGGCGCGCACAACCGCCTGGTTTTGGGCAGCGCAGTCGAAACGGTTCATGGCAAAGCCGGGCAACGATCCTTCGCCGCCCAGCACGTGTTGTCGTTGCGCAGGTAGAGCGGCGCCGTTGAGCGAGCCGGTAGCGAGCGCGCGCACGGCCAGTTGGCTGCTTCTGCCGGTGCGCGCGTAACGACGCAAATCCAGCGTGCTATTCCAGAATCGGCGCGGAGCATTCAACGTGGCCGAGTCGAGGTAAACCCGCAGCGAGCCGCCCAACCCGCGTTCTAGCGAAGCGCGCAGCAACCAGCCGTGGGAGGCATCGGATGCGGAATTTCGGCTGTCGTAGCTACTCTCAGCAGTGAGCGAGCGCAGGTATCCCTCGGCCACCAGCGGCTGCATGCGCCAGCCGTGATCACTGTCCAGGACCGAAAACGGCTCGCGCGCAGTGACGCTGGCATTGCGTTCATCCGAATAGATGAGGGCGGCGCTCCAGGGCAGCGTGGCGGGATCAAAGCCCAGGTACACGGTCCAGCCCTGTCGTTCGAAATGATCGCGGTAGTCGCGATGCAGGATGAAACTGGCCAGCGAGTTTTCACGATCCGACAAGCCCCCCAACTCGATGGGCGCAATCTCCGAGAACACGCGCATCCCGACCCGCAACGAGTGCCGGCCCCCGAGGTATTGCTCCGCGCGCAGCGCGTAACCCAGATCGTGAGCAGCAAGGCGCGCACCCGTGCCCGTGCGGTAAATGCCGAGCGCTTCAACCACGCTCGGGTTGGAGCGACCCAGGGTAATGCGCGGGCCAGCCAGGATGGGCAGTCCTTCAACACGGTTGTAGCCGCGGCGCGCGCTGACCACCAGGTCGGTGCGCCCAAAATCGAACTCGCGACCGGCCGACAGTTCGGACGGTGCGCGCCGCTCCACCCGCACCAACAGCCCGTCTTGCAACTGATACGCAAAACCACCGCGGTAGACGCGAATGCCCTGGCCCACACGTGCACTGTCGGGTCCGGTTACGGTTCCGCCAATCACGACCACGAAACCCTCGATCTGGGCACCGGCCAGCAAGCGCAGGTCACCATGCAGAACCAGCACATTGCCGCGCACGCGTCCGGCGATCTCGAGCAGTCCGTCCAGCAATGCCAGGTCGCCAATGATCTCGCTGGCTGCCGAGACACGCGAATCACCATTCAGCCGAATGGTGCCCGGGCGATTGTACAGATCGAGCGCTTCGCGGATTACGGAATCGGTGAGCTCACGTGGAGCCTGCGCTTGGACAACAGCGGGGAGGGAAAAAACCGTAAGGAAAACCGTAAGCAACAACGTAAGCAACAACGTAAGCAACGACGTAAGCAACGACGTAAGAAACGACGTAAGAAACAAAGGAAGTAGACGCGGAGTGGAGGGGCGGTGTTTCATCGATCGATTCCGAGCCGGCGCATCCGGCGGTACAGGTTTGGACGATCGGTGCTCAAGCGGCGCGCCGCATCGGTGACATTTCCGGCTGCGTCATTCAAAGCATCGAGAATGAGTGAGCGCTCGTAGTCATCCAGGCGCACGTGCAAGGGCCGTTCGTCCGGGCCCGTGTCATCAGCCACGTCCGGCAACATCCGGCGCAGCTCGCGATCCGTGATGAGCTGCGCAGGGTGCAGTATGGCAATGCGCTCACACAGATTGGCCAGTTCACGCACGTTGCCGGGCCAGCGGTAGCGGCGCAGCAGGGTGAGCGCAACCTCGGTGATAATGGGCGGGAGCGCACCCGTGCGCTGGTGGTAGCGTTGCAGGAAATAGGTGACCAGCTCGGGCAGGTCACTCAACCGATCGCGCAAGGGTGGTACCTGGATGGGCACCACATTCAGCCGGTAGAACAGGTCATCGCGGAAGCGACCGGCCAACACTTCATTGCGCAAATCGCGGTTGGTGGCGGCGAGCACGCGCACATCGACCTTAGCGGTGCGCTGGCCACCTACGCGCTGATATTCGCCCGTGTCAATGGCGCGCAGCAGTTTGGCTTGCGCCTCAGCGTTGAGGTCGGCCACTTCATCGAGAAACAGCGTGCCACTGTTGGCCAACTCGAGCTTGCCGCGCCGCGCCTGGTGCGCGCCCGTGAACGCGCCTCGCTCGTGACCAAACATCTCCGACTCGATCAACTCACGCGGGATGGCTGCGCTATTGATGCGGACAAAGGGTCCTTCTGATCTCCTGGACTGCGCGTGCAACGCGCCCGCCACCAGCTCCTTGCCCGTGCCGCTTTCACCGGTGATCAGAACACGCGCGTCCGTGGGTGCAATGGTAGCAATGAGTTCACGGATGCCGCGCAGCGCAATGCTGGATCCAATCAGGTGTTGACCGGCGGTCAGCTCGGCGGACAGAGCGCGCGTTTGCGCGCGCGCGCGCCGCAAGGCCAGCGCGCTGTTGATAGTGAGCAGCACGGCGTCAGGTGAAAGCGGCTTTTCAATGAAGTGGAAGGCGCCCAGCTTGGTGGCCTGCACGGCATCGCCGAGTGTGGCGCGGCCGCTCATCATCACGACCGGCACATCAGGATGCCGCTCGACCATGCGGCCCAGAATGGTGATGCCGTCGTCACCGGGCAGCAGCAGATCGAGCAATACTACATCTGCTTCTTCGTTTTCCAGCTCAGTCAGGCCGTTACGGCCATCGGGCGCGCCAGTAACCCGATAGCCAGCAGCCTGCAGCAGGCCGGCCAGCATGCGGCGGATGTTCGCTTCATCGTCAACAACCAGAACAGCGCCGGTCATCCGTAAAATGCTCTCAAGGCACAATCAAACGGGCCACGACCGGGCGGTTGGCCGCGTCCACCACGCGCGCGCTCAGACAGCGCATGCGCGCAGCTGGGAAGTAAAAGAGCCGCATGGCCATGTCCGGTGCGTTCTGACTGCTCTTCCCATCGGCCGTGCATTCCCATGCATCGGCAATGGCGGCACGCGTCAGCTCGGCCACGCTGTCACCTACGGCTTGCGATGGCGCCTGCACGGCCAGGGCAACAGCAGCATCGCCCATCACGTCGGTGGCAATGTAATTGAGCAGCGTGCGCACCCCGTCGCGCGTGCTGGTGCCGGGTTGGAAGACGGCCGTCATGAGATCGAGTTTGCGCACTTTGTCGATGTTATACAATGCATCGTGCAATCGGATGCTGCCACCGCTTTCCACGTTGAGTGTGAGCGTGGTATCACCCACTGGCTTGAAGGCCAGAAAGGCGAGCGTGTAATCGCCCGCCTTGCCGGGACGCGAGGAGACGAGCTTCGTTTGCTCGGCAAGCTGACGCACCCAGCTGGAATCTTCGCGCGTCGCTACCAGTGCCAGGTCCGTATTGAGTCCGTTCAAGCGGGCAGCTGCGTCAGCTACACTGGTGCCCGGCTCGAACTGAATGGCGACCGTGTCATACTCCACCGGCCTGGAGCCTCCCAGCCGGACGGAGCAGCCGGCCAGGCCTAGAAAAATGACGAAAAAGCGCGTGGTTCTCATGCCGTTTTCCTCTGGACTGGATCGTGATTCTGCCCGCCTCCCCAAACCCAACTTCTCGCGCGCGCACTCTGCATGCCGTCATGCGCACCAGCGCGCGCAGTCGCGCTCATCCCTCTCTGCCCGGGTCAGTGGGCAGCTGAATCTCCACTTCGGCACCGGGCCCCGTCGATGTTGCTGCGGCAGTGATGGTTCCGCCGTGCTCGAGAATGGTCTGCCGGGCGATGGCCAGACCAAGACCGGTGCCTCGAGGCTTGGTTGTATAATCTGGTTCGAAGATGCGTTCGGCTGCGCCCGGCGGGAATCCCGGTCCATTGTCTTTCACAACGAGCCGCAGGCGGGCACCGTTGCCAGATGGCACTTCAATCCGAATCTGAATACGACCGTCTGTTCGACCGCTCACGGCTTCAATGGCGTTGCGCAGTACGTTGCGCAGTGCCTGCTGCAACGCGTTGTAATCGGCCAGTACCAACGGCAATGCGGGTGTGGCGACCAGTTCAACGTTGACGTGCGCGGGCACATCGGTCTGGGCCAGCGAGGCCATCAGTTCGGCCAGGTCAATGGCGGTGCGTGGCCCAGTAGCGGGACGGCCGAGCATGCTGAACTCGCGGGCCAGCTGCTCGAGTCGCGCGGTTTCTTCATGGATCACGCGCAACGGCTC
>JBOHRF010000210.1:0-8877 GCA_050732575.1 Longimicrobiales bacterium
CCCCACTCCCGATGCCCGCTCCCGATGCCCGCTCCCCACTCCCGATGCCCGCTCCCCGCTCCCGCCCCGAATTTCCCAGGAGAACTGTGATGTTGAAGCGACCTGGTCTGATCCTGCCGCTCTTCCTGGTGCTCGCTTGTTCGGATGGCGGCGATCCGCTCGGTCCGCCCATCCAACTTTCCGCCAGTGATCGGCAGCTGGTCGATGCCAGTGGCGGTTTCGGTTTCGATTTCTATCGCCGCCTGGCCGCGGACGAGCAAAAGCCCAATCTCTTCGTCTCGCCGCTCAGCGTGTCGATGGCGCTGGGCATGGCGCTCAATGGCGCAGCCACGGATACCTACAGTCAGATGCAATCCGTGCTGGGACTGCGCGAGCTCACTGAAGCAGACATCAATGAAGGCTACAAGAGCGTCATCACTCAATTGGTTCGGCGCGATCGCCAGGTCACGGTCACCCTGGCCAACTCGATGTGGCCGGATCGCAACCTGAATGTGCAGCCGCAGTTCACGGCGTCCCTGCGCAACTTCTTCAGTGCGGAAGTACGACCCATCGATTTCAGCAATTCCACGGCGGCCGCAGAGGCAATCAACAAATGGGCGGAGGCGGCCACACGCGGCCGGATCAAAGAGCTGTTCAAGGAACTGGAGTCGAACACGCGGCTGGTACTGGTCAATGCCATCTACTTCAAGGCGCCCTGGACCGATGCCTTCAAGACGACTGACACGCGCAATGCCGCGTTCACGCGCGCGGATGGATCGACCGTGACCGTGCCCATGATGAATCGCTCGGCCAGCTACCGAATGCGCAGTGACGCAGGGCTTTTGGCCGTGGAAGTCCCGTACGCCAACAGCGCATTCAGCATGGTGCTCCTGCGACCCGTCAGCGGCCCATTATCCGCACTCGAAGCGCGCCTCAATTCCGGCTGGTGGAACGGTCTCATTTCCAGCCTGATCAACGAGCAAGTGTCTTTACGTTTGCCCAGATTCAAGATCGAATACGGCAAACAGCTCAATGACCCGCTCAAAACATTGGGCATGCCCCTGGCCTTCGATGCGGGCGCAGCAGATTTCTCTCGCATCACGGGCAGTCGCGGCCTCTGGATTTCCAGGGTCGAGCACAAGGCCTTCGTCGAGGTCAATGAGCAGGGGACTGAAGCGGCGGCCGCAACCGGCATTGCCATGGTTGATTCGGCGCCAATCGAAATATCGTTCGACCGCCCGTTCCTGTTCGCCATCATCGAGCGCGCGTCCGGCGTGCTGCTCTTCATTGGCCGCGTGGGCGATCCGCTTTCAACAGCTTCTTAGGCGCGGTCATGCGGTAGGCGTCCTCGACCAGCTCCTGGATCTCTGCCCAGTCCAGTTTTGCATTGCCCATGGTTGTGACCCAGCCGTGTTGCCCGATGTAGGGTGTGCGCACGTACCGCCCGCCACGGATCAACGCGTCCTGCGTGGTGAGATCGCATTTGATGGACAGCGAACCGGCGCCCTCGCCCGAGCCAATAATGACAAACGATTTCTTGCCCACCCGGAACGAGTTGTGGCCAAAACCATCGACTTCACGCGTGACACCTGCCAACCCGGCCGTGGCCTTGGTGATCCGCTCGATGAGCTTCTGCTCGTGGGGCGAAGGCTTCTGACCGCCGTGCACCATAGGGGAACGCTCCGTCCGATCGCGCGCGCAGCAACCGCGAGTTGAGTATTGTATTGCGCTGAGCATACCTTGAGACATAGCGTCCGACAATGCTCGCTCCTACTGGCACGACCATGTATTCGCCATCCAAGCCCTTGCTCGTAGCTTTCATGCTGCCCTTGCATGCATGCAGCGGCCCACAACCGCAGTCTTCGGCAGCATCGTCAGCGGTTGCATCGTCCCTCATGACGACCACGCCCGGACTGGATCGCTCCCCGTGGTTGCGCGCGCAAGTGCCGGCCTGGAACGTTCCGTTTGCGCCGTTTACAATCGCAGGGAACGTGCACTTTGTTGGCGCCTCCGGTGTCAGTGCATTCCTCATAACTACGTCAGAAGGGCATATCCTTCTGGATGGCGGGCTGGCCGAAACTGTGCCTCAGATCACCGTCAATATTGCCACGCTCGGCTTCCGCATTCGCGACGTGCGCTATCTCCTGAACAGCCACGCGCACTTCGATCACTCGGGTGGACTGGCCGCGCTCAAGGCCGCCAGTGGCGCGCGTATGATCGCCAGCCAGGGTGATCGCAGCGTGCTGGAGTCCGGTCATATTGAGTTCGGTCCTGCTTCTGAAGTGGATACCGCGCCCGTTTCGGTTGACCGCGTGATTGCCGACGGACACTTGATCGTGCTGGGTAGCGTCACGCTCACTGCCTTGATCACACCCGGCCATACGCGCGGCTGCACTAGCTATGCGCTGGTTACGCGGGCCACAGACGGCATGTTGAGGCGCGTGTTCTTCCACTGTTCTTCCACCGTGTCTGGCCATCGGCTGGTGCCGGAATCCTATCCCGGCATGGTTGCAGATTACCGGCGCACATTCGACCGCCTGTCCCGTGAGCGTGCGGACATATTCCTGGCCAACCATCCGGATTTCTTCCAGATGAAAGAAAAACGCGCTCGCCAGCTCGCGGGTGATGCCAATGCCTTCGTCGATACGCAGGCACTCGGTGCTTTCAACCGGGAAATGCGCCAGGCATTCGAGCGGGAGCTGGCGCGCCAGAAAACCAATCCGTAGTGAGAGCAAGCCAGTTTAACATCCGTACCTCTCGCCTAACCCTCAGGTGAAGAGTAGGGAGAGGTACGGATGTCATGAGTAGCGAGTTTTCGCATCATGCCCATCAATGCAACTGCGGCCCAGGTTCCTTCCAGCACCAGGAACGGCATGAATCGAATCATGTAGGACGAATAGCCGGCAACAGCCGCTCCCACGAAATTCAAGGCGAGGTAAGTCCATCCATCGGAATTCAAGAGCTTGAGCAGATTGAGCAGGAAGGCGATCAGCAGAAGTATCACACCAGCCGAACCGATGATGGTTGCCGCACCCTCGTGAGCCATGATCATTCCTCGAGATAAAGGCATTGATTGGACAGTCACCACCACTTTCGGCAGGCAGCGCGCACTTGCTCGGTCGTTGTATTGGCCGCGCGCAAGATATCGGCGACCGGGCCCGATTCATCGACCAAGACGCTGTGGAGCAGGTGCAGCGTGTTCACGCATGTGCAATTCCACGCTCTGGTGGGCCCGGCATGCCTGCGCGCATAGAAGGACCGCTCCAGTTCTCCCGGGATCGAGAACGTGAAGTGATACCTACCCGCCAGCGCCGGCACTATGCTGCGCAGCTTGTAGCGGTCGTGTTCGGAGTGGAGGCCGGATCCACCTTCCGCCAACGTGGCGAAATGCCGTTTGGATTTCCTATCCCCGCGGGCAAGGTTGAGACTTCGCCTCCAGGTCTTTCACCCGCGGGAGCTCGTTCATGCGTCCGATTGCGTTGTTGTGTGCGGCATCTCTGTTCGTAAGCGCGGCACCAGGGTTGGCGCAGCAGCCGGCCAAACGGCTGCTCGCCGTCGATGACTTTGCGCGCATCAAATCGGTCGCGGATCCGCAGCTCTCGCCCGACGGCGAATAGGTGGCGTACACGGTCAGCTCGATCGATCTGGGCAAAGATACGCAGGACACCGATGTCTGGATGACGAACTGGGCGGACGCCACCACGCTGCGGCTTACATCGACACCCGATGCCGAGAGCTCGCCGCGCTGGAGCCCGGACGGCCGGTACCTCTCCTTCACATCGTCGCGCCAGGAAGACCGGGGCTCGCAGGTGTGGCTGCTGGACCGGCCGGCGGCGAGGCGATGCGGCTTACGGAAGTGCGCGGAGGGGTGTCGTCGTATTCCTGGTCACCGGATTCGAAGCGGCTCGTGTTTCTGGTTACGGATGCAGATGCCGACACGAGCTCCAGGAATGCAAAGCCCATCGTGATCGATCGCTACCGGTTCAAGTCGGACAACGGCGGCTACCTCGATCGCAAGCGCAGCCACATCCACGTGTTCGACATCGCCGCCAAAAAGACGGACACGCTCACCGCAGGCGATTTCGATGATGGCGAACCGGCCTGGTCGCCCGATGGTTCACAGATCGCGTTCTCGAGCAAACGTGAAGGCGCGGATCCGGACCGCTTCAACAACAGCGACATCTAGCTGATCGAAGCGAAGGCGGGCGCCACGCCGCGCCGGCTGACCAGCTGGTCAGGTGCAGACTCGGGTCCGATTGCCTGGAGTTCAGATGGCAAATCGCTGCTGTACCTGCAGGGTCCTGAAGCGCGGATGAACGCGTACAGCCAGGAGGTGCTGGCGCTGATCCCGGTGACGGGCGGCCAGCCCGCGATTGTTGTTCAAGTCACTCGATCGCGATGTGTCCGGCGCACGGTTTTCTGCCGATGGCAGCTCGATCTACTTCTTGATCACCGATGACATGCAGCGTCACCTGGTCCGCGCGACACTGGCCGACGAAAAAATCGAGAAGCTGGCCGTGGCGCCGCGCGTGCTCAGCTCGTTCTCGCTGGCTCCCAATGGCCGCATCGCTACATCAGTGACATCAGCCAAAGAGCCGTTTGAGATCTACGCCTTCGAATCGAACAACTACCGCAAGCTCACTGCGCACAATGATTCGCTGGTCAATGCTCTGAACCTGGCCGACATCGAAGGCATATCGTACAAGACCAAGGATGGCGCGGAGGTCCACGCCACGCTGTTCAAGCCGGTTGGTTACGAGAACGGCAAATGGTATCCCACGCTTTTCCGCATTCACGGCGGCCCGAACAGCCAGAACGGCTTCGAGTTCGACTTCGAGCGCCAGCTATTTGCGGCCAATGGCTACGCGGTGGTTTTCCCGAACTATCGTGGCAGCAACGGCCGCGGCCAGGCCTGGAAGTCAGCCATCTACGCCGACTGGGGCACCAAGGAAACCATCGATGTGCTGGCCGGCGCGGATCACGTGGTGAAAACGGGCATTGCCGATCCGCAGCGGCTGGGCATCGGCGGCTGGAACTACGGCTGCATCACGACCGACTACACCATCGCAACCGACACACGCCTCAAAGCCGCCACCTGCGGCGCGGGCAGTGCACTGCAACTCTCCATGTACGGCTCCGATCAATACATCGTGCAATACGAACAGGAGATCGGGCTGCCCTGGAAGAATCCCGATGCCTGGATGACGATCAGCTGGCCCTTCTTCAAGGCCGACCGCATCAAGACACCCACGCTCTACCTGGGCGGCCAGAACGATTTCAACGTGCCCATCATCGGCGGCGAGCAGATGTACCAGGCACTCAAGTCACTGGGCGTTCCCACGCAGCTCACCATCTATCCGAATGAACGCCACTGCATCAGGCGACCGACGTTTCAGAAGGACCGCTATCAGAGATATCTGGACTGGTATGCGAAGTACTTGGGGGTGGCGAAGGCGACAACAAATTATCGGTTGTTCACGTTAACGGTAACGTCCACATTCAAGGGTACGAGCAGCTCAACACCCGACGGCAGCAACGTTGCAGGGCCGCAGATGGGCTATTCTGCACGCACGATGCGGTATCGCACAATGCTCGGAACATCATACTCATCTTTCACCACGGTCCACACTGCATCCACGTCCACTGCGTGGACGATGGTTGCCCGCGGGAAGGTCACCACGCCGATTTGCTTCCCAAGCTTGTCCAGGACCATATAGGCCTGACTATCTGAAGCCGTTGTCTGACGTAGCCACAGAGTTCCGCCGGGTCCAAAAACACCCGCTTTAACCGGCGGGAGCGACACAGGAATGTAGGCGGAACGCTCGAAAGCGGCCATCTCAATGCGATTCAGGCCGACCGTTCGAGATCTGACGACGCTATCAATCACACTCTTCGGGATCGGTAGCGGCGGGAACTCGAGTACACGACTGAAAACGGTATCACCCATTGCTGACTGCACGGTGAGGGAAACGGTCGAGGTTTTTTCAGAGAGCTCGAGCGGCCTGGTTATGCCAATGGTCTTGCCGTCAGGCGCAACAACGAACTCTGCTTTCACATCAAAGACGTTGCCGTTTCTTCCCCTGGCCTGACTTACGAAGTGACCGCTCGTTTCCATTGGAGGATCCAGGATTTTCCTTGTGGACCCGTCCTGATTGGAATACACAAGGCGGAGATCGGGATCCATAAACGCTGCGACGAAGGACTTATCGGTTTGCAGCCCCAGCATGATGAGTCCTGCGCCGGCTTCGCTGATCGGTTTCAATTCTGGTATGCGGGGCATTTCGAAACTGCGAACGTATCGTGAACCTGGAGCAATAAGTGTGACCCTGCGCAGCCTCAGATCGAATGCCCACACGGTATCCGCAACAACGCCGATTGCCATCATCATTCTGAATTCGCCCGGCCCTGCTCCCGCGCGGCCAGCGACGCCGGTTCGGCGGCCCCGTTTGTTGTAGAATACGATCTGATTGTCCTGTGCTTGCGCTACCGCGACGCCTCCGTCTGGCAACAGAGCGATTCCCGAATTGGAACCAACGAGAGTTGGTATTGGTGCGAGCTCTTCACGATGACCGTCGATACGCAAATCCTCAACGACGTCGATTCCCTCGGACTGACCGGTCGGATTGGTTGGCGGCGCATCACGACACCCATGGACAAGAACGGCTAAGGCAAACCATCGAGTGGTTCGGTATCTTTGGAGTTCCATGTATTCTAGCGGAGGTGTGCAGGGTTCATGACACTCACCGTGCTTCACGCGATGGCCCTAAGGGCGCGTACATTGGTTTGTTGAGCTTTTCGCCCCGGCGGACGGCATCAATGGCCAATAACATGATCTCCTTGCTCGGAGTGTTAGGAAACCGCCACCCGTTCAGGATCACGGTCGGGGTCCCGGGACTTCCGAGCTTCTGAGCAAAACTTTGGCCCGCTGCAAGTCGCGGGTGATTGTCTTTACTCATCGCGCACGTTACGAAGCTCGCTGTGTCTGGGATAGCCGCGTCATTGGCATAAGAGCCCCAGCTCTTGAGTCCCAAGGAATCCTGCTTGGCATAAATCACGTCGACCCAACGCTGGAAGGCGCCGATCTGATCGGCGCACTCAGCCGCGCGAGCGGCCGCAGATGCAAATCGATGATAGGACAGCGTATAGCTCACGTATAGAGCATTCACATTGTCGGCATGTCCTTCAAGTACGTCCTTCATAGTTGCATGAAACGACCGGCAAGCTGGGCATTCGAGATCGGAGAGGATCACGAGCTTTATCTGTGCATCTGGATTGCCACCCAGATGAATTCCGGCTGGCAGCGCCTCTCTCCAGAAGCTGACGAATTCAGGCGGAGGATTGCTCTCACTTCTCTTGGGAGCAAGGGTGCGATAGGTAACGCTCGATGCAAGCGCTACCGCGGCGACTGCCATCGTCGTCGAAACCGCTTTGTCGAAGGCTCCACTAGCCACTGTGTTTACCGCCCTTCGGTGCTGGGTGCGTCCGTGACTCCTCTGTGAATGCGTCGGCTCCTCGCTTCTACAAATGGCTGAATCTCCGGCCTGGCTCGGAAAGAGCAATGCTTGCGCCGGGCCGCGAATCCCGTAACCGGCTGCTTCGGGCGGTGATGGGGCGCCCGTTCGAACAGCGTATCGAAACTCTTAATTCACCCACGCATAACGCGAGGAGCCACTCATGTTCTTCAGAGCGTGCAGACGGCGCGATTAGTGTACTGCTGCTGGTTTATCCCCGTGCAGACCGCTGGGCCGCACGACTGCGTGACGGGCGCATAAAACGCGCATGCCACCCATAAGCAGAAATTGGTTGGACATGAATTGGTGCACCAAGCACCTGGACAGTATTGGAGCCCTCCCTCCTCCGCATCGGAAGCATGCACGCCTGAGGCGGCCGCTAGCCAACTCATTGCGGCAAGCACGAGAGCCTGAACAGCCCGAGAGCGCTTCATCCTGAACCTCCTGACATTATTGAGAACTGTACGATGGTCTTGAGCGTTGTGTGGCCACGTGATGCAATATGCAATGGACCGCAAGGAGAAGATCACCGGTGCACTACGCCGGTGAATTGTTCTGCCGCTGGCGAAGATGCCTTCTCTGACTCAGTAGCGTCTCAGGATCCAAGTCGAACCGGGCGGCGGCCTGAAACAAGGCCCTTCGCTCATCAAGCCCGCCACGGATGGCGGAACTCACGATGTTGTCAACAGCCAGAGTCACGCCAATGGTGCAGGAGACTGGGTCATGCCAAAGACTGGTGTCCGAATACCCACGCGCTCGAGCGTACTCGCGTATCGTGTCGAGCTGGTGGGCCATGAGGGCCGATTCGATTGCTACGTAATCCGCTTGTGCCCGCCGCATACAGATCTCTCGGAGGTTGGGAGGTCCGGAGGTTCGGAGGTTCGGAGGTTCGGAGGTTCGGAGGTTCGGAGGTTCGGAGGTTCTTGCGCGGGAGACCTGCCAAACTGGGGAATAATGGGCCGGTTGAACGGCATTGTCAAGACAGTCTCTTGAGCGATCATATCGAAATTATTATTAGCGAACGACTCAATAACGCCGAATTGTCATTCGGCGGCGGACGCTCTACCTGGGCGGCCGGAACGACTTCAATGTGCCAATCATCGGCGGCGAGCCGATGTATCAGGTACTCAAGTCTCTGGGTGTGCCCCGCAGCTCATCATTCATCCGAATGCACATCACGGGGATCGGCGGTCGGCTTTCCCGATGGATTGCTGCCAGTGCTATCTGGACTGCTATGCGAAAGTACCTGGGGGGGGAAGGCCACAACGAATTAACGGACGTTAACGGTAACGTTCACGTTCACGGTGCGCCACGAAGGTGATGTATCCACGCAGGTGAAAGTCCTGCCGGAGGAATTGACGGTACACCTCCGAAGCTACGGATAGAC
>JBOHRF010000211.1:0-8862 GCA_050732575.1 Longimicrobiales bacterium
CCGCCGGTGTCGCTGGCGCCAAAAGGTCCCCGACCGAGGCTTGGTCGACACCGAGTCGCTCGGGTTCGATACCCGGCACTGACGCGTGGGCGCAGGTGAGTCCCCTGCCGCGATGGGCAACTCGTCCGTGATGGCCGAAGCGGCTATCACCATCCGGGAAGACGGGACGCTGTATCTATCCGTCGGTGCGCACAAACCGAAACCCAGTTACCCGTCCGGCACCGACGATGAAGCCCGTAATGCGGCCGTTGGCAGCACGCTGAAAGCGCAACACGCCGGCTGGCGACTGAAACGCATCGGCAAAAACTGGGTCTAACACAATTTCCCCACTGCCGCGCACACTCAACTGTAGCCTGCCATTCTTTGCTTCTATGCGCCACGTGTGCGCGATTTCATCGCTATAGTAGTCGCCGGTATAACTTGCAAGCGTCGCCGTATCGGTTTTCGCGAGCAGCATACGTGTGTACGTGATTCGTTCGCCGGATGGAAGTGTTTCCTCGAGCTGCACGACGCCCTTCGCCTGGCGGCTGAACACGTAGGTCACACCGGCAAGCGATCGAAAGCGCTGGTCGGCTAGCGGCATCAGCGCGGCTCCGCCAGCCAACGAAAGCACACTGTCACGCAACTCGAGACGGCGCAGCTGTTCGGTGCCCGCGCTCCAGTAGGGCCCTGCGAATGGCGCCACCTGCTGCCTGGTCAGACTCACGACAGGTTCTGCAGGCGCGGTACTGGAAGTGACCGGGCTCACCGCTGGAAGTCGCTCGCCGAGCAGTGCCGTTGCCACGCGCTGGCTGAGATTCGCCGCGTTTGCACTTGCCGCGTTGCAAAGCATCACAACCGTGAAATGCAGCCGCGGAAAGCGCATCAGATGTGCGCGATAGCCGCCATATGCGCCGCCATGTTCGATGGTCGGCTGGCCGCGGAAGTTGTTGTTGACCAGTCCGAATGCGTACGGAATGACCGAACCACCGTTCAGTTGCCCGCGCGTTACAGTCAGCGTAGCGAGCGCCGAATCACCAACGATTCGATTGTCGAAGTTGCGGGCCCACCGGGCCAGGTCTTCTACCGTCGTGTAGAGACCGCCATCACCCACGACGTCGAATCCGGGCACATTCAAACGCCATTCACCCGAACGCGGCGAGCCGTAGGCGAGCGCGCGATTCCTGATCAGCATCGTGTGATCATCCCGGAACTGGCTGTTGGTCATGCCCAGCGGCGCGAAGATATGCGCGTCTGCAAACTCGCGAAGTGACTGGCCGCTCACGCGCTTGACCAGGATGGCCAGCAGCACGTAGCCCGTATTGCTGTAGAGGTGGCGTGCGCCGGGCTCGAAATTGAGCGCCTTCTGACGGCCGACCAGATCCAGGAACTGGCGCTCGGTGATCGGGCCGTCGGACGGCCACCCCGTCATACCGAGCAGGCCGAAGTAGTCGCGCAACCCGCTCGTGTGATGAATCAGGTGCCGCACTGTGATCGTGTTGCCGAATTGCGGCACTTCGGGCAACCATTTCCGCACGTCATCGTCGAGGGCGAGTTTGCCCTGTCGCGCCAACAGCGCAACCGCAAACGCCGTGAACTGCTTGGACACCGAGGCCGCGTAAAACGCCGTCGTCGGCGTGATCGTCAGGCCATGCTCCAAGCTCGCCATGCCAAAGCCCTGCGACACCACCGTTCTGGTACTGTCGACAGCTGCTACAGCGCAGCCGGGTGTACGCGTGGTATACGCGGCAAAGATCGAATCGATCGATTGAGCATGAACGGGCGCGGCGATTGCGCCCGCGATGAGTGCCAGGCTGAATACTCCCCATCGTCCACGCGAGGCGCCGAGGGCTGATGCGTTTGCCATTGCGTCTCCATAGCAGATCGACTTGCGGTCAGTAAAGGAAGAGGGCGGGAGTCGATACCACTAACTTCCCGCCCTCTGACGTAGGTCCGTCCCGCCTATCTGAAGTTCGGATTGTTGATGCGCTCCACATCCGGAAGCGGCATGCACCTGGTAGTGCCGTATGAACCGCCCTTGATCGGGTATGGAGCTCCTACCGCCGGAGTAAGCGGCAGGTTGTAACGGATGGCATCGCCGAGGTGCTGCCCTTCCAGGAAGAGCTCACGGCGCCGCTCATCGATCACCTGCTGGAGGATCACCGCGTTGTCTGTGCTGACGAACGCGGGTAGCCCCACACGCGTGTGCAGGTCGTTGATGATGGTCACGGCCGCCTGGCCGTTCCCGGCCCGGACTTGCGCTTCGGCAATCATGAGCTGCGCCTCCTCCCAGGTCGCGATTTGAATCGGCGAAGACTCGGTAGCGTACTTGTCGGCGTACCAAACAATACTGACTGCATCGGCCCCACGCAGACCGCTGTTGGTAAGTCTGACACGAGGATCGGCCACACCACCAAAGCTGAGGTTGAAGTAGTCGTCCTCGACCGAGGCCCAGCGGAAGCGGCGGTTCCAGCGAGTAACCTTATTGGACGGCCGCGTAGCGATGTCAGTGAACGCTGCGTTCCGCACGAAATTGGCAGGCACCAACCGGGCATCTGCCTCGGCCTCGGCATAACGGCCCAGGTTGAGACGAGCACGGGCCCGGCCCACTCGGGCCAGGCCGAGCATGCTGGCGTCGTTGGATCCGCTCGCAAGAGCGCGTGTAAAACGGGCTTCCGCATTCTGAAAAACCTGCACGCGGGTCGATTCGCCGCCCGGCGTCAAATCATCGCCCAGCAAGACGGCCGAGCAGAAGCCCTCGCCTAGGAGCAAGTGGCTGTAGCCAGAGTAAGCTGCTGCGGTCGCGATGAGCAAGCTGCGGTTGGGCACCTGCTGTTCCGTGAAACTCTCCAGCTTTGAGAGTGCATTGTCCGCGGCAAAGCGCGCCATGTTCACCGGCTGATAGACGCTGATGATGTTGCCACCGGCGTCGCAAGTGCCCTGCGCATACGCGGCTCCAACCGCGGGGTTGAGGCTACGGCGATCATAATCCCAGGTAGCGGCGGCAAGCTGCGTATCCTTCAGCTCGTCACCGATCAGTCCGGTCGTGACGATGTAGTGCGAGAACGTACATTCGAAGTCGGCGACCGCACCCGCCACGAGCAGGGCCGCGTTACCCGGCCCCTCCAGAGTTTCACCGATCACGCGGCTGGGAGCATCGACTTCCAGGAGCGCGTCGCAGCCCGCAAGCACGAGTGCGAGCAGCGCGGGCAACCCGGGGCGCGCAACGGTGCGCATCATTTGCCTGATCATTCCCAAGGGCATGGTTGCCTCCGTCAGAAGTTGAAGTTGATCGTGGTGATGAACTGCGCGAGCTGCGGCGTGTTATCCTGCTCCAGACGGGCGTGCAGGTTAACCAGGAAATACGCCTCGGGATCAAGCCCGGTCCATTGGGTCCACGTGTGCAGGTTGCGCGCTGCGATGCTGACGGTCGCGCGCCGGGCGCCGACCTTGTTCGCCCAGCGATCAGGCACTGTGTAACTTGCCGAGACCTCGCGCAGTCGCGCGAAGCTCGCGTCATTGATCACAAACGAAATAAAACGTGCGTTCGACTGCATCTCCGCAATCACCGCCGGATCATATTCTTGCGGGACCAGGTTCTCCCGGCATATGAAAAAGATCTGGCAGCGCACGCGCAGGTTGTTGTCAAAATGTTTGTGGCCGCCCTTGAAATCGATCTGGCCGTAAAGGCGGAGTCGGTCGAAAAGCGTGATGGTGGGGCTGAACGAGCCCTCCCATTTTGCTGACGCCGGTCCCAGATAAACACGCGGCGCAATCAGGTTACCATTGGCATCGAGACAGGCCGTCGTGCCGCCAAACCCGTCATCGCACAGCTCGGGTGTCGCGCGACCGGCCGCATCGAGCCGGGCCGTCAACACGCGCTCCCGAAACCAGGCGCCGACGGGATAGCCGATCTGATGCCGTTGGCTGCCGAGCGTTATGAAGCACGCACTCGTAGTGAAGCGCTGCTGGCCCGAGCATGCCTCGGGTGCGTCGCCGCTCAGCCGGACTACCTCGTTGTCATTCGTGGACAGGTTGAAGACCAGATCGACATCAACGTTGCGGCGCTGCACGGCGAGCGCCTTTAGTTGAAGCTCCAGGCCCTGGTTCTTGATCTCGCCGGCGTTTACGAAAATGTTGCCGGGGAAGCCGAAGGATGGCGCGACGTCCTTGAGCAGAATCGCGTCTTCAGTTTTCTGATGATAGAACGTAAAATCGATCCCTAACCGTTCCCGAAGCAAACCCGCCTCGAAGCCCAACTCGATCTCCGTGCCGCGTTCGGGTCCGAGTGAGGGGTTGCCCAGAAACTGTGCCGTAACGGCCGGCGTGCCCGCACCGGTCGTGATGGGCTGGAAGGTACGCAATGCTGCGAAATTGTCGGGCTGCTGCCCGGACTGGCCATAGGCACCGCGCAGTTTGAGGGTGCTGACCAGCGGCAAGCGGAAGAACGGCTCCTCGTTTATTACCCACGACAGGCTGACTTTCGGATAATACACGAGGTCGAAATCCTGGCCGAATGCGCTGTTGTCATCGGCCCGCAAGGCAGCCGTCGCGAACAACCGATCTTTCCAGGAGAATTGCTGTTCGCCGTACACGCCTACAGTCGCGTTCTCCACGTAGTCGTCGAAGCCCGTGGTGATCGCGGTGGCCGAGATCGTCTTCAGCTCGGGCGCAGGGAATTGTCGTCCGAAGGCGCTCGCAACATCGATGAACTTGCGGTAATACTGCGCGCCGAACGACGTGCGTGAACTGATGTCGGATGTGACCCGCCTGTTAACGGTTCCGCTGTAATCGACGGTGGTATAATTGACGCCCCGTCGCCGCTCGAACTTGGAGCCGAGCAGCTGATCGCCGACGAAGAAATTGGACATGTAAGGATCAACCTGCCTCTCTACCAACTCCTCATCGTTCTCATTCGTAAGGTCCAGCCCGAGCGCGAGCCGGTGTGAAAACCAGCCGAATGGACGGTGGTTGACCTGGAGGCTACCGGTTACGCGGCTCACCTCCTGTAGCTCGTCTATGTAATTCCAAATCGCCTCCGGTGGGTTGAACAGGAACCCCCGGCGCGGCGTGTCCTTCAGATTCGGGTTGTTGAAGAACGTGGAAAACCAGATGCCTCCCGCGCCCGCCTCCAGCGCGAGATTCGTGCGGCTATTGGTCACGCCCAAACTGGCGTTGAGATCGAGCTTGCTATTAGGCGCCACCGAGACGTTGGCGCGACCGCTGAAACGCCACAGCTTGTTCACCGGCTCGACCCCTTCTTCACGATCGTAATCCAAAGCCAGGTAATAGCGTACCACATCGGTTCCGCCACTCAGGTTGCCGCTGTACCCCTGTACCTGCCCATTCTTGAAGATCGGCCCGCATTTGACGGACGGGTCGATCGACTGCGCCAGATTCTGCTCACACAGCGCCCGTCCCGGAGCGCCTTTGTTTTCGTTTTCGACAATGTTGAACTCGAAAATCTGCTGCGTCGTAGGATCGCGCGCCCACGTGGTCGGGATCCGCCCCTCCGGGTTCATGAACCAGGACGTGCCCTGGCGCACCGTAAGGTTGAAGCCAGGCCGGTCACCAGGACGGCCCTTCCTCGTGATGATCTGAATCACGCCGTTGGCCGCCTCGGTGCCATAGAGCGTGGCGGCCGCGGGGCCCTTAATGATCTCGATGCTCTCGATGTCGTCGGGGTTGATGTCGTTTAAGCGCGAGATCACCGACGATCCGAACGCCTGGATGGTGATGCCGGAGGACACTTCGTTATTCGTGCGCACGCCGTCGATGTAGATGAGCGGCTGATCGTTCAGGGAGAAGCTGTTCGTGCCTCGGATGCGCACGCGTGGTCCCGCGCCGATCATGCCGGTTCCGGGCTGAATTACCACGCCCGGCGCCCGGCCGTTGAGCAGACTCCCGACATTCAGGACGGGCGCCGTCTCGACCACTCCAGCGGCATCGATTCTGGTTACCGTGTTCCCGATCGAACGCTTTTGAACGGCACCAGCGGTCCCGGTCACTACGATCTCGTCGAGCTCAACGGCACTCTCTTCGAGTTGCATCCGGACGTTGGTATCGCCAACCGAAACCGCGCGCGTCGTAGTGCGGTAGCCGATGATCACGATTTGAACCTGGGCGGTCTGACCCGTTAGCCCGCCGATGCGGAATCGGCCGGCCATATCGGTCAGTGTACCGCGCTGCCCACCGACGATAACAACCTGGGCGCCCGTCAGTGGACGCTGCGTGCGGGCGTCCGTGACTGTGCCAGCGATCACGCCTTCCTGCGCTTCCAACAACGCAGGAAGAGCGACAAGCGCCGTGCAGGCCAGCAGGATGACGGCTTTATGAACCCGCCCGGGTTCGTCCAGGCAACGACAGATGCGACTCCCTATGTTGGCTTGTGATTGCATCATCAACCTCCGTGGATTCGTTAAGATTCTCGGCTCCGTGGAAGGGCGCGGTGCCAGTTGCGGAAGACCAGAACTACCACGTGCCATGTTCGCCAACTGCTTCGATCACTCGTCGAAACCGCGCCGCCGCGTTTTGCCAGTTCGTCTCGGCCGCCCGCTTCGCTGCTTCCGGATCAGCCGCGCGGATCGCTGCTATGATCGCTTCGTGCTCGAGTACCGACTTCGAGATTTGACCCACCAGCGCGGCGACGTACATGCGACCGTATCGCTCGCTCTGCGCGACGACGATCCCGTAAAGGGAGAGAAGGCGAGGTCCGCCCGCAGCTTCTACGTAGCGAGCATGAAATTGTCGGTCGATTTCATATATGGCCGAAAAAGCGGCCGACCCGGACTCCATCGCCGCGCTGAGCTCGACGTTCAGAGTCTCCAGTTCGCCCGCTAGCCGGTCTCGCTCATGAGCGGCCGAGTTGGCCGCACCAGCGGCAGCAACGCCGTTCATCGCGCCGATGAGCGTGTACAGCTCTTCCATGTCCGCCACCGTGAGCGGCGCCACTATGTAGCGGGCGTATTTACCAGCAGTGACGGAAACCACGAATCCTTCGTAGGCAAGCTGCTGGAGCGCGGTACGCAGCGTGGCACGGCTGACGCCCAGGCGGAGTGCGAGCGGGCGCTCGATGAGTTGCGCCCCCGGGGCGAGCGGGCCGCGCACAATGAGGTCCCGGAGCTGGCCGTAAACATCCTGTGTCGCTCCGGCCTTCGAAATCCGAACTGCGCTGGCGGGTTTACCGGCCAAACTCAGCGTCCGTGATGTGGTCGACCATTTTGTACTAGATAATGCCGACCACCTCAGAGGCGCAAGAACCCGGGGGCGGGCTACCGCGGAATCGGCTTGTCCAGCGAGTCCCAGTTATACGCTCGGGCGAAACGGTCACGAAGCTCCTGAATGACGATGCCGCCGTTGTCGCCATTGGTCATGATGACAACGCCGTAACCCTTTGCGCGGTGAGCCAACAGTTCACAGCGAAAACCCCAGTTGCTGCCACCGTGACTGAAGTACCAGCCCTCCCCCCGTTTGTCGATCGTGAACCCGACGGCAAACGGGCCGACGCCAACGGGCGTGACCATCTCCTGCATCATCGCTTGTGAGAGCACGCGATTGGATTTGCCGTGCAGCGCCTGTACTTCGATGGCGAACTTTGCGGGATCCGATGGAGTGGTCCACAAACCGGCCGCTGCCATTTCGGGATAGACGTGCCATTTGACGTTCAGCAATCCCCAGCGCTCCCGCTCCGCCGCAGTCCAGTTTTACGACCAGCGCGAGCAACGCATCTTCGCGCGGCGAGATGGGCGGCCCCGTGGTCGTGCTCCAGCGCATGCCATCCCAAAGCCAGAGCGCCGAATCGGACAGCTCGCCCACGCCACACGCGCGCGCGCCACCCCAGACCATGATGTGACGACTGGAGGCGGTCGCGCTGTGACACGCGCGCGGCGCGGGCCGCTCCTGCGCGTGCGCAGGCAGCGTCCAAATGAGAAGCGCCAACATGGCCATCAGAACTCGTCCTGCAGCACAGCGCGACAAGCAAACACCTCGGTTAGCTAGTTCACCGCCGGCGAGTCAGGAGCAATAGGCGAGCTGCCACACCCCAGGAACGTTCGGTGCGGTCCGTGCGCAAAATCACACGTGATGGCGAACTCGTGAAGTCGTGTGTGACCTCTTCGAATGAGTTGATGTGGAACCGGCCGACAATCTCGGCGCGTAGATGCCGGTGTTGGCCGCCAATGGCAGGACCGATGAACCAGGACGAGTGTTTCAGTACCCAGCCGCTCTCCAACCCCAGATCAATTTGCTTGGCCACCGGCAGCCATGCGGCCCCGCTCAGAGTGAATGCGGAGCGGTCTGCCGGTGCAAAAGCGGAATCCACCGATATGCCCGTACCGGGAAGACATTCTGCCACGGATACACCCAGGACGCTGGCTAAATAATCGAGATTCGCGTTCAGCCGGATCTTGTTCGTGACCAGCGCGGCGCTTGCTGACAGGCCGCCTCCGTTGAGACGGCGAGCCGACGCGCAGAGCGGAGCCATGGCACGAGGCACCGATCCACCATTGAGGCCACCGCCAAACACAATCCGTTGCGCGGAAGCCGACATGACGATACCACCGAGAAGCAGTGCAGAAGAGAGAAACGCGCAGCTGAGTCTGACCAGTGTGTTGCCCATCCTACCTGCGTTCACCCTGGGCGCAACCGACGTGCGGCCCGGCAACCGTCAGAATCGTGGCGAATTAGCTGACCGAGAAGTCAGCGAATGCGTCAGGCAGGCCTGCCCAATATCAACGCGCTCGCGCAGCCTGATTCTGACAGGGTGAACGCCCCACTACGAATTGACCGTCAGTTTGGCGGCAGCCGCAGGGCAATCTGCGGGTGCCGAGAACTCCGCCATCAGCCTGCGCGCCCGCGCGTCGCTGAGGTTCCACGTCCGCCACC
>JBOHRF010000212.1:0-8813 GCA_050732575.1 Longimicrobiales bacterium
TGGTGAGGAAGACCGGACCGTCTTCCACGCCTTCGAGAAACACGCGGATGAGCGAGTCCCTGCGGAAAGCCAGCTCAGGGATGTTGTAGATGCGCCGCTCGTTGACGTACATCTTGAAGTACACGCCATCCATCAGGACACGCAGGTGGGCAACCTTCCCGATCAGTTGTGGTGTCATGGCTTCCGGCAACGTGATCGGGCTGTTGCCCTGGTGTTGCCCGCTCCCCGTGATGAAGGCGCCGGAGGGATTCCAGGTGACGGCGGCGGATTGGTCGCCGCGGTCGAGCTCGGGGCCACCCTCGAATACCACGATCTCCTTCAGGCCGCTGGGTGGTGAAATCACATCGATCTCGAGTGTGAACCGCTCGGGAAGTTTGCCGCCCAATCGAATCAGGAACTGTGACCGGTTGGTGGCACGCAGCACTTTGGCGCCGTCGCGCTCTACAACCTCGAGAGCGCCGCTCACGTATTTCAGGCGCCTGGCGAAGTTGCCGACGCGATCCTCGGAGAAGTCGGTGAAGAAGAGAACCTTGGTGCCCGGGACGAAGTCGTAGTTCTCCCAGATTTTGGGATCGCCAGATGTTTGTGCGGTGACGCGGCCGGCCAGGACGGCCGTCAGAAGAAATACCGTTGCGATCTGCCGCTGCATAGTTCCTTCGCGGTTGAGAGGACCGCGAAAGAGTAAACGGAGCGCGTCACGCTCCGATCAAGCGGCGTCAAAACGAATCAAACGGGACTATCTGACGGGAGTTAGTCGCGATTTGGCGCGATTGTAGCGCTCGGCAAACTCCGGATCGGACCGCCGCCAGGCCTTTTCTACCGCAATGTAATGAACCAGAGCGCTGTCACGCTGGCCCGCGGCATCAAACGTCTGAGCCAGCGCCTCGTGCAATTCGGTGTGCGTCACATAGGTGTTGCTGCCGTCCACGCCTCCGCGCAGTGCAGCCTGCAGGAACGGGATCGCTTCGGTGTGACGACGCAGGATATTCAGGCTTCGTGAGAGTTCCAGATTGATGCGGGTGTAGCCATCGGACGTGGAGAACAGGGAGCGGCGGAACGCGTCTACGGCATCGGCGTGCCGGTTCTGTAGCTGCAGAAGCAGGCCGCGCAGGAAGAAGTGCAGGTTGTGGTCGCGGCCAAAGCTGCTGCTGGCGCCAATGCGCTCCACGCTGTCGGCCAGCGGTCGCAGTGCAGCCGAGTCACCGGCGGCGGCCAGTGCCGTTCCGGCCAGGGTGAGATGCCAGCTCAGGCCGCGCGATCGCGAGCCGATGCCCATGGGTCGGGTGCGGTAGCCATCGGCCAGCGCCAGGAATTGGCGTGCGGCCGCGCGCGGCTGCCCGCGCTCGAGCGCGATGACGGCCTCCGTAATGACGTCGTGGTGTCCAGCGAATTGTCCAGCGTTCCCAGGCAGCGTGCCCGCGGTGGCAAGTTCGAGCGCGGCGCGCAAACGGCCCTGGTTGCGCAACGCGAACGCCAGCAACCACGGTCCTTGTCCGCGTTCGTGTGGTGCCGCATCGCGCAGCTCGGACAGCAGTCGAATTTCCAGCTCATCGGATCGGCCGCTGCGAATCAGGTCTCGATCCAGCATGGGCGTGAAATCGATGTTGCTCACCAGACTCAACTTTGCGACCCGAGCCAGCGCTGCCTCGGCATCGGCGCGCCGGCCCTGACGCAGCAGCGCTTCCATCATGGCGGCCCAGCCCGCGCCCTCAGCGGGCCGGAATACCAGAAGCCGGCGCGCCGAGCGCTCCGCGGCCGCGGCGGAATCCCACCAGGTGTACGCGTACCCCAGCGCGCCAATCGCTCCGCAGACGCGGCAGTACACTCCGCCCGTGGCACCGGATATGGAATCGATGGCGATGGCGCGATTCAGTGCGGCCACAGAGCCGGCCCAATCGCCCTGAGCGGCCAGCGCCCAGCCGAGCTCGATCTGACCATCCGGATCCTGGGGAAACCGCGAAGTCAGCTCACGCGCGATGGCCAGGAACTCGGCCACCGGCCTGTCCTCCCTGGCCAGAGTGCTTTCAATCAACAGGCGTTCGCGATCGGTAGTGCGGGCCGCCAATCTGCGCGCCAGCGGAAGCAACTGGCTCAGCTCTTCGTAACGACCTGCAATGTTGCTGGCCATCCAGCCGAAGTACGCAGCCATCGCGAACGTCGAATCGTGTTCCAGCGCCGCCTTCATCAAGCGAATCGCGGAGTGAGGATCGCCGCCATACAGTGCGCGCAATCCCTCCTCATAAATCGCGTATGCGCTGGCTGAGCTGGTCCTGACTGCGGCCACGGCGTTGTGCGGCGGCTCGAGCCCGAAATCGTGCGCAATCGCTGCCGTCGCGCTGTCGGTGAGCGCAAACAGATCGGCCGCCTGCGCGCTGTAGCCCTGTTGCACCGCGCCCGAGCGCAGGGCAACGCGGCGCAGTGTCAGCAACCATCCATTCGCACCGAGACCGAGCTCACCTTCAATGATCTCGCTGGCGCCCGCACGGCGCGCGGCATCCGCGGTCGCGCCTGGCGCTGCACCGCCACGGCGTGGCAGCAACTCGATCAGGCGTGAGTTGGCCACCACCTGAATGCCTTCGATGCGCGCCAGATTGGTGGACAGCATGTCGCGCAACACGCCTTCCAACGCGGCACTGTCGCGCACTTGAATCGAGCCAATGGCCAGAAACGGCACGTCGGGCTGGCGCATGCCCCGGACCAGCACCGCGCTCGCCAGACCGGCCCCAGCCACTATGAGCGCCATCCAGACACGGCGGCGCCAGCGAGACGTTGCCGTTGTTGTTGTCAGAATCGCAGCCGGCGTCACGACCGGCGCAGCGACTTGCAGCGGCGCGTTGCTGGCTGCGGGCTGAACACGCAACTCGTTGATCAGCGATCTGACCGCAGGATCAACATCGGCCTCCAGCTCGCGCTGCACCCGCGATTCGTATTCCCGCGCCAGGCGCAGCGCAGCTGCAGTGTCACCAAGCGTCACCAGAGTGCGGATGCGACCCAGCGCATACGTTGTATTGAGCGGATCGATCTCGCAGAGCCGCCGCCACCATTCGCTGGCGCTGGCGTGGGCGCCGCTCTCGAACGCGCGGCTCGCCAACGATTCCAGTGCCTTGCGCACCTGGAACTGCAGCCGACTGCGCGTCTCTTCCACCCAGCGTTCGAACTCCGGGGCACCGGGCAGATAAAAGCCATCGAGAAACGGACCGTGGTACAGCGAAACGGCGCGCGCCAGCTGATCTGCTTTCAGCGCTTCATGGAACTGCTGAACATCACTCGTGATGGAATCGGCAAGCCGGAGCTGGGCACTCCCGATGATGCACTCGCGACCCGTGTCGCGACGGATGCTGTAGAGCGTCTGCGAGAGTGTGTGCCGGGCCGATTCTTCGTCCGCGTCAGGCCAGAGGATGCCCAGGATCCGCTCACGCGTGATGCCGTGCCTGCCCGCAGCCGCCACGACTGCCAGCAGCGCAAGACGACGCGGCCCGAGTGACGGAGTCAGCCCGGCGCCCGATTCGGCCTCGATCGAAAGCCCGCCAAAAGTTCGCAGTAACACGGATTGTGCGGATTTGGATGGGATTGGCGCCCGTTCCCTTGGCGGGCGCGCTGCGGGTCACCGGCGATTCTACGCCCTCAACAAAGCGTGAAGCAAGCCGGAGAAATGCGGACGTTGGGCGGAGAACGGCTACGACGCAGGGTGAGGGTGAGGGTAAGGTGATCGAGTTCTCGTCGGACTTGAGCCTCACCCTCACCCTCACCCTCGTTCTTTCACAGAGCCCTTGGGTCGTTTCTAAACCCCACCCAACCCGGGCCGTTTAAGATGCCACTCCGTCGCCCGCTGATAGACATGCGCGACTGACAAAAGCTTATCGTCGGCAAACAGATCACCGATGATGGTTGTGCACTGTGGCTGGCTGTTGGCGCCTTCGGTCATGGCGAAGGGGAGCACGACTGCGGGGTGGCCGGTCTGGTTGGTGAGTCCGACATCGCCCTGGCCGCTGACGTACATGTCGAAGTTCTTCATCAGCTCGGCCATCTGATTCATCAGAATGAGCCGGCGCCGCTGGGTTTGCAGGAACTCCAGCGCGGTGACGGTGCGTCCGCGTGAGAAGCGCGCGCGGGTGCCGCCGCCACCGCCGCGTCCGCGGCCGCCTGCAGTAGTATCGGCTGCTGCGGCTGCTGCCATGGCGACGGAATCGGCAGGCAGGGGCGGCCAGGTTGAGACCCAGTAGTCGAATGCTACCGCGGACTCGACGCCCAGGGCATTGACGCCGCGGCTGTCGGGACGCGCGGGCACTGGTTTGGGGTGGGCGCCCAGCTCGCGCAGCTTGTCCACGAACGGTTTGGGCGCGCGCTCATCGTAACCGATGCGGAATTTGCGCAGGTCGGCGTTGCGCTCGAATTGGAACGGTGCCATCACGGTGGCGGGATCTTTTTCATCGACGCCGTGAATCGTGTTGAACACGAGTGCGCAGTCTTCGGCGGTGCGGCAGATCGGTCCCACCTTGTCCATGGTCCAGGCCAGCACCATTCCGCCGTAGCGGCTCACCCGACCAAAGGTCGGACGGAGCGCGCTCAAGCCGCAGCGAATGGCGGGTGACACGATCGAGCCCTGCGTTTCCGTGCCGATTCCGAACGCGACGCACCCTGCAGCAGTTGCGGAGGCCGGTCCTGCCGACGAGCCACTCGAGCCCTGCTGTACATTCCACGGGTTTTTGGTCTGCCCGCGATACCAGTTGTCGCCTTGAGCGAACATTCCGGTGGACAGAGGGCAGGGCCGCGGAATGAGTCATGCCTTGCTCACCATCCAGTGCGGTGTCAGCGCGGCGTCGTGCGTTCGAGAGCGGGGACTGCGCGCTGCTGTGCCGCACGCGCGTCGAACACACCCTTCTGATGAAAATAGACCAGACTCGCGGCCGAGCGCATGAGCTTCGTGCGTAGCATCAGGTCGAACAGCAGATCGCTTTGGAAGTGATCGAACAGGAAGCGCAGCGCGCGCTGGGCGCGGAATCGTGGATAGGAGCGCACGAACCAGCCGCTCGGATCTTCTTTCTGCCACCCAGGAAATCCGCAATCGCATGCCCTGCAGCCAGTCCGTGCTTGAGCGCCGTGTGAATGCCGCCAGCGGTCACTGGAGACACCATTCCCGCCGCATCACCGACCAGCATCACGCGGCGCGCGGCGACCGGCGCGACCACGCCGCCGCAGGGAATCATGCCGGCGCGAATCGAAGCTGGTTGTTTGTCCCCAAAATCTGCGACCGGCGCAATCTTCTCCAGGAATGCACGCATTGCACCCGTGGGCGCGACCCGGCCTCGCCCCATGCGCCGCGCCATGGCGCACTCCTTTCCGAGAATCCAGCGCCTTCATCCGGTGGCGCACCACACGCGCGCCAGGAAAAGGCATACGATGGGCTGCTTTATCGATGTACGCCGTTCCGGAACGGCGCAGACTTTTTCGGTGGTGCCGGTGAAAGTACCGCAGGGAGAGGCCACAGAATCGGTGGTACACGGTAGGCCGTGCGGCCAGGCGCGTCAAGAGCGGATATCGAGCGCAACGGTTTCGCGAAATTGCCGGCGGACAAACCGTTCTCAGGACAAAGGATTAGCGGAAGCGCGAGGACGGGAAGGGATGGGTGCACCATTGCGTGGCCAGACCACGCCCAAGGTCATCGCGTGCCATGCGGTCGCAGCTTCGCGATCGCGCCAGCCAGCAGCATTGCACCAATCCCTTCCGCCTCTGCCTTCCCCCTGACTACCGAATCATGACCGACCGGCCGAACGACGCGAACTCGAGACGCCAGCTGACCTGCTGGCCTGGCATGGCCATTACGATCGGCGATACCAGCAGGTCACCGCGCGTACGCGTGCCCGCGAGCAGACTCAGCCGACCGTCCGCTGCCAACAGGGGACCCTGCACCACGAACGTGCGGACGGAATGGCCATTGACCGTACCGAGGTACACGCGTGCACCGTCTCGTATCAGGTAAACCTGCATGTCCGCGAACTCGCGGTTGTCGATCTCCACGCGCACACCGTGCTCCAGACGGGGCGATGACTCAACGTGTTGCGGTACGCAGCCAGCAAGCGCAAACAGAATGACCAGCACCGTGAAGCGCCATGCAATCGAGTGTGGGGAATGCCTCGGGCGTGACACCGCTACCTCCCTGCAATGGACCTGTGAAACCACCTGGATGGTGGTGCGCATTCACAGTGAACGCCGCGCGTCAGGATCAGGTCAGCTCTGAGTCAGAACGAACGTACTTCGGGCAGAACGAAGTCAGATCCAGCACAGGTTGGATGGCGAAATCAACGCCTGGAGCGCCCGGCCGTGATTGATCGCATTCGGTTGTTCCGTTGTTGCGCGGCCGTGCGCTTGCCGATATGAGCAATCAGGGCCGTCTCGTCGGCGATCTGCCCATCAGTCACGTACCGAGCACCGTTCCGACCGGGCCCGCAGAAGAATGGCGGCGAAGTTGACCTGCGCCCCCAGTCCAGCCAGAATGCACGTACCTCGCCCTCCATCGTGCGGAAGTCATCATGGCGCCAGGCCGACACGTTCCCGTGGTCGTGCTGCTCTGCGGCGCGCCGCTGCTCATCGCCTTCGCGCTCCGCCAGCAGGATTCCTTCGATGCGCTAGCGCGCGCATCGCTGGCTCGTATCGACGGCCGCGTCACCGTGACCGGCCTGCGTGACAGCGTGCAGGTGCTGCGCGATGCGGCGGGCGTGCCGCACATCTACGCGCAGAACGTGGATGACCTGTTCTTTACGCAGGGCTACGTGCAGGCGCAGGATCGGCTGTGGCAGATGGAGATGTACCGGCGCACGTTTGAAGGCAACCTCGCCGAGATCCTGGGGCCTTCGTATGTAGCACACGATCGAATGGCGCGCCTGCTCAAGTATCGCGGCCCGTGGGACGATCGCGAGTACGCGCACTACCATCCGGAAGGGAAACGCATCCTGGATGCCTTTGCGCGCGGCGTGAACGCCTTCCTCGCGCAGGCCGGCGACAATCTGCCGGTCGAGTTCAAGCTGACCGGAATCCGGCCGCGACCATGGACTGCTGATGTGGCATTGCTGCGCACACAGACCGCCATGCCGGTTGCGGATGCACGAGCAGAACTGGCCCTGGCCGATAGTGTGGCGAGATACGGTGTAGCCGAAGCCAACCGGCGCGCGCGTCCGGACCCCTACCGCGATCTGACCGTGCCGCGTGGACTCGACGCGTCGCTGATCAGTGCCGCGGCACGCGCCAGCCTGGGCGAGCTGCGCACGGGCGTTCCGCGCCCTGCGTTGCTGCCCCAGTACCAGCGCTGGATCAGCGCATTGCCTTCCGAGAATCGTGGTGCGCAGGAGAATTCGCCGGGCAGTAATAACTGGGTAGTGAGCGGAAAGCTGACCCAAAGCGGGAGTGTCATTGTCGCCAACGATCCGCATCGCAACGTGTCCAACCCCAGCATCCGCTACATCCTGCACCTGGTGGCACCCGGCTGGAACGTGATCGGCGCTACCGAGGCGCCGCTGCCGGGCGTGCTCATCGGTCACAACGGACGCATTGCCTGGGGTCTCACCATCGTGGGTACCGATCAATCGGATGTGTACGTGGAGGAAGTCAATCCGGCCAATCGCAACCTGGTGCGCTGGGCCGGCAACTGGGTGCCGCTGCGCGTAGTGCGCGACACGATCCCTGTGAAGGGTGCGGCACCGGTCGTGGTCGAGCTGAAATACTCGCGCCACGGACCCATCTTCCACGAAGACACGGCGCGCAATGTGGCGTACGCCATGCGCTCCACCATGCACGAGCCGGGCAGTGCGGGCTACCTGAGCGCCCTGCGTTATCACGCGCTGGACAATTGCCAGCAGTTCCTCGAGGCGCAGCGTTATTACCTGGCTCCCACGGAAAACATGATCTGCGGCGATGTGCACGGAAACATCGCCTGGCAGGCATCCGCGCTTTCACCCAAACGCTCCGGCTGGGATGGCCGGCTGCCCGTGCCGGGCAACGGCGCGTTCGAGTGGCAGGGCTTCCGTGCCGACCTGCCACGCGAACTCAATCCCGAGCGCGGCTGGATCGCCACCGCCAATCACAACATTCATCCGCCCAACTACGATCCGCCGCTCTTTTTCAAGACCGGCAATTCGTATCCGCGCTTCGATCGTCTGGCCGAAGTATTGTCCAAAGGCACCAGGTTCACAGTGCAGGACTTCGAGCGGCTGCAGCACGACGCCTATTCGGCATCTGCCGCGCGTGATGTGGCGCTCTTCCGCGGCTGGACTCCCAGCAAGGCCGAGCTGGAACCGGTGCGCGCACTGCTGGAGAGTTGGGACGCGCGCTACGAACGCGCCAGCGCGCCGGCCGCGTTGTACAACTATGTGTCGCGCAACCTGGCCGCCGCGCGTAGCGCCAATCCGTCATCGCGCGAGCAGCGCAGCGCGCTCGAACAGGCGCTGGCCCGGGGCGTGGCCGCGCTCGAGAACGCACAGGGCGCCAATCCGCAGAACTGGCGCTGGGGCCGCATCAATCGCAGCGAATTCCCGCATGCACTGGTCAACGCGTACGATATTCCCGCCGTTGAGCGCAGCGGCGGCGCCGGCACCGTGGCCGCGGTCGGCGCCACCTATCGCCAGATCATCGACCTGGGCAATCTCGACAACTCACGGGCTACCAACACGCCCGGTCAATCCGGTCAGCCGGGCAGTCCGTACTACGCCAACCTGGCTCGCTCGTTTGCCGAACAGCAGTACTTTCCCTTGCACTACACGCGCGCCAAAGTCGAGGCCGCCACCCAGCACCGCCTGACCTTGCTGCCTCGTTGAGTGACG
>JBOHRF010000213.1:0-8804 GCA_050732575.1 Longimicrobiales bacterium
GCGGCGCGCCATGCTCACGCCGGCTGGCACCTACCGGCGGCAACTGGTCACGAGCATGGGCGGTTACAACGAGCGTCTATGGCAGTCGGAGGACTTCGAGTTTCATGCGCGCCTTGCCCTGGCAGCTCCGCGCTGGGTGGCACTGACCGATGCACTGGTGCGGGTTCGCTCTCGGGCGGGAGGCCGGAGCAGGCAGAAGCGCGAAGTATGGAAATCGGCATGGCAAGCTGTGCTCGAGCTGGAGCCGCGCGTGCCTGCCAGTCACAACGCAGATCTGGCCGCCTGTGCCCAACGCGTGGGTCACCAGTTGCTGCAACTGAGTGAGCGCGAAACGGCGCGCGCGGCCTTCCGTTTTGCTCAGGCGCGCGGCGTCCGGCCGGAAGATCTGCAGCCTGCGCACCGTTGGCTGACTCGGTGGTTCGGACTGGCGGGCGCACATCGCGTGACAGCGTGGTATCGCATGCTGCTGCCCGGCCGGTTGCGTCGGTTGATCGCGGCGCGTACAGCCGAGCGCTCATGACCGCACGCCGGCATGTTCCGCTCATCGTACCGGACCTGCCGGACTTTGATGAAGTCGCAGACCGGTTCCGCGAGATCCTGGACAACGGCCGCATCACGAATTTTGGTCGTTACGTCACGGAGTTCGAGCAGGAGCTGGGGCGTTATGTGGGCGCCCATGCGGTCACCACGTCATCCGGCACCATGGGTTTGTTGTTCGCGCTTCAGGCCATGGGCATCACGCGCGGCACACGCGTGATCGTTCCCAGCTTCACCTTCATGGCGACGGCGCAGGCTATTGTATACGCAGGCGCGCGGCCCCTCTTTGCGGATGTAGGCGAAGACCTCACCATGGACAGTTTGGATCTGGCAACGTTGCTGGATCAGAATGCCGACGCGTCCATGGTCGTGCCCGTGCACATGTACGGTCTTCCGTGCGACACCGAAGCCATCACACGCGTGGTCAATGCCTATGCGCGTCCCGAGCGGCCCATTGGCGTAGTCTATGATGCCGCGCATGCCTTTGGCTCGGCGCGCGCTGGCCGGGTGGTGGGCTCATCCGGCCACGCCGAAGTGTTTTCTCTGTCCGTGACCAAAGCACTGGTAGCGGTGGAAGGAGGCGCGGTCACCAGCCGGGATGCCGGACTGATCGAGCGCATCCGACACATGCGCAACTATGGCATCGAAGCGAGCTATGATGCGTGGTATCCCGGGTTGAACGGCAAGATGAGCGAGTTTCACGCCATCGTTGGCCTGGCCAACCTGCGGCGCCTGGGGCAGCGCCTGGAGCAGCGCCAGATCCAGGCGCGCAACTACGCCGCGCGCATCAACGAGCGAACCGTCTACCGGGTCCTGGAGGCGCCCGGCAACGTGCGTCATACCTACAAGGATTTTTCTGTCCTCATTCCGGATGCACTGGTGTCCAAGCGCGAGACCATGATTACGCGCTTGCAAGAGCTGGGCATCGAGACGCGTGCCTATTTCTTTCCTCCGGTGCACGAACAACAATGGTTCCGCACTTACGCGGATCGCCCGCTGCCGCGTACGGAGAGTCTGGCCCGCCGTGTACTGACGCTGCCTTTCTACACGCGCATGAGCGATGATGACATGGACCACGTGGTGGATGGCCTGTTGAAAGTGTACAAGGAGTTGGCGTGAACATTCTGGTCACGGGCGGCGCGGGCTATCTCGGATCGGTGATCGTGCCCAAACTTCTGGTGCGCCGTCATCGTGTGCGCGTGTTGGACGTCGGTTATTTCGGCATAGGGCATTTGCGCGCGTGCCAGCCGCCGCCCGAGATCCTGCGCGACGATGTCCGGCGCGTGAGCACGGATCCGGCTTTCTGCGCAGCGCTGTTGGACGGCATGGACTGCGTCATCCACCTGGCCGCGGTTTCCAACGATCCATCGGCCGAGCTGCAGCCCGAGCTGACGGCGGAAGTCAACCTGGCCGCCACGCAGGCTCTGGCAGAAGCGGCGCGGGCACGGGGCTGTCGCTTTCTATTCTCATCGTCATGCTCGGTGTACGGCTCGGCCGCCGGCCTGCTGGATGAAGACGGTCGGACCCAGCCGCTCACCGTCTACGCGCTCTCCAAGATCAAGGCCGAAGAGTATCTGGAATCAATGGCCTGCGCGGATTGGCGACCCGTCATTCTGCGCAACGGCACGCTGTTCGGCTACTCGCCGCGCATGCGTTTCGACCTGGTGGCCAACATTTTCAGCCTGCATAGCACGTTGTACGATGAGATCCGCATCTTCGGATCGGGCCAGCACTGGCGTCCGTTTTTGCACGTGCAGGATTGTGCCCGTGCATTCCTGCACTTCGCGGAGCTGGCCGCGCCCTCATATCTGCGCTACAACATTGCCCACGAGAATCTGCGCGTGATCGATCTGGCGCAGCGTTTTGCGCAGCTGAATCCGCGCTTGCGCGTCGAGTACACGGCGCTGCCGGAACCGGATGCGCGTGACTACCGGGTCAGCACCACACGCGCGGCTGCCGATGGGTTCGTGCCGCGCGTAGATGTAATGACGGGTGCGGAAGAGATGTGCGCGGCCATAGTGAGTGGTGTGATACCGGATCCCGAGTCGGTATTCTATCGCAACGCCAAGTGGCTTTCCGAGCTGACCCAAATTGGCGGCAAGAACCACCGTGACCTGGTGGGCCTGATGGAAACCATGGCGCGCATCCCGGGAGCGGGACGGTGAAAGAGGCCCTGTCGGAGGGCGGCGCGAAACCCTACGGCGACGGGGGGCGACTCGTCATTGTGGGCGCCGGCCGACACGGCCGCGAGTTGGAGGCCTACTGCCAGGACCTGCACAAGCACGGTCAGGCGTTGGAATTGCTGGGCTTCATCGATGAGTTGAAGGCGCCCGGTACCTTCGGGTCGACACAGGTATTGGGCGACTTCGCACGGGCCGAAGAGCTCGTGCACATGTATGGCGAAGTGTTGTACGTGGCGGCTGCCGGTGACAACACACTGCGTCATCGTCTGGTCGAACAAGCCGAGAACGCGGGCCTGCGCGCTGCCACATTGGTCCATCCCACGGCGTACGTGGGACCGGAATGTGAGCTCGGTGAGGGCACGGTGCTGGCGCCCGGCACGGTGGTCACGCGCGCGGTCGTATTAGGTCGGCACAACATCCTGAACGTGGGTGTCACGGTATCGCACGATTGTACCCTGGGCGAGTTCGTCAATCTCAACCCGGGTGTCACGGTGTGCGGCGATGTCGAGATCGGCGCGGCTTGCTACATTGGTGCCGGTACTACCATCATCGACAAAGTCTCGATCGGTCCCGACACGATTGTAGGCGCCGGCTCGGTGGTCATCGATTCCTTGCCCGCAGCAGTGCTCGCGCTGGGCGTGCCGGCGCGTGTGGTGCGCGAGCTGCACACGCGACCGAAGCTGGTGTGAGCGCCGCACCGCAGGTCAGCTTGCTGGTTCCCTGCTACAACTACGCGCACTACCTGCCGGATTGCCTGGCCAGCATTCTGGCGCAGGAGGATGCGCCGCCCTTTGAGGTCGTACTGGTGGACGATGCATCGACCGATCACACACGCGAGTTACTGGCGGATGTGAGCGATGCGCGCGTGCGTGTGCTTCACAACGCGGTCAACCTGGGGCATGCGCGCACGATGGGCGTGGCCATCAATGCTGCCCGCGGGCAGCTGTTGGCGCGCATCGATCCGGATGACCGGTACCGCCCCGGTTTTCTGCGCCTGACCGTGCCCATCTTCGACCGGTACTCGGACGTTGGGCTGGTCTATGGCGATGCCGCCGTCATCGATGCCCAGGGCAACATCAGCACGCCACGTTGTGACCAGCGGCATCACGGGCGAACCTTTCACGGCAACGAACTGGTGCCGCTCATGGCTGACAACTTCATCTGTGCACCGACCGTGATAGCGCGGGCCGAGTGCTGGCGCGCGGCTCTGCCCGTGCCCGAGCACCTGGCCTTCAATGACTGGTATTTTACGCTCATGATGGCGCGGCGCTGGAATTTCTACTTTGTGCCGGATGTCCTGGCCGAATACCGGGTACATGGCACCAACTTTCATGCACGCATTGCGCAGGATGGCTCGGAAGAGCGGTCCGTGCGCTGGCTGCTCGATCGATTGTTCCGCGAGCCGGAGTTGGACGCGAGCCTGGAAGCGGCCAAGCAGGCCGCGCGCGGCCGCATCCTGGCCCAGCAGTTCGTGAGTGCGGGTGAGAAATACTTCTGGTTTGGCAACTACGCGGATGCGCGGCGCTGTTATCTGGAAGCGCTGCGTGCGCATGCCGGGTACGTGCTGCGGCCCAACGTGCTGCGCCATCTGCTGGCCACGTTTCTGGGCCGGGCCCGCTACGAACAACTGAAACGCGTGCTCGGACGCAGTGCGGCCTGATGCGTGTATTGCACGTGCCCTACGGCTATTTTCCCGATGCGCCGGGCGGCACGGAACAGTACGTGGCCGCGCTGGCGGCCAGGCAACAGGCGCGCGGCGATCAGGTAACCATTGCCGCACCCGCGCACTCTGCTTCCGAGTATGTTCACAACGGATTGCCCGTGCTGCGCTACCCGGTGACACCCGAGCTCGGGCTGTCCGACCTCTGGGGCGCCGGTGATGCCCAGGCCGCTGCCGAGTTCGGCAAGCTGTTGGAGCGTGTGCAACCCGAGCTGGTGCATCTGCATGCCTACACTTCTGGTGTTTCACTGCGCACGGCGCAGGAGATCCGGAGTCGGCGCATTCCGTTGGTCTTCACGTACCATTCGCCATCGGTCACGTGCGCACGAGGCACGTTGTTGCGCTGGGGTGCCCAGGCGTGTTCAGGTGTCCTGGCTACCGAGCCCTGTCCGTCCTGCACGCTGGCGTCCTATGGGGTGCCGCGCGCAGTGGCGCAGGTGGCTTTGCCGGTGGTGCGCGTGGCCGCGCAGCTGGCGCTACCGCGCCTGGGCGGGTTGAGTACAGCGGCGCGCACGCCGGCACTGGTTGAAGAACGGAACCGCTGTGTGCTGGAGTTCCTGCGTCAACCGGCGCGCATCATGGTGCCGGCCTCGTGGACAGGTGAGCTGCTGGTCAAGAACGGCGTGAACGCGGACTTGGTGGTGCTGGTCAGGCACGGGCTGGATGCCGTACACTCGGGCGACGCGTCCAGCACGCGCGTGGTAAGTGAGCACCCGCTGCGCGTTGCCTTCTTCGGCCGGCTGGACCCGGCCAAAGGCGCACACTTGCTGATCGAAGCGCTGGAGCGGGAAACGCGCCTGCCCGTGCAGCTGGTGTTGTTCGGCATCGAACAGACGGGCGCGCACGTATTGTACGCAAAGGCTCTGCGGCAGCGAGCGGGTCAGGACAAGAGGATCGAATTGCGTCGCGCGTTGCCGCAACATCAGGTGATTGCGGCCATGCGTGACTTCGATGTTGTCGCCGTGCCCTCGCTGGTACTGGAGACGGGTCCACTGGTCGTGCTGGAGGCCTTTGCGGCGCATGTGCCCGTGTTGGGAACGCGCCTGGGCGGCATTGCCGAGCTGGTCACGGATCGGCAAAACGGGCTGCTGCTGGAACCTCGGCCGGTGGCCTGGCACGCAGCACTGCGCGAGTTGGTACAGCAACCGCAGTTGCTGGCTGCGCTGCGTTCAGGCATTCGGACACCACGCACACTCGATGCCGTGGTCGAAGAAGTGGCAGGTGTATACCAGGCGGTTGTTCGATGAACGGCGGACGGCGCATTCTCTACGTGCAGTATACCAATCCGGCAAACTATCCGCCGCTGCAGCACAGTTCGCGCATGCTGGCCGAGGATGGCTGGCAGGTCCGGTTTATTGGCTCGCGCACAAGCGGCGCCGATCTGGCGATGCAGGCGCACCCGAGCCTAACCTTGCGCCTGCTGGGTCATGTGCCGCCCGGTCCGTTGCAGAAGTTGCACTACGCGGCCTTCCAGGCGCTGGTCGTGACCGAAATCATGCGCTGGCGGCCGCACTGGCTCTATGCGTCGGACCTGTGGAGCTGCCCGGCTGCGTTGTGGGCGGCGCGCCTGGGGTGTCGGGTGGTCTACCACGAGCATGATGAGCCGGCCAGTCAGAACGCCAGCATCTTCACGCGCACGTGTCTGCGCGCGCGCAGCCGGCTGGCCAGCCGGGCGGCAGCCTGTATCCTGCCCAACGAGTCGCGACGAGAGCGGTTTGCCGAACAGCACGCGGGCGCACACACGATTACGGTCTGGAACTGTCCGCAGCTCCAGGAAGTGCAGGAGATGCGCAGCGCAGAGAGCGGGCGCGGCTTCGTACTGCACTACCACGGCAACATTGGTGCGCCACTGGTACCGGAAACACTGTTGAACGCATTGCGGCTGCTGCCCGGTGACGTGCGTCTGCGCGTGTTTGGGTACGAAACGATCGGCTCGCGCGGGTACAGCCAGCATTTGCGGCTGCGGGCCCGCAACCTGGGCATCGAGCCGCGCTTCGAATTGCACGGCCCCGTCAACCGGTCCGCACTCTGGCCGGAAATGCGCAGGGCCGCGGTAGGCATCTCACTGGTGCCGCTCAGCAGCACAGACGCGAATCTGGAGGCGCTGGCCGGAGCATCGAACAAGACGTTCGACTATCTGGCCGCCGGCCTGGCCCTGCTGATCTGTGACCGCAAAGACTGGACGGGCGTGTTTGGAGAGTTTGGCGCGGCCTGCAATCCGGGCAATGCGCAGAGCGTAGCGGCTGCCCTGCGCCGATTGTACGACGATCGAGCAGGAACCAGGGCGCGCGGCGAGCAGGGCCGTCAGCACGTGCTACAGGAATGGAACTACCAACATCAGTTCCAACCCGTGAAAGCGTTGCTCGATGGCTGAACGGGTCGAGCAGCGCGGTGCGGCGCCGTTCTTCTCCATCTGCGTTCCGCAATACAATCGGACATCGTTCCTGATCGAAGCCTGCCGGTCGTTGGCCGCTCAATCCTTCCGTGATTTCGAGTTGTGCATTTCCGACGATCGCTCAACGGATGGCCGGGAGGCGGAGCTGCTCGACCATTTGCGCGGCAGTGGCCTTTCCTTCGTGTGGGAGCAGCGCGAGCGCAATTTGCGTTATGACGGCAATCTGCGGGCAGCCATAACGCTGGCTCGTGGACGGTACTGCTTCCTGCTGGGCAATGATGACGCGCTGGCCGGGCCCGCGGTCTTGCAGCAGCTGGTGCCGGTGCTATTGCACCGGCTGCCGGTAGTGGCCCTGTGCAACTATGTGGATTATGCCAGCGGCGCAGAATTCCGACGCGTATCCGATGGTCCGCTGGGCCATGGGCCAGAGGCCGCGGTGCGGCTATTCCGCCACTTCAGCTTTGTGAGCGGCGTGATACTGCGCACGGAGGAAGCACAGGCCTGCGCAACCACGGACTGGGATGGCAGCGAGATGTACCAGATGTATCTGGCCAGCCGTGCGCTTGCGGCCGGCGGTGTTGCGCATGGATTTGCGTTGAGTGCCGTGCGCAAAGACATCGTGGTCGTGGGTGAGGCCGTAGACAGCTACGCACGTCGGGCGCGGCTCGATCCATGTCCGATTGAACAACGGCGGCTCAACCTGGTGTGGATTCCGCGCTTGATGGGGGCTGCGCTGGCGCCGTACGTACCGGTGCGCGCGCGCTCGCGCTTGAATCGGCGCGTGTTTCTGCAGCTGATCGGCTACACCTACCCGTTTTGGCTGTTCGAGTACCGGCGCATCCAATCGTGGCGTTATGCGGTGGGCATTGCGCTGGGTATGCGGCCGCGCAACCTGAATGCAGGGCAGTTGCTTTCGCGTCTCGATCGTTGGCGCGTTATTGCGCTGTACGCGCTGGTTACCGCGGGTGGGCTATTGATTCCGCGCGGCTGGTTCGAGCGTGCGCGCGGTCGTTTGTTTGCCCTGGCCAAATCGACGGAACGTCAGTCCCGAGAGGCAATCGCCTCATGAGGCTGTTGCTGATCGGCAACGAAGGTGGCACCAACATAGGGCCCAGCTTGCGCCACGCGGCCGAATGGCTCGGCCACGAAGTACGCTACCATGACATGGCCGATGCGTTTGCGGGTCCGCGGTGGCTGCGCCGCGCGAGCTGGCATCTGCTGGGCCGCCGGCCGCCCAGGCTGCGTGAATTCAGCCGCGCCGTGGCCCATACGGCGCGTGCTTTTCAGCCGCATGTCCTGCTGGCCACAGGTACAGCGCCGCTGACGCGCGCGGCACTGCAACAAATCCGGTCGCTGGGCACGAGCACCATGAACTACCTGACGGACGATCCCTGGAATCCAGCGTTCCGTGGTACCTGGCTGCTCGATGCCATGAGCGCGTATGACCAGGTGTTCTCGCCGCGCCGCAGCAACCTGGGTGACCTCGAGAAGCTGCGGGGCGGCGCCACGCACTACCTGCCGTTTGGCTACGATCCCGATCTGTTCTATCCCGCGCCCACGACCAACGTGACCTACGACATCATTTTCGCGGCGGCCGCAGATCGCGATCGAATTCCGTTCCTGCACGCCTTGATTCAGCGGGGTCTGCGCGTCGGGCTGTTTGGTGTGTACTGGGACCGATTCCCGGAAACGCGCGGCTGCGCGGGAGATTGGCTGGAGCCGGCCCGGCTGCGGACGGCGGTGGCCGCCGCGCGCCTGGCGCTCTGCCTGGTGCGGCGCGCCAATCGGGATGGTCACGTCATGCGCACGTACGAGTTGGCGGCCATGCGCGCCTGCATTGTAGCCGAGGATACGAGCGAGCAACGCGCCATATTGGGTGATACCGCGCGCTATTTCAAAGATCCGGATGAATTAGTGAAGGAAGTCGAGAATCTGCTCGCCCAGTCCGAACGGTGCCGTGCTCTGGCGC
>JBOHRF010000214.1:0-8795 GCA_050732575.1 Longimicrobiales bacterium
GTGCAGACCTGGGCCCAATGCGGGCTGAACATCGCATACTGGGCCTGCAATTGGGTGGCGGTCCATTCATGGCGCGACTGGAAGCGTTTGGCAAAACGTATCGAGACCTGGCGCAGGAGACACGCGAGAATCAGGTCATCAGCGGCGGCACGGGACGCAGTCGCGGTCTCGACGTGTTTGTGCGCTGGCCGGCATTCGCGGGCATCAGCGGTCGCATGTCATACAGCTACATTCACGCGCGACGTACCGATCCCAACACCCTTATCCTGGCCCGCTCTCCGTTCGATATCACGCATGTGATGACATCCGTGCTGGAACGCCGCTTCGGGCCGGCCTGGGCGGTGAGTTTGGCCCTGCGCGCGGCTACCGGTCGGCCGTTCACACCGATCACATCCGCGCGCTTTGACAGCGCCCGCGCCGTGTGGGAGCCTGCGTATGGAGCACCCAACTCAGAACGACTGCCTTCGTTCCAGCGCGTCGACGTGTCCATGAGCCGGCTGATCCCGCTGCCTGGCCAGCGGCTGCTGGTGGTGTTCGTCGCTGCCAACAACCTTTTCGATCGGATTAATGTTCATGACTACCGCTACGATGCCACTTACCAGGCCCGCACGCCCGTGCGCAGTCAGTTCAAGCGCTCCATTTATTTCGGCGCTTCGGTTACTTTCTAAATTCAGCCTGATGTTGTGCGTGGCATGGACGATGCCGCGCACAACGGTGCAGGCGCAAAGCGCAGCGCAGTGGGCAGACTCTGCGCGCATTGCCATTGAATCGGCGTACCTGGCCGGCGACCTGAACGCGCTGACCAGCGCACGTGCCCTGGTCGAGCGGGCGCTGACGCGCTTTCCGGGTGATGCCTGGCTGCTCCATTACAACGGCTATGCCTTGTTTCGCGAGGTCAACCTGCGTCAGGGCCGATACCGGGAGAAGGACCTGGATCCGTATCTCGAGAAGGCGGAAGCGTTGCTGAAATCCTCGGCCGCCAAACAACCCATCCCGGAGACGTACGCGCTGTTGTCATCCGTGATTGGCCAGCAAATCGGCGCCCATCCGCTCAAGGGTATGACCATGGGTCCGCGCTCCAACAGCGCCATGGAGGACGCGCTTGCGCACGGGCAGGACAACCCGCGTGTCTGGCTGTTGCGTGGCATTGGCGCCAGGTTCACACCCAAGCTGTTTGGCGGCGGTAACGAGCGCGCGGAAGAATATCTGCGTCGTGCCATTGCGCTGTACGAGCGCGATAGTGTGAAGCCGCCCGCACCCGGCTGGGGCCGCGATGAGGCGTGGGTTTGGCTGGGTCAAATCTTCGAAGAGAACAAACAATGGGAGCAGGCGCGCCGCGCCTACGAACAGGCACTCCAATATGAGCCCCGCAACGGCTGGGTGCGTGATGAGCTTCTGCCCAACTTGAATAAGCGGAAGTAAACACGTTTTCGTTTTCGCTTTCGCTTTCGAAAACATTCGGCAGTGCGAGGAAACGGATCGAAAGCGAAAACGAAAGCGAAAGCGTAACAGAATCGAGAGGTTTGGAGTGGCGGAGAACATCGAGCAGGCGCGCGCGCGGCCCTGGCTTTGGTACGCACTGGCCTGGACGCCGCCCTGGTTGTTGTACGCGGTGGCGGTCTCCGTGCAGCCGGAGACTACCTGGTGGCACGGGCTGATCTCGAGCCTGGTCATCGTGGGCGCGGCCGCGCTGGGCGGTGTTTTGGTGTGGCAGCTTTCCGGTCGCGTATCGTTTCCCGGACGCTCGCGCATCCGTTTTGCCTTGATTCATCTGTCCGCGTCAATGGTCTATGGCGCGTTTTGGCTGGGCGTGATGCAGGGCTGGTTGGTGCTGGTTGCCACGCGTGAGATTGCGGCCATGGTGATGCGCCAGGCTGGACTCTGGCAGTTCAGCACCGGCATCTATGTGTATGGTCTGATTGCGGGCGTTTCCTATTTGTTGCGTACGCAACGGCAGCTGCGCGAGCGTGAAACGGCCACCGCGCGCGCCGAAGCCGCGGCCGCGCACGCGCAGTTGCATTCGCTGCGCTCGCACCTACAGCCGCACTTCCTGTTCAATGCGCTGCACGCGGTGGGATCGCTGGTACGCACCGATCCGGCGGCGGCGGACCGCGCCATCGAGCAACTGGGTGGACTCCTGCGGCACGCGCTCGATCACAGTCATCGCGAATCCGTTCCGCTCGGGAAGGAGTGGGAGTTCGTGCTGAGTTACCTGGCGCTCGAGCAGTTGCGCCTGGGTGAGCGTCTGCGCCTCGATTGCGATCTCGAGCCAGCCGCGCTCGATGTGCTCGTGCCACCCTTCCTGTTGCAGCCACTGATCGAGAATGCGGTGCGTCACGGCATTGCGCACCGGCCCGAGGGCGGCACCATCCGCGTGTCCGCCCAACGCCGCAATGGCACGCTCGCTCTGCAGATCAGTGATGATGGTGCGGCCACGGCTGACCCGCGCCTCACGGCCGGTACCGGCTTTGGCCTGGAAGGCGTGCGCCAGCAAATCGATGCTCTTTATGGCGGGCGCGGAGTACTCAACGTGCAGCGCCTGGCCAGCGGTGGTTTTGCCGTAACGCTCAACCTGCCGCTGGATGCGGAAGGCGCATGATCCGCACCTTGATTGCCGAGGATGAGCCGCTGGCCGCGCGCAAACTGCGTGACCTGATTGCTGATGAGGAGGATCTCGAGCTGGTAGGCGAGGCGCACGATGGCCTCAGTGCGGCCGCGCAAATCGACGCGGTCAAGCCTGACCTGGTCTTCCTCGATGTGAGCATGCCCATCGCGTCCGGATTGGACACGCTCGAGCGTATCGCGCATCGCCCGGCCGTGGTCTTCACCACCGCCTACGACCAGTTTGCGCTGGCCGCCTTCGAGCTGGCCGCGGTGGACTACCTGCTCAAGCCGTTCAGCCAGGAGCGCTTTCGCGAAGCCATGTCGCGCGTGCGCAGGCTGCTGGCCACACCTCTGGCCCATTCCGCCCTGGAGCGCGCGCAGGAAACACTGGGCCGCCGGCCACTCACACGTTTATTCGTGCGCGATCGCGATGCCACGCGCCCGTTGTCACTATCGTCAGTGGAAAGACTGGAAGCCCGCGATGACTATGTGGCCGTGCACGCCGCCGGTCGCACCTACCTGCTCGGTATCCCCTTGCAAAAGCTCGAAGACCGGCTCGACCCCGACCAGTTCGTGCGCATCCACCGCTCTCATATCGTGAATATGGATTTCATCACTGCCATCCATGCGCATGATGCATCGCGCATGCTGGTCGAGCTCTCCGATGGCACCCGGGTAATCGCCAGTCGCAGTGGCAGTCAGCGCCTACGGCAGTTGGCGCAACCCGGCGCGTAGTGCTTATTTGCGTAACATGAAAATGGCGCCGGCTACTACGGAACCGGTGATCACACCCAGCACGTTGGAAACCATCTGGCGACCGCCCAGCGATTCTTTGTAACCGCGGTTGAACGAATCGCGGTAAGCTTCTGAGGCGCGCAGCAGCTCGGGATTGCGGGAGATGGACGGCGCGGGCCGAAGCAGGCGGTTCACGGTCCAGGAAACACCCGCGCCAATAGCGGCGTTGACCACCGCCGTACTCACGACCCGATTGTTGGTCACGGGTCCCTGGTCGAACGCGGTAAGCAACGTAATGGTAGCCGTGGACACGCCCCAGCCCATGGTTACGCGCGGCAAATTGCCGGCGGCGCGGCCGGAAACATAGCCGTCCACCACGTCTACAACTTGCGCACGAGCGTCTGGAGGGCCGAGCAGCAAAAGGCCCAAAAGGAACGCGCCCACCCTGTTGAGATGCATGCCTCCGTACCATCGTCGAGTTCGAACGGCCGGCCAATATGAGGCCAGATTCGTGCCTCGCGCCATATCGTCGGGCACACGGGTGCCGCCCCTCGATGTGCCCCGGGATGGTTAGCAAGGTGCACTGCCAAAGGCACGGAGCCGGCGCGAGGCTTCCGTGCCGATTGCCATGGTCGTTGCATCGTGCCCGTCTGCACGCGCCAACATCAGGTTGGTCACTTCCACTCTGCCGCCCGCACCTGGGCAACCAAATCGAACGATGTACCGGTCGGCTTCACGATGATGCAATCGCCTTCCGCAATCGAACCCTGGGGCAGCCGCAACATGCGATACAGCACGCCTTGATGCGTGTTGAGCACACGATTGCCACCGCCCTCCACGGTTGAGCCCAGCAGCTTGCGCAATCCTTCATCCTTGACCGCGCCTGAGCCATACAACGTGCTGTCGATGACGACCTTGCCGAACATCAGCTCCGCGCTGCGACGGGTCCGCTGGAACGGGCTGGCGCGCACGTCGGTGATGGGAATGCCGAGCGCGCGTATGGCCTGACCGGTGGCCGACGCCTGCCGTTCGCCATCTGCGGACAACACGCGCTGGGTCGATGCATCGTTGAAGTCGATGGGCTGGCGATCTTCCCGCGTGTGATCCGTGATCGCATGCCGGCAGGCAAAGACGAAACCGCCTGACTCGAGTTGGCCAAGCAGCTCGGGCGTGAGCGAGCCGAGCCTGGGAGACTGTGCGTGCAGTGCGGAGGGCAGCGCAACACAGGCGACGCCCAGCAGAACGACGGGCGAAATCCCCGCCAGCCCGCGCGTTGCATACGCGGGGACGGTTGCGCCGCGGCGCAGGAGCATGGTCAGGGTCAGAGGCGCGGCGTAACTGCCGGCACGTTCCACGAACTCCCAGATGGGCGCGCCCGCCACCAGGAACAACGCTTCCGTGGCCAGCTTCCAGAGCGCGATCGATGCAAAGAGCGTCGCACTCGGACTGAGGATGCACGCCAGTGCCAGGCTCACCTCGAACGCGCCTTGAACCGGTGTCAGTGCGGGCGGCAGAGCGGCCCACGCGCCAGCCACCAACACGAGCAGCGCCAGCGGTACGCCGTAATTGCCCGCCCGCTCCAGGAACTCAGCGATACCCTGGCCGGCCAGCGGTCGAAGCGATGCCGTGAAGACACACCAGAGTGTGCCATACGCAAGCAACGCGCGCGTAGGCCAGAACAACGCCAGAACACCCACCGCAATGTCTATCGCACCGACTACCGGCATGAGCCGCCACGCCCACACTTCGGGAATGCTGAAGACTGCGAAATAGACGACCCACGCTTCCTTGCCCATGATGCCAAAAGCGCCGTGCCCGATGAAGCACAGGCACACGCCCACGCGCAGGAGCAGCGCTACGTTGTCCTGCTTGAACCAGCTTCCGAAACGAGTGGTGTAGTGCACCGGATTCCTCCTGTTGACGTTGCCACGCGCAACGTAGGAATCCGGTGCACCTCAGTGGTGAAGGAACTGTGCAGGATGTGTAAGAGAAGTTTGAATGCGCTGATTTTTACCCTCGGGCCACTAGGGACCCGACCTGGCGGCTTCGCGCTTGCCCTCCAGCTTGCGTGAAATGCCGGCCAGGCCCGGCATGGGCGCGGGCGATTCGATGGTACCACTGATATCGTCTCCTGCGATGGTCAACAGGAAATCCTGTGTGATGGTGCGGCGCTGCTCCTGACCGTTGATGTTCACGGTCGCTTCCCTCGGTTCCGCGCTCAGCTTGATTTTGCCGTCCTGCACGGTGCCGCGCAGCGGGCTCGGCGGCCGGTTGGTGGGATCGTCGATCACGTGCCAGGTGCCGAAGATCGAATCGCCCCGCAACTCCAACGTAATACGCGCCTTGCTGCGCCCCGTGACCTGGATGCTGCCATCGCCGCTCATCTGGACGCGCGAATCAAAGTCGACCAGGTAAGTACCGGCTACTTTCGGCGCCTGTGCCTGGACCGCGGCCGCCCAGAGTAGGGGAAGGAAGGCCGTAAAACGGACGTGTGCTTTCATAACGCCTCGCCGATGGAACGGGAATGATGTGGTGAGATGCCGGGAGGGGCGGGGAGTGTTGCCTGGGCGTCGGACGGTCCGACGGCCACCGCCTCAAAAATCTCGCGCAGCGGCACGGATGCGAGTAGCTGCGGTATCGGGTGCTCGGCGTCATCCGGCCAACGGACCAGACGGATGGCGCCATCGGCAATCTCCAGGCCCACGATATCACCATCCAGGAAGCAGCAGCAGCCAGTGTTGAAGTAACATTTCCGCTCCGTGGGCATTTCGCCTTCCCGTCCGCCCAACTGCCGATCCTGTGCGCGCGCCCATTCCAGCTCTGCGGAAATGGTGGCCAGTTCCAGCTCGAGTTTGTGGTTGGCCGGTTCCTCAGTGAGTCGCAGCAGGATGCGCTGACGGCGCACCTCGAGCTGACGCTCGCGCGACTGCGAGGCAAACACCGGCCGGTGTGTGTGTCCGGCAACCAGCACGAGCCCGGGTTTGCCGACCACCCAGTGATACATCGCTACGTTGTGCCGCTCGCGCAGCGCCCAGTTATGCGCGGGTGTGTTGCGCGTGATGTTGAACAGCCGCTGTAGCGGTCGCCAGATCCAGCGCACGGCAAAGCGCGAGATGAACGACCAGCGATCGCTTTCCAGCGTGCCCTGGTGACCGTGCACCAGGAAGAACGCGCCCAGCGACTGATCGCCATCGTCCATGTGCAGCAAAAAGCCCTCATGGACGCGCAGGTCGTCCCCAAAGATGGGATGCAGAAAGTGCTTCACCTTGTCGGCAAAGCTCCACGCATCATCGTGATTGCCCCAGATGCGGATGTAGCGGCCTGCTTTGTGGAACTGCGCGGTCAGCTCGAGCGTGCGCGGATACTGGCGCAGCACGGTGGCCGGCATCTCCTCCCACAACTCCTCCACATCACCCAGCTCGACCAGCCAGTAACCCAGCGCCTGGTAATAGGCCAAGGCAGCATTGTAAGCGCGCTCGCAGCGGCGGAAGTCGTCCGCATCATTGCGCCCACCTTTGTGCAGATCGGAGAAAACGATCACGCGGTCTCTCCCCACTTGCAAACGCCGACTCGAGCCGCCCTCGATAGTCGACCGGTAGGCGCGCTGAAGGCTGGCCGCGATGCGCCGCTGGTAGTCGGAATCGGGCGCAGGTTCTGCCGAGATTGCCGCCTCTAATGGAGGCACGTTTTGGCTCCGTTGAGTTGTGCTGCCACACGATGCGCGGCGGATGGCCAGCGGCGAAAGATCGGCACGCCCGCCATCCTTCGGCGCTCGCGATCCTTACCCTGTCCTCCCGTCTGCCGCGAGCCTCGACCCGTTCGCTGCAACAGCCTCGGGGTTCACAACACAACCATCCTGGCCGGAAACACAGGACGATACCTTGGCCATCATGGAAACCATCATTCAGGATGTACGCGAAGCGCTGCGTCAGTTCCGGGTGACCCCGCGGCTCACCCTGTCGGCGCTGGCCTGCATCACGCTGGGCATTGGCGCCACCGTGTTCATCGTCACGGTCGTGCACGGCATTCTGCTGGCGCGGCCGCCGTTTCCCCATGCCGATCGGCTGGTCCGTTTGTGGATCACGCCCGCAGGGACGCGCCTGCGCCAGGATCTATCCGTGCTTGATGCGCGTGACATCCAGGCCGGCGCACGCACCTTCGATGCGCTCGAGATTGCCGCGCGCACGCGCCTGGCCGTGGTCACCGCGGAAGGCACGGAACGGATGCGCGGTGAATCCGTGAGCCCCGGCTATTTCGATCTCATTGCCCTGCGGCCTGCACTCGGTCGCACCTTCACACCGGCCGAATACGCACCCAACGCGCCCGGTGTCATGTTGATCAGCGATCGGATGTGGCGGCAGAAGTTTGGCGCGCGCACGGAGGTGTTGGGTCAGACCGTGCGCGCGCGCGGCAACACGGGTCATGAGAGTGACAGGCTTTACACCGTAGTGGGCGTGCTGCCCGCCAACTTCGTGGGTACGGTCGACACGGACATATCGGACTTCTGGCTGCCTATCGAGCAGTATGCGCCGCGCAGGATCCTGGAAACGCGGCAGGCGCGCAGCTCCTGGGTAATGGCCAGGCTGCGTGCGGGCGTAACCCTGGCGCAGGCTCGAGCGGAAGTCGCCGAGCTGGGCCGGCGGCTGGCCGCGCAACATCCGGCCGCCTACCGCCAGCTGAGCCTGCACGTCGAACCACTCGGTGAAAGCTGGCGTGCGCGCTATCGTACCGGACTTTTGATGCTGACCGGCGCGGCCGCGCTCCTGCTGCTCATCGCCTGCACCAATGTCGCCAATTTCGTGCTGGCTCGTATTGCCCAACGCGAGCACGAATTCCGGCTGCGTTTTATCCTGGGCGCACGACCTGCGCGCATCCTGCGCCTGCTTTTCGTGGAAAGCCTGGTCCTGTCCGCGGCCGGCGGTCTGGCCGGTGCGCTCCTGGCTGTCGCGGGTGTCCGACTTTTTCGCGCGCTCGCCGTTTTCCAGCTGCCGCCCTACGTCTCGCTGACAACCGATGGCCGCATGCTGCTGCTGGCCTGCGGCCTGGTCGTGCTCACCGCCTTGCTGTTTGGCACGCTGCCCGTTGCGCTCGGGCTGCGATTGGATGACGCTCGCCGCCTGCGCGAAGCCGGCCGCGGCACCACGATGGGACGCCGGCAGCGCCGCCTTACCGATGGATTGGTGGCCGCGCAGATCACGTTCTCGTTCCTGCTGTTGTGCGGGTCCGGACTCCTGTTGCGCACCTACGCCAACCTGGTGCGCGCGGATCTGGGTTTTCGCACCGACCACGTAGTGCGCCTGGCCATCAGCCTGGACGCACAGTCGTTTCCTGATGATGCCGCACACATCGCGTTTGCGCGCGCGGCCGATGCCCACCTGCGCACCCAGCCGGGCGTGCGCGATGTAGCCGTGATGGCCGGCGTACTGCCGCCCTGGTTCGATTACGACGTATCACTG
>JBOHRF010000215.1:0-8793 GCA_050732575.1 Longimicrobiales bacterium
GTCATCGGCGTTGCAAACGCCCCTTCGCGCATTGGAGGGGCGTTCTGCATCCGGGAATTCAGCCGCCCCCGCCCCCGTTTGTCAGAACGTGAGGCTTGCCCGCGGAGGCAGACATCCAGCACCCTGACGGGTGAGATAGAACGACTTTGTAGCTCACCACGCTCGAGTCCCTCATGAGACCTGCCCGTCCGCCAGCGCCCGGTTGCGCCTGCCTTTCTCTCGCGCTGTTGCTGTCCGCACCATCCGTTGCTCTGGCTCAAGCCGTGCGCGGCCGCGTGATCGACCGCCAGACAAACCAGCCGGTGCCAGGCGCAACGGTCAAACTGCGAGATCTGCGCAGCACCATAGTGGGACAGACCGTGGCCAACACCGAGGGGCTGTTTTACGTGGGTGCTCGAAGCTCGGGGCGCTACCGTCTCGAAGCGACCCACATCGCGTTTGCCGCGGCCACGACCGAACCACTCGATCTGGATGCGGCGGAAATGCTGGTGGTCGACCTTCAGCTGTCCCAGACGGCAATTCCGGTAAACCCTCTCATCATCCATGACAGCACGCCGCCGGGACCCACGCCACGATGCCACATACGAGGGGCTCTATGCGCGGCATGCGCGCTCCCATCTGGTCGGTCCGTCTCGAGTCGTTTTGCGAACGGATGCCGAGATCAGATCTTCCATCAACGTGAGAGATGTGTTGTTGTGGTTTCTTCCCGCGCGGCGCCCCTCCGCCGGGCTGGGCTGCATGGCGGTGTACTGGAACGGCATGCTGGTACACGGTCCTGCATCGGCCGAGTTCTGGCTGGGCCTCTCCACCACGGATTTGGAAGGCGTTGAGTACTACCGAAACCTGATCGATGCGGCGTTCGTGTTTCGCGACCTGCCGGGTTACCTCGAGGGCAGAACGCGTTGCAGCGTGGTTGTGTAATGGAAAAGACGGCCGGACCGACTCAGGTCATAGCCGGTACCATGCCACGTACGGATACACAGGAGGCAGTGATGACTCTGCTCGAAAAGACGAAGGCGGCGAGCGCGACCGAGCGCAAGCCGCTCGACGAGGAGATCGACGTATTCGGCCTCACCCACGTCGGCAAGGTGCGGGCGAACAACCAGGACCATTTCCTGATCTGCTCGCTGCGCAAGCGCATGGATGTGCATCTGAGCAGCTTGCCCGACCTGGGCAGTTTTCCGCTCGACACGCAGCGCATCGCGTTCCTGGCCATGGTGGCCGACGGTGTGGGCGGCAGGGCGCAGGGTGAGGAAGCGGCGCGCCTTGCAGTCGAGGCCATCACGCAATACGTCGCGCACAGCATGCATTGCTACTACACGGCCGATCCATCCGACGACCGCGCTTTCTCGCGTGCTCTGGAGGAAGCTGCCTTGCAGTGCCATGCACGCCTCGCCCGTGAAGCCGAGAGCGATCCGCGCCGCCGGGGAATGGCGACCACACTCACGCTCGTGCTGGGCGTATGGCCGCGCCTGTATTTGCTGCAAGTGGGAGACAGTCGCTACTACCTGATGCGCGATGCCGTGCTGACCCAGATCTCACGCGACCAGACCATGGCCCAGGAGTTGATCGATCAGGGTGTGATCACCCGTACGGACGCGTACAACTCACGCTGGGCCAACGTGCTCTCCAGTGCGATTGGCGGGCCGCAGACTTCGCCCGTGGTTACCGCCATCGACAACACCTGGGACAGCGTCCATCTGCTCTGCAGCGATGGCTTGACCCGGCACGTCTCCGACCAGCGCATCGGCGAGCGGCTGCGCACCATGGTTTCAGCGCGCCAGGCGTGTGAAGCATTGCTGCAGGATGCACTCGATGCGGGTGGCACGGACAACATCACGATCCTGGTGGGGCGGGTAGTGCGGCGGGATGGCGCAAACATTGATTGACCGCGAGCCAATTTGGTGAGAGTGGTGCCACTCTGCTGGCCAACGCAAATCATGCACCTTGGCAAGAGCCGGGCAAGCCAGCTGAATTGCAGCAATCCCTATCACCCTCGCCTCCCCCTCCCCTTAATCCTCCCCCTCAATCCGTTTACTCTCAGTTCCCGGCTGGTGCCAATGCGTGCGAGCGTTCCTCGTCCAGGGTGCGACGTTTTTCTTCCGATCAGACCGCCGATGACCGCGCGCGCCTCGCCGGCGGCTGGCACTGCGTTAGAGGCACCAACCCATGTACGGCTCGACCTATCGTGCTCTGTTCGCAGGAAATGTTGGGTTGATCGACCCGACGCGCATAATGGCAAACTGCAGCGCATGAACAATGGAGCGATCGAGGCTTCGAGCCAGGCCACCGCCTCGACGCGCTACTCGGCTGACTTCCGTGGGTGATGCAGACTGCGGATCATGGCTGAGGTTCCCCCGTGCACGCCGATCGCATCAATCAGGCGGTGCCAGGCCAGGTAATGTTGCAAATAGCGCGTGGCCACACCTCGAAATCGCGGGAGCCATGCCCGCAGCCGTCTGATATATGCATCAACGTTGAACGTGTGGAGCATCGGGCGGTCGGCCTGCAAGGCGAAGTGTGGCACCTGCACGTAATTGTGCCCGGCCTGACGCGTTGCGCGTGAGTAGTGGCCTGGCACTCGGTAGCGCGCCATGATCGTAGACGGGCCTCGCACACGTGCCATCACGTGCTGGTGTACGTCGCGGTCGTAGGGATGGCGTCTCAGCACCACGGAGGAAATCACACTTCCGTATCGATCGCATCCGGTGAGCACGCAGACATACGGGGCGAACAAAGTCCGAGGCGCGTAAGGCCAGTACCCATGTCGGCGCGCCGGCCGCGGCAGATTCCTGCGCCCTTTTTCGGAATGCGGGAAGCCAGTCTCTTCTACTTCCACCAGGCCGGTGAGCTCCGTACCATCCGCTGCATCCAGGCGCTGCAAGATCCGATGCCGCCAGCGGAATGCCGTGCATGCATGGATGCCGGTCCGGGCCGCACTGCATCGAATCGTTTCTCCCGCCAACATGCAGATCATGTAACGTGGCCAAAGCTGCAATCGTTTGGTGTACGCTGCGGCCGTGAGCGTCAGATCACTGAACGTGCGGCGGCACTTGCCGCAGCGATAGCGCTGGCGGCCGGAGAAGGAACCCCAACGTTGAATAGCAGCTCCCGTGCAACGCGGGCAGCGCAGGCCCTGCGCAAAGCGCGCATCACGAACTGCAGAAAGAACGTCCTGCAGGTCCATCGGTTTGGTTTTGCGAGGCAGGGAAAGGCGGCGCATGGTGGCGAAGATGCCGCGTTCCATGGGGCACATGAATAGGAGATTGCGCCGACTGCCCTGGCCAACAGTTACCGCGAACAGAGCACGAGCGCTGTGCAGCACGAGGTGCCACGGGCACCAGGCGCCGCCGACCGCCAGACGCCGCCGGGCGCCGCCGGGCGCTCTCGCTCGAGCTGGTGTCTCAATCGCCGGCAGGCGCCAATGCGTGCGAACGTTCCTCGTCCAGGGTGCGCCGTTTTTCTTCCGAGACCAGCTTACCGCGCACCCAACTGCCGATGTCATCGAGGTAGGTGTACACGACTGGAATTACGACCAATGTGAGCAGGGTCGATGTGATCAGGCCGCCGATCACGGCGCGCGCCATGGGTGCACGGAAGCCACCGCCCTCACCCAGTGCCAGTGCAATGGGCAGCATGCCGAAGATCATGGCGGCCGTGGTCATGATGATGGGTCGCAACCGGACTGCGCCCGCTTCAATCAGGGCGGTGCGCCGATCCACACCGTGCGACCTGCGCTCGTTGGCATTGTCGACCAGCAGAATGGCGTTCTTGGTCACGAGTCCCATCAACATGATGACGCCGATCATGGACATGATGTTGAGCGTGTCGTTGGTGACCATGAGCGCGAGCAGCACGCCGACCAGCGAGAGCGGCAATGTCATCATGATGGCAAAAGGTTGTGTGAGCGACTCGAATTGGGAGGCCAGGATCAGGAAGATCAGGATCACGGCCAGCAACAACGTCTCCGCCACGTAGCCCATGGTTTGCTCGAGCTGCTCGGTTTCACCGCCCAGCTGGATCGAGTAGCCGGGTGGTATCTCGATCTGACCCACGCGCTCGCGAATTGCGGCGGACGCCTCGGCAATGGACAGCTCGGGCGCGGTGTTGGCGCCCACAGATGCGATGCGTTGCAGATTCTTGCGATTGATTTGCGAGGGCGCCGTGCCGCGCTCGATATGCGCGACATCCCCCAGGCGCACCATGATGGCTGCACCCTCACTACTGTAACGCGAAGTGGCTACCGGCATGGCGGCCAGGTTCTCGGGCGACTGTCGCTCCAGGGGATCGACCTGGACCACGACTTCGCGCTCTTCGCCGCCTGGATCTTCCCAACGCGTAGCGGTCTGACCGGCCAGGAACGGTCGGACGGTGGCAGCGATTTGACCGATGTCGAGGCCAACCTCATTGGCCAGGTCACGATTCACATCGATGCGGAACTCGGGCCGCCGCTCACCCAGCGATGAGCTGATGTCCACAATGCCCGGAATCTTCTTCACTTCGGCCATGATCTGGTCTGAGATGCGCTGCAGCTCGACCATATCCGGACCGCGCACTTCGACCTGCAGCGGTGCCTGCGGTCCGCCCATGCCGCCCGCATCGAGCACAGACACGGTTGTTCCGTAAATCTGAGTCAGGTCCTGGCGGGCCAGCACCATGAGCTCATCCATCGAACGCTCACGCTCTTTGGGCGAGGCGAGCTTCACATAGATCTGACCCCCGTTCACGGTGCCGGTCGCGCCTGAGCCAATGGTCGTGTATGCGTAGTCAACGCCCTCGAACTTGCGCACCGCACCAATCAACTGCTGCGCCTTGGCGCTGGTATAGGCCAGGCTCGAACCTTCCGGCGTCTCGAACGTGACCACGAATTCCGAATTGTCCGAGTCGGGCATGAAGCCGCCGCCAATCAACGGGAACAGCATCATGGCGAATACGAAGGCCAGGCCAGCCATGGCCAGCGTGGACTTGCGATGACCCAGCGCCCAGGCGATGACCCGGCGATACCTGCCCGCCTGTCGATCGAACCAGCGGTTGAACGCGGAAATGGGACGCGTGATGAAATTGCCCTTGTGCTCGCTGCCCTTATGGGGGTCGACACCCCACCAGGCCGAGAGCATGGGCGTAAGTGTGAAGGACACGAACAGCGAGACCAGCACGGCCCAGGCAACAGTCAGCCCGAACTGATAAAAGAAGCGACCGATGATGCCGCGCATGAAGGCCACGGGCACGAACACGGCAATGATGGAGAAGGTGGTAGCCATGACGGCCAACACGATTTCGCGCGTGCCGCGGCCAGCCGCCGTGAAATGGTCCTCACCCAGCTCGCGATGGCGGACGATATTCTCGATCACGACGATGGCATCATCGATGAGGATGCCGATGGAGAGCGAGAGCGCCATGAGAGTCAGCACATTGAGCGTGAAGCCCATGGCGCTGATCAGGATGAACGCGGAGATCACGGACACGGGCAAGGCCAGCGACGTGATGGCCGTGGCTTTCCAGTCGTTCAGGAAGAGCATGACCACGAGCACAGTGAGCAATGCGCCCAAAAGCAGCTCGCTGATCACGTCCTCCACGGATTGGCGGATCATCACGGAGTTGTCGCGCACCACCTGCAGATTGGTTCCCGCGGGCAGTGTCTGGCGCATTTCCGCAATGGCATGCTGAATGCCCTCCGCCACTTCCACGGTATTGGCGCCCGAGACTTTCATGATGTCCATGGAGACGGCGCGCTGACCGTTGACCAGGGCCACGGAGCGCTCCTCTTCGGTGCCTTCCTCGACGCGCGCTACATCGCGCACACGAATCGGTTGGCCCGCGCGGTTCGTAACAATGACATCACCGAACTGGCGCGCAGCCGTGATGCGGCCGGTAACACGCACCAAACGTTCGGTCGTGCCGCGCTCGATGCGACCGGCCGGTACCTCCATGTTCTGACGCTGCAACGCGCCCATGATTTCGGGCACGGAAACACCGACCGCGCGCATCCGATCGGGGCGCAGAAACACGCGCACCTCACGTTCGAGACCGCCTGTGATGCGCACCTCGCCCACACCGCGCACGGACTCGAACGCGCGCCGGATCTGCTCATCGGCCAGCACGGTAAGCTCGGGGATGGGCATGACACTGGAAGAGAGCGCAATCGAGACGATGGGCTCCGCGGCCGGATCGAATTTCTGAACAACGGGTGGCTCGATGTCGGTGGGCAGGTCGCGCCGAATCGCTTCGATCTTGGAGCGCAGGTCCTGGGAGGCCTGGTCGACGTTGCGGCCCAGCTCGAACTCCACGATCACCTGCGAAACACCTTCCAGCGTGACCGAGGTGATGCGATCCACTCCCTCCACGGGGTTGAACGCTTCCTCGAGCCGCCGGCTCACTTCCCGCTCGATGGTCTCCGGGCTGGCACCGGGATACACGGTCTGCACGGTGACTACCGGAATGTCCACATTGGGGAACTGATCGATGGACAGACGGCTGTAACTGAATATGCCCATCACGATCAGGCCGACCATGATCATGGTGATGAAGACCGGGCGCCGAATGGCCAACCCACTGAGTCCGCCAGAACCGTTGGCCATGTTAGTTCTCCCGTGCCTTGACACCGGCGGGTTCAACGGGAGTGCCAACCTGCACGCGCGCGCCATCCACGAATGCGGCCGAGGATGTGGTAACCACCTGCTCGCCGCTTTGCAGGCCGGACAACACGACCACGAGTCCGGTAGCCTGATCGAGCTCGCCCAGCGTGACCGTCCGGCGAGCAACACTGTTGTTGTTCACCACGAAGACATACGCAGTTGCACCGGTGGTACGCACGGCGGTCTCCGGAATCACAGTTACTTCCTTGCCCGTGGCGCCCAGCACGCGGCCGGTGGCGAACTGTCCGCCGATCACACCACCCGGGTTGTTCATGCGCAGATAGACACCAACCTGGCGAGTACCCGGGTTGGCGACCGGCTCGATGCGCGCAACCTGGCCCCTGAACTCGCGACCCGGCTGCGCGGACACGGTGAAGACCACGGCCTGGCCAGGCCGAATTTGCGTCGCGGCATCGACCGGCACCTGACCGGCCAGCTCGAGCACATCGGAGCGTACCACGGTGAACAACTCATCACCCGGGCTCACCGCTTCACCCTGCTGCACGATCCGATTGCTGACCACGCCGGCCATGGGCGCGCGTACGGTAGCGCGTTCGGCCTGCTCCAGAGCACCGGCGGCCTGCGCGCGCGCACCGGCAAGCTGCGCCTCCGCGGCATCAAAAGCGGCCTGCGCGGTTTTGAAATCGATCTCCGATAGTGCGCCCGCATCACGCAGTGCGCGCGCGGATTCCATTCGTTGGCGGGCAACGGCAACATTGGCCTCTGCGGCTGCCACGCCGGCGCGCGCGCTTTCAGCCGCGCCCACGATGCCCAGCGCTTCTATGGTTGCCATGACCTGACCGGCGGTCAGGCGCGTGCCACGATCGGCGTTCAGGCTGCGCAATGTACCCGGCACCTGTGCCTTCACACTCACGCGCCAGGCAGGCTCCAGCGATCCGGTGAGTACAACGCCCGACGTGAGCCGGGTTTTGGTCACGGTCGCAACATCTTCCGCGCCCAGAACGATAGGTCGTTCTTCCGTCGTGGTAGCGGCGCCTTGCTGCTGCGAGCAGCCCGTCCCCATCAGCATCATCAGCGACATTACACTCAGCGCAACTGCCCGCTCTATCGTCATCGTCGTCGTGCTCATGCTCGTGCTCGGTCGTTCGTTGTTTATCATTTTGGTTTACTCCCGGTCTCCAGCACCGATGGATCTACCCAGTGTGCGCAGAAGCGTGGCATCGGCGATGTAAAAATCGGAGAGCGATTGAGCCAGATTGGTACGCGCCTGCAGCAATGCGAGTCGCGCATCGGACACTTCCAATTGTGTGGCCATGCCACGGTCGTAACGCAGAACCGTGAGATCGTGTACGCGCTGCGCCTGGGTCACGGTTTGCTGGCGCGCGGTCATGTCCGCGGCTGCGCGCCGCCGCTCACCCAGCGCCTGCTCGTATTGCATGTGCACACCTTCCTTGAGCTGCGCCAGCTGCAGCTGCGCGCGCTGCAGTTGCACCTGCGCCTCATCGATCTGCGATTCACGGCGCAAGCCGTCAAAAATGGGCACGTCCACGGACAAGGCGGCGTTCCAATCGCCGCGCCACTCATTGCCCGACCAGGTCAACGCGCGCGTTGGATACAGGAAGCGACCATAGTTGACACGCAGCGATGCCGTGGGCAGGTATGAGCCGCGGGCAATGCGCACACCCAGCTCGCGCATGCGCACCTGGCGCTCGGCCGCGCCCACGGCCGGGCGATTCTGCAGCAGCCGCGGCGAATCCAGAACCGGTTCCTTCAGACTCTCGGCGCCGGGCGGCTCGAGTGGCGTACCCAGCTTCAGCGGCTGCTGCGCGGGAATGTTGACCAATCGCCGCACCTCGAGCAGGGCCAGCTCAGCGGCATTGCGCGCCTGGATCTGCTGCGGCCGCAAATTGGCCGCCGCCACTTCCGCGCGCAGCATATCCAGCTCCGCGGCACTGCCCGACTTGAGACGCAACCGCTCGTGTGCCAGGAACTTCTCCGCCTGCTCGAGCGCAGCCACACTGATGCGCTCGAGCTCCGCCGCCAACAGAGCTCGGTGATACGCGCGCTGCACGGACAGCTCGATGTCGGCCAGCTCTTCACTCACGGTCAGCTCCGCAGCCTCGCGGAAACGGCGCGCAACCTCCAGGGCCGCACCCGTGCGGCCACCCGAATACAACAGCTGCGAGCCGCTGAGCGA
>JBOHRF010000216.1:0-8744 GCA_050732575.1 Longimicrobiales bacterium
ATACAGAGCCCGCGTCAGCTTGGCCGATACCAGCTCGGACAACAGGTATTGCGGGCTGCGCATCTGGCGCTCGCGCCGCTCTTCCGGCGTCATGCTCTGCATTTCGGCGCTCCGCACCGAGTCCAGCACCGCTTGCCGCTGCTGTTCCGTCAGGTTCTGCATGTTGCGCTGCTGCGCCAGCTCGCGACGCTGTCGCTGATCGCGCTGGAAATCGCTCAGCAGATCCGTCATGTCGGCTTGCACCGTGGCAAAACTGTCCAGGCGCGCTGCCAGCGCGGCGTCGTTAATGCGCGCTGGTTGCAGTTGCCGGTCCAGCCAGGCGTCACGACCTTCTTTGAGCAGGCTCTGCACGTCCTGTGGGCGCACCCCGAACGTGGCGCGTTGCAGCAGATGAATCGCCTCCTGCTCCGCGCCGCGCGTCTGCTGCGCGCTCGCCGGCACTGCCAGGACCAGGCCAAGAGCTACCGGTACCCACCGGACCCACATGTCTGTCCGCCTCCGTCAAAGTTGCTGATCTTCCGGATGCTGGACTTCAGGCTTTTGTTAAGATTACCAGGGGCAAGTCCAATTCGTGCCCGGGGGTATGCGTTGCATCGGACCTTACTCTCATCTGGCGTTTTTCTGCTGATACCGCTGGCCGCGGCCGCCCAGGCGGTGCGCGGCCAGGTACGCGACCAGGCTACGGGCCTGCCCATCCGGGGTGTATTTGTCGCCCTGACTGACCCGGACGGCCGCGGCCGATACGGTCTTTTGACCGACTCGACCGGACAGTTCTTTATCCGGGCGCCGGGAGCCGGGTCCTACCAGTTGAGCGCTCAGCGCATTGGCTACCAGACCGCATTGCCGCCTGCTTTCACCTTGACCGCTGGTGAGACGCGTACGATACCGCTGGACCTGCCCGTGCAAGCGCTGCGCTTGCCGGAAGTGAGTGCCCGTGGTGATCGCCGCTGCGGAGCGGATCGTGAACGAGCCGCCGAAACGGCCCGGCTCTGGGAAGAGGCGCGCAAGGCACTCGCGGTAGCGGCCTGGTTCGAGAATCAGCAAGGCGCGCAATTCCGGGTACGACGTTTCGAGCACCGCCTGGATCGGGATTTACAGCTGGTCGCCGACGAGATCATGTCATTCGAATTGATGGGTGGCACGCAAGCGTTTCATGCGGCACCCGTGGACTCGCTCATCCAACTCGGTTTTGTGCAGCGGCGCAATAACGAGCACTTCGATTTCTTCGGTCCCGACGCCGAACTGCTCACCTCCAGCGCATTTTTGGATCAGCACTGTTTCTGGGTCGCGCGTCAGCGTAACCGGCCAGGCCTGATCGGATTGGGCTTCGAGCCCATGCGCGGCCGCCGCACATCGGATATCAGGGGCGTACTCTGGCTGGACGAGCAAACCGGCGCCCTCCGTTTCGTCGAGTACGACTTCGTCAACCTGGGGTTTACCGTCGATCCGCGTTATGCCGGTGGCCGCACCGATTACCAGCAGTTGTCCAACGGCGCCTGGCTGGTAAGTCGCTGGGAGATTCGCATGCCGGAGGGAGGCACGCAAAGAAGCCGCCGCCTGGTACCGGAGGAAGTGCGTCGTGTGGGCGGTGAAGTGCTGGATGCACGCATTAACGAACGGGAGTCCATTGCGCTCGTCCCCTCCTTTGCAGTTACGGGCACCGTCTTCGACAGTTTGCGCAACGAGCCCATGAGGGGCGCCCGCGTTAGCCTGGCCGGCACACCGTTCGGGTCAGTGACCGACTCGCGCGGCGCATTTCGCATGGACAGCGTTCCGCGCGGCGACTATTACCTGACGCTGTCTCACCAACGATTGGATTCCGTGCCCTCGCCCATGGTGCCACAACGTGTGCGCATCGACTCGACTACGCGTGCGTTGCAGCTGGCCACACCTGATCCCGCCAGGTTGCGCTCGGTCCTGTGCCCGCGCGAGACCATGATGGAACTCGCCATCCGTCAGCAGCGTGTAGGGGATGAACTGGGAGTTGTGCGCGTTCAGGTACTCGACGACCGATCCGGAGAACCGATTCGGGGCGTCAAAGTCTCCATCAACTGGCAAGCGAGTATGCCGATACTCGAAGCGCGCGGGCCGCGTGCACTCGAGTCCAATACCAATGCCGAAGGGCAGGCCCTGCTTTGCGGTGTGCCCGCCGGATCGCTCTTCCGCGTGATGGTGGAACGCCGAGGTGACCGCTGGCGCGGGCCCGAACGCGAGCTGCCGCCCGAACGACTGCTGCAGCTCACGGTCCGCATTGGCTCGTGATTGCGCAGGTGACGCCTGGAGTGTCGGTGGGCAAGCTCCAGCGGTGACGCTCAACAATCATTGTTGGAATGAGTGGCGCGCGCGCATCGGCATCTGGCGCGCGCGGCGCTTCGGTCTAGCTTCCTGAGCAGTGAGCTCTCGCATCGATTTCGACGCTCTCTTCGAGAACGACCTGGACGCATGTGCCATCATGGACGCGCGCCAGGTTGTCGTGCGCATCAATCGCGCATTCACCCGTTTGTTCGGATACGCGCCCGAAGAAGCCGTTGGCAAATTCATCGATGACCTGATCGTGCCCGAGCACCTGCGTGTGGAGGCGGCCTCGTATGAGGAACGGGCAGATGGCCGCCGCGAGCTGGGGCTGGATACTGTGCGCAAGCGGCGGGATGGCACTCTGATCGCGGTCTCGCTGCTGGCGCAACTGCACGACAACGCTGACGGTCAGCAGTTCTTCTACGTCCAATACCGCGATGAGACCGAGAAGAAGAATGCGGCCGAATCGCTGCGCGCCAGTGAGGCGCAGTTGCGCGCCGTGTTCGACAATGCACCGGTTGGCCTGGTGGTCTCCGATATTTCAGCCAACGTGCTGGAAACCAACGAGGCGTTCGCCCAGATGTTGGGCCGCCGTGTCGATGAACTCCGCGGCTGGAATGTGGTAGACTTCAGTCACCCCGAAGAAATGGTCGAGAACGTGCGCCTGCGGCGCGAGCTCCTGGCCGGCATGCGTGAAACGTTCCAGCTCGAAAAACGCTACATCCGTGGGGATGGAACGTATTTCTGGGGCCGCCTCACAGTTGCATTGATCCGCACTTCCACCGGTGCACCGCTCCAGTTCGTGGCCATTGTAGAAGACGTCACGGGACCGCGCCTGGCCGCGCTACGGCGGGAAGCCGCGCTCCGGCTCTTCACGTCGCTCATTGAAAACATGCGCGATGGTGTGGTCGTAGAGTCCACGCAGCGAACCATCACGGCCGTGAATCCTGCGTTTCTCGAGTTGTTTGGCATACCGGGACCGCCCGATGCACTGGTGGACGTCGATTGCCAGCAGGCAGCCAGTGGCGTTTCCCAGCTCATGGAAGACGGTTCCGCTTTCGTGCGTATCATCGAGGAACGCATCGCCGCTGCTGAACCCGCTCGCGATCAAATCAGATTCCGCGATGGTCGCGTGCTCGAACGAGACTACGCGCCTATCCGCGATGCCGCTGGTTCGATCACCGGGCACATGTGGGTCTACCACGACTTGACCGATCTCCTGCGCCTTCAGGACCAGCTGCGCCAGTCGCAGAAGATGGAGGCCGTTGGCCGGCTGGCCGGCGGCATTGCCCACGACTTCAATAACCTGCTCACCGTGCTGCAGGGACATGCCACCATGCTGCTCGAGGAGCCGCTTCCGGCTCACGTCGTGGCCGACTTGCAGGAGATCATCAGCGCATCGAACAAAGCGGCCAATCTGATCCGCCAGCTCCTGGCCTACAGCCGCAAACAGGTGCTCAAACCGGTGATCCTGGACGTCAACGATGTGCTCCGTGATCTGGGTCGCACGCTGCTCCGCATGATCCGCGAGGACATCACTCTCACCACGGTTTTCGCCGAGAATACTCCCACGGTCCTGGCCGACCGGACCCAGATCGAGCAGGTCGTGCTCAACCTGGCCGTAAACGCCCGCGATGCCATGCCCAATGGCGGCCGCCTGCAAATCCGGACCGAGCGACTGGAATTGTTCGAGCCGCGGCGACAGTCAGGGTTCAGCGTGCCGGCTGGTTGCTACGCACTCATTACCATGACGGATTCGGGCGAAGGCATCGACGATCACATACTGCCGCAAATCTTCGATCCGTTCTTCACCACCAAGGAGCAGGGCAAGGGTACCGGCCTCGGGCTGGCCACCGTATACGGAATCATCAAGCAGAGCGGTGGCTATATCCTGGTTGAAAGTCGCAAGGGCCTGGGTGCGTCGTTCCGTATTCTACTGCCCAAAGCACATCGCTGAGGCGCCCGAAATACAACCATCGTGCAGTTGCTCGCGCGTGCTTGCCACCAAATACTTCATACAACAGGCGCACGTCTGGACAACACCCTCTTTCACAACAACCGCAGGCGAGTAACCACATACCACCTGGATCAGGCCGCCTCGTCCTCGTCATCGAAGAAGACCACGATGTGGCGCTCATCATCGAAACCATGCTTCGCTACTATGGCTACGATGTCGAGCGTGCGGAAACCGCGCCCGACGGCATCCGCATGGCCAACCTGCATCGCCCTGACATTGTCGTCACCGAGTTGGAGCTGCACGAAGTCATGGTGAAAGACCTGTGCGCGGCCATCCATCAGGGCAGCACAGACAGGGCGCCCGTGATCATCGGCTTCACCAGTGATCCCGACGACTTTGCCGCCATTGACCGGGCCGCCTTCCATCAAGTGGTTCGCAAACCAAATTTCCAACTGCTGGTGACCACCATCGAAACTTTGAATCCCTCGGCCAAGCTGCCGCTCCAGTCCTGAGTGCGCCTGCCATAACCTGCATCAGGACTTTCAGTTCAGAGATTCTGGCCGTGTGATTATGCAGCGTATGGAGGGATGTTCGTGTACAACGATGCAGGCAGTTTTTTCTCGCCCAGATTCGCAGTCAGATTCCACCATCCGAAACGGGATGCTGCCGGAAGGCCCAGCCTGGACCCTTAACGAAGTCTAAGAAACCGCCGTATCTTGTTCAAATTCTTGACACATAACCATCTGTTCCCCATCCTGTACACCGGTCTTTCCTTTCCAAGCATTTTTCTCCAGCGCCGTTGCAGTTTTTCCGGCCCGATGGACCCCCCTGGTCTGTCGGGCTTCACGCGCCACTTTAGGAGCCGCACACGCTCATGAGGCGGGAGTCGTATCGAGCCTGGGGCGAGGCCCAGGACAGCGGTTCCACGCAAGAGCTCGCCGGACGAATCGAATCCCTGGTTCGCTCCCTCGCCGGCGTGCGTGCCGCGCGCGGCGATCTGGTTGCGGGACAACTGCGTGCCCTTTTCGTGGTTCCTGCACCCGAGGTTGCGCCGCGTGCGCTCACGCGCAACGTGCAATCCGCGCTCATGGCCGCTCTGGGGTTGTCCATCGACGCTCGCGCCATTTTCCTCGTCCCCGATTTGCCCGTCACTCAGGCGCCGGCAAACGAACCCGCGGCCGCGGTCGCCGCGCCCGATCCGAAACCCGAAGCGCCTGCCCCTCAGCCGGTTGCCCATCGGCGCCGGGCCGCCGTCGGCTTCATTGCGCTTCCTGTCAGCCGACGCGCTTCACCACGGCTAGAGCTGCTCGAGTTGGATCGTACCATCCCCGACCGTCTGTATTGCCGTGTTGTCCTCGAGTATGGCGGTCTACGACATACCGGCACCGCCGAGGCCGGTGATGAGCGTGAAGGCGGCGTTACCCTGGCCGCGCGCGCCACGCTCGAAGCCCTGCGCCATGTCGAAAAAACCCAGTGGATCTTCGAAGGCGCCGCCGATGTCATCATCGGCGGCCAGCGCCATATCTGCGTATCCGTAAAAACCCATGAGGGCGCACCCGCTCTATCCGGCGCCGCCCCCGTGACTGATTCCGTGGAGCAAGCCGTTGCCGGCGCCGTGCTCAACGCGGCCAGCCTGTCCAGCGCGTTCCGCGATCCAAACCATCGCCAGGCTCATCAACGATAGCCGACGATCAACAGCCACCGCTTTCGAACCAGAGGAGTTCGAGCACGAACTAATGGAGCATAAGGAGCCCCCGGTCCGCTGATCATAGCGAAGCCCAGCATAGCGAAGAGCGGAGCGTCTCGACCGTACTTGTCACAAGAAGCACGCATCAGGTCGATGATGTGTCCGAGAGGAGGTGACGCTGGGTGCTAGCATTCTTTGATCTGTGCATCAGCCTGCTGTCTAAAGGGTTGCTGACTCTGCCGTAACACGTCACAGGCGGCCGCGGGCTCCAAGTTTTCTATGAATCGTCAGACCAGAATCTATTTACTCAGTACAATCACTGTCGCTCTGGCGATTGCGTTTTATCGGCTCAGCGGCGCGCTTCCGCTGCTTGGCTATCAGGCAATCATCGGGGCATCGTGCCTCGTCTTTCTTGGCGTTTTATCTGAAGCAATCTCGATTCAAGTGCGCGTGGGGTCCGGGCGCGCAGCATCGTCGATCGGTTTCATCCCTCTATTCGCGTCTGCGATGTTGTTTCCAGCTCCCACCGAGGTGTTCGTTTCAATAGCTATGTGTGGCCTAGCTGAATTCGTTGTACACAAACGCAATAGGCTGAAAGCGGCGTTTAACGTTGCACAAGTTGTTATATCTATCAGTACTGCCTCGGCGGTCTATCATGCGTTAGGCGGAATACATAGTCCGAGTGCGCTGAGCAAAATATTCAGCTTTACGTGCCTTGCAGGAACCTTCTTCTTTACCAATCAATTGCTTATCACGATTGCACTGACGTTCCTTCACGAAGCCGACTTCTCATCGACTTTTGTGCGTGTAACGAGTGCGGCGGGCGGCAATCTACTATACGATGCTCTTGTGAGCCCCGTTGCGGTGGTCGTTGTACTGGTGTATGAGGTTTGGTGGATCCCAGGATTATTGGTCGTCGTATTCCCACTTCTACTGATAAGACACTCGTATTTCACGATTCAGAAACTTCAACAGTCCAACACAGACGTGCTACGCGTTCTGATCAAAACGATCGAAACGCGAGACCCGTACACTTCCGGCCATTCAGTAAGGGTGTCTCAACTTGCCAAAATGATCGCTGAAGATTTGAAACTCCAGCCCTCACAAGTCGACGATATCGGTACCGCCGCCCTCCTGCACGATATCGGGAAAATCGACACAGTCTACGCGGACATCATCAGCAAGCAAAGCACACTAACTGATTCTGAGCGCGGCGTGATTGTGACACATGCAGCCAAAGGAGCAGATTTTCTTCGCACTCTAAGTTCCTTTAAAGAGCATGTCATCCTAAGCGTACGACATCATCACGAACGCTGGGATGGAACTGGCTACCCCGACCGCTTGACTGAGGAAAGAATCCCGCTTGCAGCTCGAATAATCATGCTTTGCGATTCGATTGACGCGATGTTGTCGGATCGCCCGTACAGGCGCGCTTTGACGACGGAGCAAGTGCGTGCCGAGCTCCTCAGATGCGCAGGAACGCAGTTCGACCCGCATATAGTTCGCGTCATACTTCAGCGCAATACTCTTGAGCGAGCGGCAAAGCTGGTCGGCCCGGGAAGACAACAAGTCCCAGTGCTGAGCGCAGCAGGCTAAACGCACCTTGGCCGACCGTTAACGCCTCTCTAGAGAGCTGCAGATGCACTATCGTGACAATCTGTGCAATTTGTCTCCTTAGAGTCTAACTGTGTTCGGTCTGAGTATCTCCAGTCACGGTCTCATCGGTAGATTTGGCTATTGTGTCCCGCCAATCCTTCTCTCTGGATAACCAAGCCTCAAGCAGCCACTCGTATCCAATTGTCAATCTCGCCTCCGACGGTCGAAGCCCGGTCAGACGTTTGACTTGGTTGCTAAACGTAAAGCCATCTGGATACCCCAGTGACAGCGCCAGTTTGCAGAGTGCAAGAGTATCAGATTGTGCACGCAGAAGGACATGCAAGACTCGCGCGAATTGCAACCAGTGCGACGGCACCGGAAGATCATACGCCTCAAAATGACGACCCAGCGTTCGGCGTGAGAGGTACATCTCGCGGCAAAGCCTGCTGATTGTCGGGATCGCCGGCGCCAGTCGAAATATTTGTAACACTTCCGACCGAATCGACCACACCGAAAGCACTTTGTGTCGCCACAGGTAGTTTACAACGGCATTTGGAAGATCCTTAGGGCCTCCACTTAGCGCTCTCCGAACAGAATTTGGCGAGACTAGACGACCAGATGGCAATACTACGTTCGGATCGAGCTGAGCCAACCTCGGTAGCAGAGAGCCTATCCCGGCGATTTCGGAGGGTGCCGGGAGTATTAACGCAAAACAAACGCCGCGGGGTCGATTCATAAGCCACTCGAATTCTCCCGATGAAATTGCGGCGGAAGAAACCCGCCATACGACAGCGGTTCCCCTGGCGTGCGGCGCGGGACTCCAAGAAAAATCGATCGGGCGGAAGGAATCGTACGGCGGCTCCAGTACGGTGAGACCAGGTTCAGTATGCATCAAAGCGCTCCGGGCGAAAGGAATCAGTCAAGGTTGAGCGCCGCAGTCAACGGTTAGTCAAAGCGTTCTACATCAACGACTTCCAACCAGAGTGCATTAGTCAGTTGTGCGCCTGGAGTCTAGTTTTTTTGAAGCGTTGCTCCGAGAATTCATGCCCGCTGCTTTGCGAGGTCCCTTCACGGGTGCTTTTGGGAGTGAGGCGATAAATGATTGGGACGGCTCTGCGTTTCAGGACTCTCGGTGAGGTCTCCCTTACCCAGGGCAGAACCAGCATTGCAGTACCGAGAAAATGCTACGCCCTTCTCGCACTACTGTGT
>JBOHRF010000217.1:0-8726 GCA_050732575.1 Longimicrobiales bacterium
GCGCCCGCTTGATTCCGCTCCCGTTATGCGCTCGGCCCGCCATCTCACTTGAGAATTTCATAGGCCTGGCCGACATTGCTGCGCAGCCGTCAGGCACAACCGCGCCTCAGCACAAGTGTGGGAACGCTTGGATTCAACACCCCTTCGACTGGTTCGAGATAGAATCCGGCGTGCGCAGCTCGTGGAGCTGGCCGAGCAGCAATTCGGAGATATGGTGAAAGCAGTAGTCGATGTAGAACGCGCCATCATGGTCATCGGCGGAGAGCTTCATTCGGATGAGGAGGCGATGCTACTCGAAGACGGGTCGCGTCAAGCAAACTTGTGGGGCATCAACCTGTATCCCACAGATTCCTCAGAATCGTGGATCGAATTCGATTCCATGATCAATGTGAGACCGGCGCAAGGGAATCGTTCTCGTGGTGTGGCTGACGCGGCGTTGCGCGAACGGATCCGCCGCATCGTCGAACGCCTGGTTGTGGAGTGATGCAGAGTTCAGGTCATGCCGGGCTGGCGGCCGGGCGCTGGCAAACGTTCACGCTGGTGGAGCAGCTGGCGCACGTGGGCAGCGAAGTCGAGCGGGCTATTCAGGCGGGCGAGCAGAATCGTATTGAGCGGCGGGATCGTGCCCTTGATCGCGCGCTCGAGCTCTTCGATCTCACCGTGGCGGACGATCGTTGGCGCGGGCACCGCCGACGTGAGATCCTGCGCGCGCGCGAAGAATTCTGCCGGCTCTTTTTTGCCGATGATGCGGAACCAGGCTCGGCCAATTCCCTGCGCAAGTATTTCCTTCAATTTGCGGTGGCGGCGCGGCGGGGAAGGAATCGATTCGACGGTACAGCTTGAGAAAATAGAGGCTTAGGGTAAGGGCGTAGGGACCGATTCTGACCGTGCAACTTTGTTCGCTATTCGGTGGAGCCGTTGGTTGAAACAGTCCCTACCACCCTCCCCCTTCCCCTAATCCTATTTCCTCGGTCGTTTACGGTCGCGCAGACGAGCCCATCCCCAGTTCTTGCTGCAGGCTCACCCTGCGCCCCAACTCGAACATCTCATAGAGTTCGCGGGCAAACTCGGCCATCCTCCAGCCGTCCTCCCAGGTAAGCGCGCCCATGATCGGCGCGAGCGCCCACACGGCTTGCATATCGCTGGACAGATCCTCCCAGGCCGGACAAAGTACGAGCGCTTGATTCACGATGTCCCAGTGGGCGTAAGGGTTGTCGGGGCAGCGCGGGCTGCGTTCGACCGGGCAGCGCACGGTCATCGGTGCGCGCAGCGTGATGGCGGGGGGCAGGAACGCGGCTTCTGCAAAGTCGATGTCGCTGGCGGTCCGGTCCCAGCGACGAACGCTGGCGCCCGGTGCCAACGCGGCCGAGCTGGGGTGGAGATACTTCACGCGCAGCTCGTGCCAGCTTTTCACATAATCGGGCCGCCGATCGCCCAGCATATTCAGGCCCAGTACGACCCACGCCTGAGCGCGCGCGAGCGCCATAGTGATCTTTGGCTTCCAGTCTTTGGGACAAATGCCCATGTCATCCGGCGCCTGCTTGAAGGCGGCCGTCTTGCCGAGCACGATGTCCTTCACGAACTCGGTGAAGGAATCGGCATTGTCCATGGCCTGGGTGGGATCGAGCCGTCCATAAAGGCGCTGCCAATGGTAGGCCACGTCGTAAGTGCCCGGCATCTTCCGGGCCGCAATGCTCACATGCAGCAATTCGTGCAACAACACAGCTGCACGATCGGGCACGTCCATTTCGATGAACGCGGAGCAGTAATACACGGGCAGGTTCTTGCCCATGACATGTGCATCACCGCGACAGTCCGACGGACATTCGCCCTGCCGAAGGTAAGCGTCGTTCAGCAACAGATCATCGCGCACGGCCTCGATCCGATTGCGGATGTTCTCGGCGTGCAGTACATCCCGCGTCCCGAAGTGTCGTTGCAACAACCCCGCGACTCTTTGTTTGGCGTTGGGCTCAACTGCGAATTCATCCAACCGTTGCAGCACGACTCTGATCCATTTGCGCAACTCACGGCCCGCTTCACGAATGGCTCTGCGCTGCTTGGGCGTGCACGGCGCCGTCGCCGTTGCGCTGGCCGGAGCGGCGGGTGATGGGCTTTGCCGCTGCAGGACGGGCGCCGTCTGAAGCGCGCTGCCCGGCTGCGCGCCGGTTTGCTGCACCACATGCGCCAATTCGTGGGCCAGCAGACGCAGCCCCGCGCCGCTATGCGGAGCGTAATGCCCGCTCCCAAAGACAACGTGTGATCCGACCGTATAAGCCAGCGCACCAACGTTCCGCGCCGAGGTCGCGGCATGTGCATCGGAGTGGATACGCACGCGACTGAAATCGTGGCCGAACCGTGGCTCCATGAACGCACGGGCCGCGGGCTCGAGTGGCTGTCCGGCTGACTGCACCACTTCACCGACCAGCGGCGGCGCTTCGATCGGTCCATCCAGTTCGCTCGAGGCAGGACCCACCATGGAACCCAGCAACGGCATGTCCCGGTTGGTGTGCCTGTTGGGCACGTGCATGCGCATTACTGTGTCCGCCGCACGGTCGGCCTGGTGCTCGTATTCGTCCCCGGCATTGCCGATGGCGAGTTTGGTCTGGATGGTGGAATGCGGGCTGAAATGCGGAAGGCCGCTGGCTCTTTTGGCTGCTGGAGTGCGAGTCGATGGGAGCGACTGGACGGCCCGAGAGCGGCTCATGGCGACGTTCTCGTAGAAATGGTGAGGCTGGAACTACGTGCCGCCCGGGAAATCTATGTGAACGGTTGTTCGGCACCAGCCGCAGCAAGCTCGCAGCCGCTGCCCAACCGAGGCTCCGGTGATTAATATCAGCGACCTCAGGAGGTCCTGCAGTTGATCAAACCCGCAGTTTTAGTGGTCGATGACGACCCGGAAGTGTTGCGCGCGGTAGGCCGCGACCTGCGCCGCGAGTATGGCAGCCGTTATCGCGTATTGCAGGCCGAGTCCGCGGATGCCGGGCTCGATGTGTTACGCCAGCTCAAACAGCGCAATGAACACCTCGCCTTGTTCCTGGTCGATCAACGCATGCCGCGCATGACGGGTGTGGAGTTCCTGGAAAAGGCGATTGGGTTGTTCCCCGAGGCCAAGCGAGCGTTGCTCACGGCGTATGCCGATACGCAGGCCGCGATCGATGCCATCAACAGAGCCCATATCAATCACTATTTGCAGAAGCCCTGGGACCCGCCCGAAGAGAAGTTGTATCCCATCCTGACCGAATTGCTGGATGACTGGGAAGCGGGCTTTCGTCCACCGTTCGAGGGGTTGCGACTGGTCGGACATCGCTGGTCACCGCAAGCCCATCATCTGAAAGAATTCCTGGCGCGCAATCACGTGCCGTATTTGTGGCTCGACCTGGCGTCCAACCCGGAAGCGTCCAGGGCGCTGGAAGAAAAAGCGCTAACGGACGCGGGCCTGCCCGTGGTGTTGCTGCAGGACGGCACACACATCGAGCGCGCATCGCTGACCGAAGTCGCCGAGCGTGTGGGCCTGCGCACACGAGGTGAGCAGGACTTCTATCCGTTCGTGATCGTGGGTGCGGGACCGGCCGGTCTGGCGGCCGCGGTGTATGCGGCCAGTGAAGGAGTGAGCACGCTGCTCATCGAAGAGGAAGCGCCGGGTGGACAGGCAGGCCAGAGCTCGCGCATCGAGAACTATCTGGGCTTTCCCGGCGGGGTGAGTGGCGGTGAGTTGGCGCGGCGCGCAGCACAGCAGGCGCGCAAGTTTGGCGCGGAGATCCTGACGCCACAGCGCGTGGCATCCGTGCGCATCGAGGGACAGTTCCGTCACGTGGTGCTGGGCGATGGACGCGAGATCTCCTGCCATGCGTTGCTCATTGCCACAGGCGTCTCGTACCGGCGGCTCGAACGACCCGGCATTGAAGCACTCACGGGCGCGGGCATCTACTACGGTGCCGCGGCCACGGAAGCACGTGAAGCGAAGGGCGAAGATGTGTACGTGCTGGGCGGCGCCAACTCGGCCGGTCAGGCTGCCATTCATCTGGCTCAATATGCGCGCAAGGTTTGCCTGCTGGTGCGCGGCGCATCGCTCGCGTCCATGTCACAATACCTGATCGATCAGATCGGCCAGACATCCAACATCGAAATGCGGACCAGCACAGCGATTGTCGAAGCGCTGGGTGAGTCACACCTGGAGCGGCTCGAGCTGCGCAACACCGAAACGGGCACAACCGAGACCGTGCCTGCCAGCGGGCTCTTCATCCTGATCGGTGCGGAGCCGCGCACGCAGTGGCTGGAGAGTGTGGTGGCGCGGGACGCGCACGGCTTCATCAAGACCGGACCGTCGCTCTCCGAATCAGGAAGCCGCCCCAAGTTCTGGCCGCTCGATCGCGATCCCTATCTGCTGGAGGCGAGCGTGCCCGGCATCTTCGCGGCCGGCGATGTGCGCGCGGGCTCGCTCAAGCGTGTGGCCGCCGGTGTGGGCGAGGGCTCCATGGTCGTTTCGTTCGTGCATCAGTATCTGGCCAGGTTATGAGCGCCGCATCGCCTGGCCAGCAGGCGCAACGCTCGGGCGAGTGCATTCCCAGCCGCATTGGACCCGCATGGCTGGGCGCTGTCTCCTGGTTCTGGTTGCGCCCTGCCCAGAGGGTGTGCACCTTCACGATCAATGTCGATTGACAGACTGACGATCGCTCTTGCCGATCGCTACCGGGTCGAACGCGAAATCGGCTCGGGCGGTATGGCTACGGTCTACCTGGCCGAGGATCTCCGGCACAACCGGCGCGTGGCCATCAAGGTGCTCAGGCCCGAGCTGGCCGCTGCGCTGGGCGCCGAACGGTTCATCCGCGAGATCCAGATCGCCGCGCAGCTCACCCACCCGCACATTCTGCCGCTGCATGATTCCGGTGAGGCCGACGGACTTCTGTATTACGTCATGCCCTACGTGGATGGCATCTCGCTGCGCGATCGACTGAAGCGCGAAAAACAGCTACCCATCGATGATGCACTGGGACTCGCCCACGAAGTGGCGGATGCGCTCGCACACGCGCACGCGCGCGGCATTCTGCACCGCGACATTAAACCGCAGAACATCCTGATTGCTGGCCAGCATGCGCTGGTCGTCGATTTCGGGATTGCACGGGCGGTTGACCAGGCAGGCGGTCAGCAGCTGACCCAGACCGGTTTCGTGGTCGGCACGTCCGGCTATTGCAGTCCGGAACAGATGACCGGTGAAGAGGAGCTGGACGCGCGGACCGATGTGTATTCGCTGGGTTGCGTGTTGTACGAGATGTTGACGGGTCAACCGCCGTTCACAGGTGCGACCGTGCCGGCCATGCTGGCTCGGCAACTGGCCGCGCCCGTGCCCTCCGTGCGGTCTCAGCGGGACAGCGTTCCAGAGAACGTGGATCGCGCGGTCACGCGCGCGCTGGCCAGGTTGCGGGCCGATCGCTTTGCCACGGCCGAGCAATTCGCCGCCGCGTTGACGCCGACGGCAATGCAATCGGCGAGTGCACGCGGGCGCCCGCGCAAAACAATCCTGGCGGCCACTACGCTCGCGGTGGCCGGGCTGATCGCGTTCGGGTTCAACCTGGGTGGCGTGCGTGACGTTTTGCTACAGCGATTCGGCACGGGCGCCAGTAATGTTGCCCGGCAGCGGCCCTCGCTGGTCGTGCTGCCCTTTGAGAACGTAGGCGGCAATCCCGATGAAGAATACTTCAGTGACGGTCTCACGGAGGAGCTGATTGCCGCGCTCTCGCAACTGCGCGCGCTGCGCGTGGCCGCACGGACTTCCAGCTTCGCGTTCAAGAACCAGGCGCCCGATATCCGCGAAATCGGCAAAGCTCTGGATGTGAAGATCGTGCTCTCCGGCAGCGTGCGCAGGTCGGGCAACCGCGTGCGTGTGACCGCGCAACTGGTCGATGCTGCCACCGGACTCGACATGTGGTCGCAGACCTATGAAGAAGATCGACCGGTGGCCGAGATCTTTGACATCCAGTCCGAGCTGGCGCTGCGCATTGCCCAAGCGCTCGAGATGAACCTGAGCGCGTCCGAGCGCGGACAACTCGAGCACAAGCCGACCGAGAACCTGGAGGCCTATCAGCTCTATCTCAAAGGCCGCTATTTCTTTAACCGACGCGGTACGGATCTGTTCACTGGCGTCGACTATTTCGAGAAGGCCATTGCGTTGGATTCTCAGTTCGCAAAAGCCTGGGCAGGATTGGCCAGCGCGTATGCGCCGCTGGGCGGGCATTCGTACGTTCACCCGCGCGTGGCCAGGGAACGCATGCGTGAGGCCGTGCAGCGCGCGGTCGCGCTGGATGACCAGCTGGGTGATGCACATGGTGCGCTGGGCAGCTATTACCAGACATACGAATGGAACTGGGCCGCGGCCGAGAAAGCGTATCTACGAGCGCTCGAGGTCGATCCGAACAATAGCCTGGCTCACAACTGGTACGGCTTTTTCCTCGAGAACATGGGCCGCTTCGACGAGGCCCTCGCCGAGCGTCAGAGAAGTCAGCAGGCGGAACCGCTGGCCCGCACCATCAGTTCCGCGAATGCGCTGCGATTGGCCGGGCGTTTCAATCTGGCCGAGGCGCAGTACCGCGATATCATCGCGTACAACCCCGAGTACTGGCAATTCCGTGAAGGCCTGGGCCGACTCTACGAAGCCACGGGTAGAGTGGAACAGGCGATTCCCGAATACGAGGCCGCGGTCAAATACGCGAACGCTACGCCGCGGGCCAAAGCCAGCCTGGCTCACGCACTCGCGCGAGCGGGAAAAACCGCCCAAGCGCGTTGGCTGCTGGACTCGCTGCGCGCGGACGCGGCGCGGACCGACATCTACGATCCCATCGTGGCGGCTCCCATCTTCGCTCTGGGCGATACCGCCGGCGCGCTCCAGTGGCTGGAGGCGTCCTACCGGCAACGCCATCCCTGGCTGGTCACCATCAACGTCGATGAACGGTTCAAGCGATTGCGCGGTGATGCACGGTTCCAGCATCTGCTTCGACGCATAGGCTTTCGTCAATGAATCGGAGGTCCTGTAGTTGAGCGCCGCAGCGCCTGGCCAAGTGCAACAGCTCGACATCGAGAGTGCGGTTCGGGACCTGCGCAAGGTCAGCATATTCGCCGATCTCGAGGAAGATCAACTGGTCTGGCTGGCCGAGCATTGCATTATTCGCGATTACAAGGCGGGCGAGGTCATGACCGCGGAAGGTGATCCGGCCGACACCATGTTCGCAATGATCACGGGTGAGCTGCGCGGCAAACGGGAGACGCACGAGCACGGCGCCGCAAACGCGTGGCTGTTCCTCTGGAAGGCGGGCGAAATCGCGGGCACCGTCCCGTTCTCACGCATGAAGACCTGGCCTCTGACGGGGCGCGCCATGGTGCCGACGCGCGCGGCGGTTTTTCATGTCGGTGTCTTTTCGGAAATGCTGGCCCGCATCCCCGTGCTGGTCGAGCGACTGGTGCACATCATGGTGGACCGCGCGCGCCTGGGCGTGCGTGACGAGGAGCAGAACCAGTCGCTGCTGGCGCTGGGCAAGATTGCCGCCGGGCTGGCGCACGAGTTGTACAACCCCACAGCCGCCGTGCAGCGCGGCGCGCGTGAACTACGCCAGCGTTTCCAGGACTTTCGTCAGAGCTCGATCAACCTGGCGCACCACAATTTGCACGATGACGCACTGCGCGCGCTGACTACCATCAACCAGGGCAAGTCAGGCCATGCGCGCGCGCTGGATCCCATGGCGCGCAGCGAACGCATCGAGCTGTTGGGCGAATGGCTGGATGATCATCGCGTGCAACGCGCCTGGACCCTGGCCGAGAGTTTCCTGGATGCCGGCATCGAAGTGGCCGAGCTGGAACAACTGGCTGCGCATTTTCCCGATGAAGCGCTGGGTGATGGACTGATCTGGCTGGATGCCGTACTGGCTGCGGACAGCCTGCTGCAGGACGTGGAAAGCGCAACCGCACGCGTGACCGGGCTGGTCGATGCCGTGAAGTCATACTCCTACATGGATCGCTCGCCCGAGCGCACGGAAACCGACCTGCACGCGGCGCTCGATGACACGCTCAAGATCCTGACCCACAAACTGCGCGACAAGAACATCACAGTGACGCGCGCATACGATCCGGAATTGCCGCTCGCCATCGTGCATGCAGGAGAGATGAATCAGGTCTGGACCAACCTGCTGGACAATGCCATCGATGCCGCGCCCGATGGTGGCCAGATCACGGTGCGCACGGCGCGTGAGTCGCTGCACATTCTGGTCGAGATCATCGACAATGGCGCGGGCATCACGCAAGACAAACTTCCCCGCATCTGGGAGCCGTTCTACACGACCAAGGATGTGGGCAAAGGGACGGGACTGGGACTGGACATCGTGCGGCGCATTGTGGTGCGCCGGCACCAGGGCGAGATCCGGGTGGAGTCCGTGCCGGGCGATACGCGCTTCCAGGTGCGACTGCCCTTGACTACGGTTGACTATGTGACGGCTACACCCGGCAACTCATGAGCGAAATCATGCATGTGGATGAACAGCCAGCCGCGACCGAGAGTGCGGTCGCGGATTTGCGCCGCGTGGACGCCTTTGCCGATCTGCCCGAGGACCAGCTCACCTGGCTGGCCGCGCAGGCGGCGTTCCAGGACCTCGAAATTGGCGACATCGTAGTGGCCGAAGGCGTTCCGATTTACGAGATGGTGGCCGTGATCAGCGGTGAGCTGCGCAGCAAACGCGAGCACA
>JBOHRF010000218.1:0-8721 GCA_050732575.1 Longimicrobiales bacterium
GCGTTATACAAAGAGACGGGTGGCATCGGTAAAAGCACCGAGCCACCCGTCGGCTGCACAAGTGATATAGGTGAGAGATTCGCGCGGTATGCGCAAGGCTTTCGGCGAGTGTTCGGAATATGTAGATTCCTCATTAAATGTGCCTGATTGAGTGTATTGGGTATACGTGTGCTCATTGGTCGCAAGCCAGGACAGTCTCGAGCGTTCAAGGCGGACCCAGTCGGCACGTCACTGCGTGCAACGTCGATGATCACGGTGCCGAGCGTCATCGAGTACCTGGTGTACCTCGATGATCCTGAGTACTTCGAGATCCCGCAATGGCAGCGCGATTTGTTCTGGGTGTTCAAGGTCGGCGATGCGTAGTGGCGTCTGCCCAAGCCGTTCGAGCTGGGAATTGTCTTTGGCTCGATTCCGCAGCGTCTCATGCAGTGGATGGATCAGAACGATCCAGAAGGTTTGACCGGCTGGTCAAGGAGACGCTGGGCCAGCAGGCTGAGCACCTGTTCCCCGTTCCCACGTTCCTCTCACCGCTGATCGACAGCTACGCGAACTACTCGCGGTTTCTGGATCGGCCCATCGTTCCGCGTGGGCTGGAAGACGTCGACCCGCGCGAGCAGTACGCGAGTTCGACAAGCGAAGTCTCAAAGGGACTCGGACGAATGCTTGGTGTTTCGCCTGCCAAGATCGACAACGTGCTGTTCAGCTACACGGGCGGGCTCGGCCGGCTCGCGACACAGGGCATCGACCTGGCAGGTGAAGGTGTTGGCGTGCGCGAGCGGGGCGCTTCGCCGGCCCTGCCCAGCCAGCTACATGGCATTCGTGGTTTTGCCGTTCGTGAACCGGGCGCGTCTTCCGAAAGCATCGAACGCCTGTACCTCGAGCGGGGCCGCGCGGACCGTGCCTTCAACACTCTGCGCAAGCTGCAGCGTGAAGGAAGGACGGATGAGGCGCTGGAGTACCGCGACGAGAATCTGCCACTGCTCACCCGACGCCGTCAGTTCGGCGGCATAATTCAGCAGCTGGGCGAAGACCGGAAGTTCCTGGCGGCTTCGACCGCAATGACTTGTCATCGGATGAGAAGCGGAAGCGCCGGGAAGAGATCGAGCGCCGGATGATGTTACGCGCGGCGCAGGCGATCCGGTCGCGCGAGCACTCAAGCAAACTGGCTCAGTCCATGGGCAGGTAGAGCATAGGTGAGGCGCGCCCCTGCGTCCTGCACGCGCAAAAACTCAAGGCGCTTTCTCGTGTCGAATGCGAGCGGTCAACTCGCCATTTCTGAGCTGGTTCCTAATAGCCCTTACAAGGCGTCGCTCCCCGCCGATGAGGAGCACGAGACGCTGCGTTTGCATCGTCTCCGGCGCTGACGCAACCTCCAGCAGGCCATCTTCGATCTCAAGACCCAACCGCTCGGTCCCATCCGGGAAAACAACTGGCACAGGCTTAGGATCGGGCAGTCTTGACGATTGCACGTGCGTCAGTTGCTGTCGAGCGAGCGCCCGCTGCCAGATTTTCGTCAGTTCCTGATCACTAAAAGCGATTCTATCAACAGCGACTTCAAAGTCGCTGACTAAGAGTTCAACGCGGGCCTTTGTCAGTCGGTGTGCACGTGCCGACGAGTATGTACCGTTCGGAATCAATAACCCTTAGTTGAAAGGTGACCGAGGTCCCATCCACATCAACGGTTCGTTCATCCAAGAGCTTCATCGGCACGATCCCGGTGAGTTACTGCAATGGCAGCAGCAGAGCGGAGCCTCATGAGGTTGGGCGCTGGATGTGCGCCGCCCATACAATGCAGCCGCGACCGGAACGGCGTCAAGTCAGCGCGCTTTTTCCGGCTGACGTTTCTATTTGCGCTTCAGCTCGTGCACGCGGACAGACTCCACACCCAGATCGTCCTTGACGATACCAACCAGAGCATTGGTCGTGATCTGCATGGGCTCGATGTCGTCGGGCACTTTGACACTGCCCACTTTGACGCCGTCGGGCGAGAGAATGGTCCAGACGCCACCCGGACCCGTCCGGTTCAGTCCACCCAGTGCCATGGCGTGAACCAGTGGCTCGAACGGTCGCACCCAGATAAAGCCCTGATCATCGACAATGAAACTGGCGAATACAGGGACCTGCTCCGGTACCCGCGCGTCTTCCCATCTCTGGCGCGTGCGCACGGCCTGCACGGGCTTGGCGCGCGCCACTGCCGAGTCGATCACCATGCGCAACGTTGCGCGCACCGGATGGACACGTTCCGGTGTCCAGCGAACCTCACGTTCTGGTTGGCCCCTGGCGTTAATAATCTGGATCCTGGGCGTCAGATTGTCCGCGACATAACCTCGTCCATTCTGCACGTCCATCACCGGTGTGGGTGACAGTGGTTCGGGCCCGGTTATCACAGGTGAATGATATCGAGCAAAACCTTGCACGCGTGCAACCTCTCCCAGATCTGCACCAGAGCGGCTGAACCGGCGCAGCACGATTTGATCGCGACCAGGGTACGTGGCGCTCTCCACGCCGCCCACGATCCAGCCATCGGGCAGCGGCCCGGCGCCCAACGAAAGGTCGCGTTGCTTCGTAGTGAGCGTCACCACTTCAACGGTGCCGTTGGGCAGGAAGCGCGTGATGCGGCTGAGCCGGTTGTCGAATACTTCGATCGTGTCGCTACGAGCCCAGGCCGCGATGATGGACCTGAATTCGCCGGGCCCTGCCCCGCCTCGGCCGTGGCTGCTCAGCAGCTGGCCGCTGGCCCGAAACACACGAATCGAATTGCTGCCCCGGGTGGGCACGACCACCCGGCCATCGCGAAGCAGGAAGGGCGTAACCACCTGGTCGAATTCCAGATTGGGGTCACCCGCATCGACACCCAGACTGAGGCGAGGAGTGCGCACGATCTCGACCGGTGTGCCGCGCGGTGAGTTCTGCGCCACGGCATGCGTAGTTGCGAGCCATGGCAAGCTCAGCAGCAGCGAAAGGAAACGCATTCGAGTAACTCCCTGCTTTGTTATTGCACGCGTTTTTCGCCCGCCGTCACAGCCAGAGCCAGCCGATTTTCGGACGGCGCAAACGCGCAGGTGGAATAAGGCGTGAACACACAGGGCGGACTGTATGCCCGATTGAAGTCGATCATGGTCCACCCGCTCGAATCGGGAAACGGCACGCGCATGTAGCGGCCGGCCTGGTACGTCGTGGAGCGCGCCGTCGAGTCCCACATCATGATGAAAAACAACGTGTCGGTGGGGTCAGCAAACGCGGCCAGTCGGTGTTCTCGTTTGCCGACGCGGAACAGCAGCCGCCCGGTCGAGCGATACACTTGCGTGCCTTCGACAATGTCCTCCACGGTGTAATTGCGCGGCGCATCGAACGGCTCGAAGCGTGCCGCCACGCGCCAGGTCGTGTCCGGCGGATACGTCTCCGGCATGCGGAAACTTGCACGCGCTGGGTGTTCCTGATCCCACCCGCGCAGCCAGAGCCGATCCGTGCCCGGCTCGCCGTGCACGCGCAGGCGCAGCGTGCCCAGCATCAGTGTGGTGGGTGTTTTCGTGCGATCACTGGCCAGCGACACGGCCGTGGTAACAGGCGTGCTGTCCGCGAGCAGGATGCGCGCGCCCGCTGCAGGTTCGAAGCGGACTTCACCATTGGCGTAACGCAGCGTGCCCACGCGCTTCGGTGATTGCGCGGCCGGAAGTACGATGGGCAGCGTGGAATCGGAGCCCATGACCTGCGCTTCGGGGCCCAGCGCCCAGATTCCGATCCAGGTCACCGGGCCCGGACCGGGCGCGATCAGCCGCGACTGACGGTAGTCACGCCAGGCATTGAATTCACGGACAAAAGCAGCCGCGTCAACGGTGGGCGGGCGCGGCCAGGGCTCGTCCGCGCAACCGGAGCACAGCAGAAGCGTGAGAGCGAGCGGAGCGGCAGGACGCATGTCGATTTTCCGTGGTTGCTGACTCTGGCAAAGTAAAGGTCTGGCCAAGCAAAACCAGCCCCGCGTCGTGTCGCTGAGGATTCTCTTGGACGCGGCGGGCCGGCGGACTCACTAGCAGACCATTACGAGCAGGCCAGTTTCGTCCTGGGGTCAACATCGGGATATCGAGAATCTCACTTCGAAGCTGGCTCAGTGGCCGCGGCCTTGGGCGCCACGGCCCGGTCCGCAATCCGATCGAATAGCGAAACCCAGCGGAACGTCCAACCAATCCGAGTGGCGAGGTATCGAAGGGATAACCTCGAGTTTCCCGGAGAGCGCGCTGATGACCTTGGACCAGTTCACGCAGGATCTGCGCATGGCCGTACGCGGCCTGGCGCGGCGGCCCGTCTTCTTCGCCGTGGCCGCGTTCACCCTGGCCGTGGGCATGGGCGCCAACACGGCGATCTTCTCCGTAGTGAACGGCGTGCTGCTTCGGCCGCTTCCGTATCCTGCGGCCCACGAGCTCGTGATTGTCAATGTTGCGCCTACCGAAGCGAACCTGGTCCCCAGCTCGATGTCGTATCCAGATCTTGCAGATTTGCGGGACGGTCGCGTCTTCCGTTCTCTGGTGGGCGTGAACGCCACCAACATGACGCTCACGGGCGATGGTGATCCTGCTATTCTGGAGGTTTCGCGCGTAACCGAAGGTGTGCTTGCAACCTTTGGCGCGGCGCCGGTTCGAGGTCGCGACATCCGGCGCGCCGAGTTCGGCGCCGGCGGTCCCCGCGTCGCCGTGATTGGCCACGCACTATGGCAGGAGCGGTTTGGTGGTGACGATGCAGTGCTTGGCAAGGCCATCACGCTCAATGGCAATGGGTATGAAATCGTAGGTGTAGCGCCGCCGGGATTCGAGTATCCGCGTGGTGTGTCGCTCTGGATTCCGCGCGCGCTCGATGTGATGGGTTGCGGTCGCGGCTGTCACACCATGCAAGCCGTTGGTCGATTGGCGGCGGGTGTATCGTTGGAGGCTGCGCTCGCCGAAGCAAATCGCGCAGGTATCAATTTCGAGCAGATCTATCCCGAGACCAATACCGGCAAACGGTTTTTGGTGCGCGGACTGAAGGAGGCACTGGTCGGTGATGTGGAAGCTGGCATCTGGATCACATTTGGATCCGCGCTGCTGGTCTTGCTGATCACGTGCGCCAACGTGGCGAATCTGTTGCTGGCGCGCGCGTCCGCGCGGGAAGGCGAAGTCGCGGTGCGGGCCGCGCTGGGCGCTTCGCGCGGTCGCCTGGCCGGACAGGTCCTGCTGGAGAGTGGTGTGCTGGCGGTGGTCGGTGGCGCGGCCGGTGTCGCGCTGGCGATGGGCGGCGTGCAAATCCTTCGTCGCCTGGCAAGTCAGTCCATACCGCGCACCGAGTTGATCGCCATCGATGGAACCGTACTGGGGGTCACGCTCCTATCGATTGCCGTGGTGATGGCGCTCTTTGGCGCGCTGCCCGCGCTGGCTGCGTCGCGCGCGTCCGTGCACTCGAGTCTGACCCGCATGGGCCGGGGCGGCGCGGCCGCGTTGTCCACTACCAAGCTTCGGCGCGTGCTGCTGGCCGGTGAGGTTGCGTTGTCGGCAAGTCTGCTGATCTGCGCTGGTCTGCTGCTGCGCACGTTCACGCAGCTCTATGCCGTAAACGTCGGATTCGAAACCCGAGAAGTCGTCCGCTTCAGCGTGGTACTGCCAGAATCGGATTATCCGGAGCTGGCCCGCAGCGTTCAGTTCTACGCGGCGCTGGAAAACGAGATCGCTGCGCTGCCGGGCGTGGAAGCCGTGGGCACCATGTTCGGCGCGCCGCTCGGTCGCGGACGCGCGACTGGTGGTGTGCTCATCGAGGGAAGGCCGGTACCGCGTCCAGGCAATGAGCCGGAAGCATCGGTGCGATCGGTGACGCCCAGCCTGCCGGCGGTACTGCGCATTCCCCTGCGTCGGGGCCGCCTTCTGCAGGCATCGGACAATGCCAGCGCTGCCGAGCCCGTGGCGGTGGTCAACGAGCAGTTTGTGCGCGAGCATTTTCCCAACGAAGATCCGCTAGGCAAACGTGTGCGTGTGACTGTCGATGTCGGGTACGGCAGTCCACTTTGGCGCATTGTCGGCGTAGTGGGCGATGTGCGTTTCGCATCGCTCAGGGAGCGAGCGGGTGCGGACATTTACCTGCCGCACGCACAGTATGGACCGCTATCCATGACCGTGCACGTCAGGACTGCGGCCGGAGCACCGTCGGTTTTGCAACCCGCCAGAGAAATTGTGCGGCGACTGGACGCCAACGTTCCCGTTTATCGCGTTGAAACGTTGCAGCAGGTGCTGGCTGGCGCGGCCGCGCCGACCCGGCTGTACCTCATGCTGGTCGCGCTGTTCGCGGTGACGGCCGCGCTGCTGGCCGCGGTCGGATTGTACGGCGTCATGAGTTACGTGGTAGCACAGCGCACGCGCGAAATTGGCGTGCGCATGGCGCTGGGCGCACGACGCGACCGCATTGTTGCCCTGGTCGTCGGTCAGGGCATGTTGCCCGCCGTCATCGGACTGGCCATCGGCGTGGGCGTCGCGCTGGCGGCTGGCCGCCTTCTGGAGTCCGTGCTCTTCGGTGTGCGTCCGCACGACCCGATCGTGATTGCCGGCGCGACCGTGCTCATGGCAGTCGTGGCGCTGCTGGCCGCGGCCATTCCGGCCGCACGGGCCAGCGGTATCGATCCGGCCAGGGTGCTGCGCGGCGCTTGAGGCAGGCGTTGGCTCACCTTGCAGGCCAGTTTGAAGGCCGGCAATTTCAGGCCTTACTCCAATCTGGCCGTGACGTCGATCCTCGCGCGGAGACTGCCATGACAAACGTAACGCGCACCATTGTTTGGTCCGCCCTCATTATCGCTCTGTCCAGCGCAGAGAACGCCATTGCGCAACAGCGCTCATTCACCGCGGAGGACTACGATCGCGCCTCCCGCTTCCTGGGTCAGAATACAAACGGGCTGGTAGTCGGGGGCAGTGTAACCGCCAACTGGCTGCCCGATGATCGCTTCTGGTTCCGCAGCACATCAGGCAACAACTCCGAATTCATTCTGGTGGATCCGGCCAGAAAGACGCGCGCAGCCGCGTTCGACCACGCCAAAGTCGCAAGCGCACTGTCCAGTGCCACCGGACAGACGCACGGCGCCCAGCAACTGCCGTTTCAGGAGATCGAGTATTCTGCGCGAGCGGACAGCATCGCCTTCGACGTGGGTGCGCGCCGTTGGTCCTGCGATGTGCGCGGTAATGCCTGCGCCAACATGGGCGCTGCGCGCGCCGCTCCTGCCGGCGGTGGTGGGCGCGGCGGACGCGGTGGTGGCCGGGGCGGCGGCGCAGGCAACGCGGTCAGCTCGCCTGACGGCAAGCGTGCGGCCTTCATCCGCGACTGGAACCTGTGGGTGCGCGATGTGGCCACGGGTCAGGAGAAGCAGCTCACCCGCGATGGCGTGAAAGACTTCGGTTATGCCACCGACAATGCGGGCTGGGCCGGCAGCGATCGCGCCATCCTGCTCTGGTCGCCCGATTCGAAGAAGATCGCAACACAGCAGCAGGACGAACGCAAAGTGGGCGACATGTACCTGGTCAACACGAGTGTTGGTCACCCCACATTGCGCGCCTGGAAGTATCCGCTGCCTGGCGACAGTGTGGTGGCCATGTTGCACCGTGTGATCATCGATGTCGATGCCGGAAGCATGGTGCGTCTGCAGATGCCGCTCGATTACCACCGTGCCACGCTGGGCGACAACATCAGCATGAACGATTACAACTGGAGTCCTGACGGCTCCCAGCTGGCCCTGGTTTCCACCGATCGCGATCACAAGAGCGCCGTGCTCAAGGTGGCCGATACGAAAACGGGTGCCGTACGCACGGTCTTCGAGGAGCGCGTAGCCACGCACTACGAGGCGCGCACGGGCTGGCGCGTGTTGTGGGCCACCAACGAAGTGATCTGGTATTCGCAGCGTGACGACTGGGGTCAGCTCTATCTGTACGACCTCACCACGGGTCAGCTCAAGAACAAGATCACGAACGGCGCGGGCCCGGTCACACAGATCACGCGCATCGACGAAAAGACGCGCATGCTCTGGTACACGGCCATGGGGAGAGAGCCGGGACAGGACCCGTATTTCCGGCACCAGTACCGCGTCCGGCTGGACGGCAAGAACGTGGTTTCACTCAATCCCGATGATGGCGATCACACCGTTCAACTCTCGCCTACGGGCAAATACCTGGTCGACACATACTCGAAGCCGGATGTGCCGCCCGTAGTTGCCGTGCGTGATGGCAGTGGCAAGCTGGTCATGCCGCTGGACAAGGCCGACATCTCGAAACTCGTGGCGACCGGCTGGAGACCGCCCATCCCATTTAGCGTAAAGGCAGCCGACGGACAGACCGACATCTACGGCCAGATGTTCGTGCCCACCAATCTGGACCCAGCCAGGAAATACCCGATCGTCAACAACCCGTATCCCGGCCCGCAGAGTGGCAGCGTGGGTGCGCGCTCCTTCAGCGCAGCGCGCGGCGATCGCCAGGCACTGGCCGAGCTGGGCTTCATCGTGGTCACCATCGATGGGCGCGGCACACCGGGCCGCTCGAAGTCATTCCATGATGCCTACTACGGCGCCATGGGCCGCGATAATACGATTCCCGATCAGATGACTGGGATGAAGAACCTGGCGCAGAAATATCCCTACATCGACATCGATCGCGTGGGCATCTGGGGTCACTCGGGCGGTGGCTTTGCCACCAGCAGCGCCATGTTCCGGTTCCCCGACTTCTTCGA
>JBOHRF010000219.1:0-8700 GCA_050732575.1 Longimicrobiales bacterium
ACTCTACCCAGGCCCATGGAAGTAAAATCGAAGCCCGGCAACCAGATTATGGCCTGCCGGGCTGTTTGTCTGGTCCAGGCAACCTCGCCGCCATCGCTCAATGGCTACTCGGGCAGAGGCAGAAGCGAGGCGCGATCCGATGGTCTGGTCGCCTGGCCGTCACCGTGATGAGAATCCTGCGCAGGGCTGAATTCGGACATAACCGGACGCATTGAATCGAGCAGCCGGTGCGCGCGGGTGTGAACGTCGGCTTGGGCCGACTCATCGTTGAGAACCTGAAGAAGCACGGCCGCCGCGACCCGCAGGTTGCCCTGGTGGGCGAGTTGTTCTGCAATATCGAGAAGCGTGAGCCAGGCCTCGGGTTTGGCTGTGCTCGCGCCTTCCACGCCCACAGCCTCCAGAAGGTACTCCACCGCGCGCTGTCGATCGTGCGCGGTCAGGGCCACCTCGGCCGCATCGCGCAGAGCAAGAATGAGCGCGTGCGTCGCTGTGGCGGATCGGCGCGCCAACGCTATGCCTCCGCGCGCGTATTCTTCGGCGGCAATGGCATTGCCCGAAGCCTGCTCGACCAGCGCCAGGTAGCGTAAACAGAATGATTCCTCGCCGACCAGTCCCAGTCGACGCGCTCGCGCCAGGGCCACAGCCAGTCTTCTGCGGGCTTCTTCGATCCGTCCGACATGCAGCAGAGCGGCGCCGTGTCGGGCCAGCAGGAATTCGGTCATGCGTTCGTCAGCCCGTGAAAACGAGGGTGACGCGGCCTCCAGCCAACTGACTGCGCTGTCGAACAGGGCCTCTGCGTCTGCGCGATATCGAAGCGCATCGAACAATTCGAACAGGGCACGCCCCCCCGACATGATGAGCGTATGCTGTTCGTCTGCCAGAGCGAAGGTCCAGGCCTTGCGAATGTTGGGCAGTTCGAGAGTGAATTGACGAAGCGCGGCCGCTGCGGTAACCGGGTGTTGCAGCTGATCACCGAGTTCGCGAGCCAGTTCGAGGTAGTGCGTGGCAAAGGCCACGTTGGTTGCGTGCCGATCGCGCGAGAATTCATCGAGCTTCTGGTGCGCATATTCGCGCACCAGCGGCTGCACGGCGAAGCGGCCATCGGAGCGGGTTAACAGGGCACTCGCAACCAGGACATCAAGGCTCGCGCTTTCCGTATCCAGAATCCTGACTGCGGCCAGAGCGTCGAATTCACGCTCGAACACGGATGCGCGCCGCAACACGGAACGAGACTCTTCGGAGAGCAGTCTCCAGGTTTGCTCCATGGCGGCCCGAAAACGCTGCAGGTCGGGCGGTGCAGCCGGCAGATATGACGACAGCCCTTCCAGCGTGGCTTCCAGATCGTGCGCAATCTCGCGACAGGAGAGGGTTGCGGTTTGTGCCGCGGCGATCTCGATCGCGAGCGGCGAACCATCCAGCAGCTGACAAACGCGCGACACGCTTGGCGCATCCGCGTCGGCCATGGAGAAATGCGGATTGACGGCCAGCGCCCGTTCCGTGAAGAGGTGCACGGCGCTGAATCCGCGCGCCCGCTCCGGATCGGGTCCCTTGGGTACGCGCAACCCTTCCAGATGGAAAACCCATTCGCCGCTCAACTGCAGGCCGGATCGCGCCGTTACGAGAATGCGCAGATCGGGGGAGTATTCGAGCAGCGCCTCCAGTTTGTTGGCTGCGTCAAGCGATCCATCAAAGCCATCCAGCACGAGAAGCATCTTGCGCAATCTCAGTTCACGCGCCAATGGGATCCAGGGATCGGCACCCGGCAGGCCTCGCACATCTAGAGTAGTAGCAATGGCCGTGGCCAGAGCATGGCTGCTGAGCCGCGTGTCCAGAACGACAAACGCAACACCGTCGCGGAAGCTCTCCGATGACTCCAGGGCTGCTTCAATGGCAAGTCTCGTTTTGCCTGAACCGCCCGGCCCGCTCACCGTCACCAGACGCGTTGTGCGAATGAGTCTTAGCAACTGCCGGAGCGGACCTTCGCGTCCGAGCAGATGCGTGCTGGGCACGTGAAGACCGCGCGGCTCGGGCACGCTCAAGTCGGTTCGGATGCCGCCGCCCAATACACGGAAGCCCTCGGCCAACGTCCAGCGCGTGTCGTCGCGCACCAACAACCTGCGTCCAACCAGGTGTAGAAGTATCTGTCGTACCGAACCGGGCAGCCCGCCACTTTGATCGTGCACCCACTCGACAAACTCGCTGGGCGGCTCCCAGTGAAAGATGCTGCGCATCCAGGCGCGTACACCATCCCGCGAGAGCGGGCGCAATTCAATGGTGTCACGCAGTGGTATGTCGGGCGATGCCGGATCCGGATCAACGTCCGACCCGGTGTGAATCACGCCTACTGCGGTTGCCGATCGGGCACCAGCCAATAACGCGCGCACCGCTGCCAGTGATGCCCGGTCGACATCGTTCACGTTATCGATCGTGATGGTCGTGACCGTATTGCCAACTGATGAAAGCGCGCGGCGCAAGGCTTCCGCTACGTCGGCGGAGTCGGTCAGCGTGGCCGGCAATTCCGCCGCATCTTTGCTGGCCTCACGAAGCGCTTCCATGGCGTTGAAGCTGCGTTCAGGCCTGCCCACCAGAGACAACACGCGATGGCCGCGCAGGGCGGCCAGTTTTTCCAACTCGCGCAGCACGCGGCTTCGTCCTGAGCCGGCCGTTCCGGCCACGCGCAGGACACCGCTTTTTGTGCTGGGCAAACTGTCGAAGAAGCGGTTCGCCCGGTCCAACGCATCCAATCGCTCGATCAGCCGCGAACTCTCATCCAGCATGAGTTCTGCATCGCGTGCCAGATCTACGGCCACCACGCGCGCACGACCGTCGCGCTTAGCCTCGTACATGCGCGCATCCGCGCGCGCTAGAAGTTCCTCGGCTGTCGAGCCATCAACCGGCAGCGTCGCCACGCCGACCGATACAGTGAGCGAAAGCGGCGGCTGTCCAGCAAACGGCAGTCCGGCAATTTGCTCAACGAGACGACCGGCCAGGATGGTCGCTTGATCGTGCGCAGTACGCGGCAGGAAAAGCACGAACTCATCACCGCCATATCGAAACAATACGTCCGAATTACGGGCGGCGTTTTGCACGCGGGCAACAAACTCGGTCAACGCTGCATCGCCGCGCGCATGACCGAATGCATCATTTACGCTCTTGAAATGATCAACATCGAGCATCAGGATGGAGAACGGCTCGCCATAGCGGCGGCCGCGGTGAACTTCTTCCTCGAGGCGTTCCAGAAGGGCAACTTTGGCGTACACCCCGGTTAAGGCATCGCGGACCATCAGGCCCGGATGTCGCCGCACCCCCTTCCCAGGATGTGGAGAACGCATGACAATCTGGGTTGATCAACTTGAGGACCGCCTCGGAGACGACCGAAAGCAGGTTTCTCAACTGATTGTACGATAATATTTTACGACAGAGCCCGGGCGGACGGTTGATGGTGCCAGAGCAGACGGCTTGTGGCAGGACAGCCACAATCCCGCGCGGGACGCGGCACTACTAGTTACAAATCCGGCATCATGCTGACGCGGCATCCTCTTTCTGGTTTTGGACGGCCGCCTCGAGCAAATCAGGCCAAACTGCATTCAAATCCGGGATACCTAATGCACGCTCGTCAATGCCATTTGCGCGTAATGCGTGCTCCACAATGATACCCCCGGCAAAATGAGGATGGCGCCACCAGTTCTCAGGATCTTCACGAATCAACACGCGGTAGGCCTGTTTGGCTTCTTCAGGAAGCCAATCCCTCAGGAAAGCGACGACTTCGTCTTGAAGTACCTGCCATCGGACCTTCTGTCCAGAACGGGTGTCGCCCAATGCACGCTCCAGGACTGCGAGGAGGGTATCGGCGCAGACTGGGGTCAGACTAGGGGGGCGCCAGCGCCCGCACAAGGCGAGGGAATTATTGCCTCGACTTCTGCCGCCTGCGCGGCCTGGTCCTAGAGAATCTGCAAAAGCCCGGTTATGGCGAGGATGGCGGTAGGAATGATTGTTACCGCGCGCAACAACGAGCTGCCCCGGCCCGCGGTTTCGGCCGGCACGTGGAACTGATCTCCCGAACGCAAACTCATCTGATCCAGCGTGCGTCCCTCAGCGATCGCTTCTTGAAGCACTCGTCCGTCGAGGATCCGCTCGGAACCGCGTTCGATGCGGGCCGAGGCCAGCTTTGCCGCCGCATTCGGACCACCGGCGCCCGTAATGACATCGGATATGATGGATTCCGCCGGCAGGGGCACGAACCCGGGCCGGTTGACATTTCCGGTGACCAGAATCCGAATGTAGGAGCGCGTGCGCACCGTCGACGCCTTAATGAAACGATCCATATGTTTCTGAACGCGATCATTGAGCTCGGAACGGAGCACGCCGGCCAATGCCACTTCGCTAAATCCCGGGATAACCAGCGTTCGTCCCGGTCCCACGGTCAGTGGCCCGGGCAGCTTTTCTTCGCCCGTAATCGAGAGCTCGATCTGGTCGCCAATCTGAAAATCGCCCTCCACGAGCCGACGGCGTACCCGCTCCGCTTCCGCTTCGGCATGCAAGCGAAACTCGTTCGTCCACGAAGTGGAGCGGCCGGTCTGCTCGAATTTCTGCAGTAGCAGCTCGAGCTCGGCGCGCGTGAGCTGAAGTCGGCGGCCGTCCCAAGTGTCCAGGTTCTGGGCGACCGCGTCACTGCGCAAACAAGTGATGCAGGCGGCCAAAACTAGCAATCCACGAAAAGCTGCGATCAACATATCGGTTATTCCACCGCGAGAGTCACGCGGGATTGATTGACAATCCCGCTCCGCTCTTGCGCAACAGAGGAGGTGTTTCGGCGCCCAACCCAACGTGATCCAGCCTGATCAGCGTTTCCAGTAGGAGCGCAGTGGCGTCTGGCAACCGCCGACTCGCCCCACATCGACCGCACACAAACGCGGCTAGCCCGCGCCAGCCCTTTGCTACCCGAACCGGGTTCGGTGCTGGATGCCGACGCAGTTCCTCCGGCAAGGCGGCGCAAACGTCGCAAACCATGACTGCTACCTCGATACTTAGGTCCCAGGTTCATGGTTTCCCAACAAATTCGGTGCCGCGCAAAGGGCAGCCGCCGACCGCAAGTCTCAGTGGCATACCAGGCTTTGTTACACCTCCGAAACCAAGACTTTGTTGCGAAATCGCAACAAGCACGAGCGCTGCTGTTCCTCAATTGATGCAGAATGCCGACTTCGACGAAATCACCCATCGACCGTTCGCAACACAAAAGTCGTTCGTTCCACCCGGAATCGCCAGAAATCGTCCCAATACATCCGAAACGCACAACAATTGCGGTGGGCGAGTTCCCGATCCCCTTTTTATGGCCTCAACATCCGAACCCGTCAAAAGGGCTTTCATGACCTGGCTACGATGAGCACTCCAGCAACGACCGCACAGGATCGTCGCCCACCCCTGGTGCTTGTCGTTGACGATCAGGAATGGTCGGCGCGGGCGTTCGAAAGCGTCCTGAGCCCGCACGGGTACTCCGTGATTCGGTGCCGTTCTGCACGCCAAACGCTGGAACACATCCAGACCATTTCGCCCGATGCACTGCTCATCAAGGCAGACCTTCCAGACCTGACGGGCCCCGAGCTTTGTCGGACGTTGCGCGCGCACGCGCATGTGGGCGCGACTACACCAATTTTTCTGGCTAGCACTGCGCCCATGCGTCGGATACAGCGCCTGGAGGCCCTGGGTTCTGGCGCGTGGGATCTGATCAGCCTTCCTGTGGATTCCGAAGAGCTGCTGTTGCGACTGGGCGTTTACGTGCGCAGCAAGTTCGAAGCAGACCGGGCGCGCGAAGAGAGTTTGCTCGATGTGGCCTCGGGGCTGTATAGCATACACGGACTCCTGCGCCGAGTGCGCGAGCTGAGTCTTGACGCCTACCGCCATCACAGCCCGATTGCCTGCGTGGTGATTGGTCCGGAAGACGAGTGGGCGGAACGAACGACGCAAAATGCAGAATCGGTGCCCTCGGTAAATGCCGATCGTTTGGTGCGACTCATGAACAATGTGGGCCGACGCTCCGATGCGATTGGGCGATTGAGTCAAACTGAGTTCGTCGTGGTGGCACCTCGAACCGGTTCCGAAGCTGTGCTGAAGATGGCGCAACGGCTGCACGAGGCTGCGGAGGCTTTTCACACAGACGAAGGCGGCTCCAAACTTCGGGTTCGGGTAGGTTGTTACGCGGTCGATGATTTCCACGAAGCGGTGATCGAGCCGGTCGAGATCCTCGTGCGAGCAACCATGGCGCTGCGCCGTGCGCAACGGGATACCACAGCGCCTCCCATCTGTTATTTCGGTCAATCCTATTCAGCCAGCTGATTCTTCCGTGCCATTCGCCGCGGCCGTCAGCTCCATACTCGTCGTGGACGCCTGTTCATCTTCCGCTTGATACCCAGACAGATACGAGTACTGGCGATACAACCGTGAGGGCGGGACATCGTTCAGCACGGCGCCCAGCAAACGGACTGGCAGGCGGTCCAGAAGCGTGAGCTTGGCTTCTGCCAATTCCCCGTCGGTACGACCGGCGCGCACCACCAGGATCATGTTGCCCGTGGTAGCACCCAGAACGTAAGCGTCCACACCCGCACCCAGGGGCGGCGTGTCGACAATGATGACGGTGAAGTCGGATCGAAGCGTGCGAATCAAGTCGCCCATTGCGGGTGACCCGAGCAGCTCCGGACCGGCCTGCATGCGTGTGCCGGATCCGATCAGCGTAACCCCGCCGTTTCCGGTAGCCTGGAGCACTTCCTCGAGGCGAGCTCGATCCGCCAGATAGTCCGTCAGTCCCGGCGCCCTGCGCACGCCAAATGACCGGTGCAAATTGCCGCGTCTAATGTCACCATCAATGAGGGCCACCCTGTGACCCTGGCCGGCAAAAACACCTGCCAGCGAGCCGGCGACCGTTGATTTGCCATCGCCCGTTTCCGGACTGCTGACACTGAAGATGATGGGTCCGGCCGCGCCGTGCGCGTACTCCACGGAGAGTCGTAACTCGCGGAACGCCTCTTCCAGTTGCTGCGCAGAATGCGGGTCGCGCCCCGTCAATCCGCCTTTCACGCCCGGCACGGCTCCCAGGATCGGCAGGCCCAAACCGGAGGTGATTTGATGCGGATAACGCACGCGGTGGTCGCGCCGATCGAAGAGCAGAATGCCAATCAGTGCCAGGCCCACGCTGGCGGCTGCGAAGCCAACAATGACCAGCGGTTTTTTGTCCTGCAGGGGTGTAGATGGGACACGCGCCACATCCATAATGGATACGTCGGGCACGCTGCTGAGCGCGGCCAGGCGCGCCTCCTCGTAACGCGTCCGCAAGTTGGAGTGCAGCACATGTGCTATGGCGACGCCGCGGTCCAGGCGCGCTTCTTCGATCAAGCGAGGCGGAATTGCCTTCAGCTCCGTTGAAGCCGAGTTGATGCGCATGTCCAACTCCCGCTCCCGCGCCAGCAGCTGCGCCTGGTAGTCTCGCACTGCCTTGGGGATCACGACCCGCTCGAGGTTGGCGACGGAAGCCAGAAGCGGCTTCACTTGCTCGGCCTCATCCGTATATTTTTGCTGGCGCGCCAGCAGATCTGCCTTCTGATCCACCAGGTTCCTGAGCAGGCTCGCGATCACACTGTTGTTGGCCGCCGGCATGGACGAAAGCACATCGACGCCAAAATCTCCCGCGTCGACCTGCCTCATGAAAACTTCCAGACCGGCACGTTCGCTCTTGAAGTCCTCCAGCGTGATTTTCATCTGGAAGAAGTTCTCGTAGACCGGGTCCCTGGTTTCCTGAATACCGGGCGCGACCGGTGTGCCCTGGGCGGAAGGCATCGTAATGGTCTGTACGCGGAACCCTTGAAGCGCCATTTCGGCCCGCTTCAATTGTTCTTCGGCAATCTGACGTTGCTGGTCGAGAATATTCGTCAGCTCCTCGAGCCGGTCCTTTTTCAGACTGGCGGCAACGTCAACAAACCGGTTCATCAAACCGTTGATCGTGTTCGTGATCTCTTCTGGATTCGATCCGGGTAATATCAGTTTGAGGAACCTGCCATTTTCGGGTAGGCTCGTTACCAATCGCTCTTTCAAAGCCGCGGACACCTCTCTTGGCTCCACCACCGAGAATTCGATCACGCGTCCCGGCGTCCAGGCGGCTTCCGGCAAGGTCCAGTTGAATCCAACCGAGTCGCCTATGGCGGAGCCGCGATTCCCCAACTGGACGGGTACCCCTTCCACCGTTGACAGAAGGTATCCCTGGCCGTCCGCGTTGATATCGAGTCGATAGGATCCCGATCGGTACCTTTCGTTGAGTCGGAAGGACGAGAGGAGCAGCTGATCGGCGGGCAACCGCGTGGATAGATAGAGCTTCAGGTCTGTGACCACGTGATCGAGCACGGTGTACGATTTGAACAATTCGACCCAGCTTTGGGCTTGAAGCAGCTCAGCAGGCCGAATCGGTCCTTGATCGGAACCGTCACGGGTGGCTGCCTGAATCCAGACCGATCCCTGCACTTGATATTCGGACACAACAAAACGGCTGGCGCCGAGGCCCGCACCCAGCCCCACCAACAGCGCCGCCAAGACGATCCATTTTTTCCGATAAACCGCGGCCAAAAGGCGAACCGCGTCTGTCTGCCCGCCAGCCATGGGTTCACCGGGAGCTGGTCGGGCGGGATCCGGCGACCCTCCATCATACGGTAACGGGGC
>JBOHRF010000220.1:0-8693 GCA_050732575.1 Longimicrobiales bacterium
GATACAGATCGGGCGGATTCTCTTCGGTCAACGACTTGCGCACATCGGCAACCACGCCGATCGCGGTCGCCCACTGCCCGGGCGGTGCAGACGGGTTCATGGGGTCGGTTGCTATGCGCACCTGACGCCCTATCGGATTGAGCCCGGGCCACAATCTGTGGGCCAGTGTTTCACTGACAACCGCCACCGGCGCCGTGGCATGAGCGTGTGCGCGGTCGTACAGCGTGCCCGACAACAAGCGAATGTCGAGCGTGGAGAAATATTCAGGACTGGTAACGGTTACCTGTGCGCGCGCCGCGGCGCTGTCGGCCAGGCGCTCGGGAGTCTCGAGTGTGCTGGCGCCGAAATTACTGAATGGTGCGGGTCGAGCGAGCGCGATCGTAGCACCGGGCACTTGCTCCTGAATACGCGCCACCAGTCGCTCGTAAAACGCGGCGCGTTGGGCAGGTGTGCCATAGGTGCTTTGACGCAGCGACATGTCGAGTGCGCCTACGTTGGTGGGATCGAAGCCCAACTCGAGACGCTCCAGATAGCGAGCACTGCGCACCAGCAGTCCGGCACCAATCAAAAGAGCCAATGACAATGCGACCTGAGCGGCGACCAGTGCGCTGCGCGCGCGCTGGCGAGCGGGCGAGTTCGTGGTGCGCGCACCCATCAACGAACCGGCTACACCAACGCGGGTTGCCACCAGCTGTGGAATCAGTGCGAACACGATAGCAGCCACCGTGCTGGCCACCAGGGCAATGACCAGCGGTAGCCCGGCGATTTGCAGCGCGGCTTCACCTCCAGGCGCCTGGGTGCCCATGATGCGCATGAACAAGCCGCCGCCCAGTGATACCAGCGCCCAGGCCGCAACTACGCCAACCAGGGCCGCGCCCATGGCCAGCGCCAAGCCTTCGATGAGCAGTTGTCGACCCAGACGCGCGCGCCCGGCGCCCAGTGCGGCGCGCACCGCGAATTCACGCTCGCGCCCGGTAGCGCGCACCAACAACAAGGCCGCGGCATTGCCACAGGCCAACAACAGGACCAGACCGACAGCGCCGGCAATGGCGGTCAGAATAGGCCGGATTCGCTCCGTGAATTGCGCACGCACAGGAATAACCCGCACATCGGCACGCTCTGCATTGCGCAGCCGCGCCTGCGCCACCAGCACGCGCTGCGCGTCGTCGACCGATACACGTGGCGCCAGCGTGGCCAGAGATACGCTTCGTTCGGTGCGCAGCGGCGCCAATACTTCCGTAAATCGATTGAAATACCAGAAGTCAGCAGGCAGCACGCCGACAATCGTGAAGATCTCCGCTTCCTCGGGTCGATCATCCGAGTACGCGGCAAAGGTTTGACCCAGAACATTGCGGTCGCCGTTCCAGCGCCGTTGCCACAAGGCGTGACTGATGACGGCCACGCGCTGACTGCCAGCCGCCGATTCGGCCTCCGTGAAAAGCCGGCCCAGTGCTGGCCGCACGCCCAGAACATCGAAGAAACCCGGCGTAACCCACGACGTCCAAACCCGCTCAGGCACACCACCGCTCACAATGGAAAGCGCATCCAGATCCCACGCCGCCACGCGTTGCAGCACAGCCGGCGCAGCGCGCCAATCCGGCGCGCCAAAACCTTGCACAAAGACCAGTCGATCGGAATCCGGATACGGCAGGGCTCGGATCAGGTAGGCATTCAAAAGACTGGCCGTGGCCGTGACCAGGCCAACCCCAATACCCAGGGTCAGCACCACGGCCAGAAAAAATGACGGACTACGGCCCAACGAGCGTAACGCAAATCGCGCATCACCACTCACTCCTCGCCAGAGCTCCACTCGACTACGCTCACGCGCGCGCAACTGCCGCTCATCCCGACACGCGCGCGCAATGTCATGCGCATCCCCAAACGCCGCGCGCGCCGCCGCCTGCGCCGCGTCCGGCGAAAAGCCCTGAACCTCAAACTCACGCGCGCGCATTTCCAGATGGAATTCCAGCTCGCGATCTACGTCCTTCTTCACATCCTCGCGCCCCAGACGGCGCCAGAACCAGCCGGCCATACCTGCCACTCCGCGTTCCGCTCGAGTACCCTTAAGCCCCGTAGTGGCAGGCTAGTCGATGTATACCTTGTTGGTCAAGGGGTTGGACGTGAGAGAGTCTTTAACATCTTGCCAGATGGCCGGTTGGTGGGACGGGAATCACGATGCGACGGCGGGCTCTACGTCTCTGCCGCAGTGTTTGCATACGCGCGCACGGGCCAGGATGCGCTCGGCACAATATGGACAATCGCGTTCATCGCGTGCGGAGAGAACGGGGTGTGATACAACGACGGGCGGAACGCGTCGCATGTCATCGGCGGCACTGACTTGAGCCTGCACCTGCCGGCGGAATTCGAGCGGGTGAGCGATGTTGGGGAATTGTTCCTTGGTTCCTCCCGTACCACTGACCGTGATGGTACCAAAGCCGAGCAGCCGGCCCAGTACGCTTTGATCCACGCCAATGCCTTCGACCTTGGACAACATGGTCTCGAGCGTTCGCCGTTGGATCCAGCCGACCTTGATGATGACCCGCTTGTCAGTGACCGCGAATTCAGATGATGTGTACGTGATGTGCGACCACAGCAAGGGCAGAGCGCCTACTGCCACCAGCAGCACGCCGAGCGGGCCTCTACCCGCGGACACGGCGAGCACGGCGAGGGCGGTCATGAGTGTGGCGACGAGGGCGGGCCCGAGATAAACGATCTTATGAAGATGAGCCCGGTGCTGCACACGTTCACCGGGCAGCAACTGGTTCTGGACATATGACATCGAGGGCTCCTGTTCAGAAACACTGGAGAATAGCCCAGCTTTCATGGAAAGCGGAGCGAGACATGGCCGTGCTGGTCATCCAGAAGTAGATGCGACCACAATCGCCCCACATCATCTGAGCATCATCATCGGTATCGAATTGGGTGAGCAACTGCCAGGATGCAGCGCCTGATCCCAGGGCTGCGGCGCGGGCATCGTTATAGCCAGTTTCATCTCCGCAGTACAAACCGTTGGTGACCAGCTGACACTCGAGCTGCATGTCGCCCTGCACCTGGCCCGGATGACCCAGCAGCTGATGTTCAACCCGGGTCGGTTTCTGCTCCTCGGTTTCATCGAGGATCTGCTGATACACACGCTCTTCCGCCGTTGACAATCCCATGGCCGTTACGCTCTGCGATTCGAGAGCGGGCAGGGTCGTGATGGTCTCTCGGGGCGTCAGGCGGCGCGCGCCGAAAATGCCACCAGCGGGCACGGACGCAGGCACGGGCGTGCGCGTGAGCCGGTCAACGTGACTTTGAAGCAACACGGCCGCGCCTCCGCGGTGAGCGGGATCAAAGCCCCAGGCCTGCTGTTCTGCATCGAAGAAGAAGGAAAGCAGCCCGCGGTCCGGAAGAACGGAGCAGAACGGGAACGGACGCAGATCATGCAGATTGATTTGCGCAACGAAGGCGAGCGGCGTCCCGTTCCAGATGGGCCAGGTCTCCGGATCGGCCAGGTCGGGCGCGCCGCCCAACTTTGACGCGGCGCGGGGCAGCGTGGCATCGCGCTCAGCGCTGGATTCCAGGTGCACGGCCGGTGCTGCCAGTGAGGCCAGCCGGCGCGCGCGCTCTGCAGACACACCGCGCTGGATGAGCGCGGCCGTGATTGAATCATGCATCAGCGCGAGACTCCGGTTGGCCGCCGCGCAAGAACGAGCAGGTGCGGAAACGGCTCATGCTGCAAAGCAACGTGCCCCGATGCGGAACACCGGCTGATTGCGCTCCAGCGCGGTCCGGATGTCGCGCACGGCTGCACGCCAGCTTTCTGCGCGGCGCCGAAGCGCGCGGGTACGACCGTCATTACCAGCGCGACCGCGCTGGCCAGGCCAACATAATTTTCGACGCGGCTGCTGGTGCGGATCACCATATACGAACTTCGCGAAGCGCAGGTTGACTTCCGGATGCGTGCTGCTCACTCCTTGGATTTCAGCTCGTTCGTTTTGTCCACGGCTTTCGTTTTGCTCACCGAGTTGGTTTTACGCGGCTGCTGGATCAGCTTTTCGTGATAGCTCTCGATCTTGCGTACGTAGGGCAACGTTTCCGTGTACCGCCAACGCTGCACTTTGGGCGCAATGCTTTCAATGCTGCTCCAGCTCTTGTCATCGAGCTGCTCTGCGCGCGCCACGTTCTTGGCGCGCAATATGGTGCCCTCACCGGCGTTGTAGCTGGCAAACATGAAACGCAGGCGCTCTTCCGTGGTCTGGTGGTCCTTCCAACGATGCCAGAGTGAACGACTGTGCATGATGCCGGCGGCAATGTTCCATTCCGGATCCTGGATTTCCCCCAACTCGGGCCGGCGGCTCTTGATGGCGGCGTAGGTGCCTGGCATCAGCTGCATGACACCCCGTGCGCCCACCCAGCTCTTGGCGTCGGGATCGAGACCACTTTCCGCCATGCCCTGTGCTTTGAAGTACTGCCAGTCGAAGCCCGGTCCAAAGTACCGCTTGCTGTATTTGCGAAAGATGTCGTCGTAGCGGTCGCTCGCTTTGAGCTTCTGTTGTGCCTGCACAGGGATGAAGGTCGTGACCAGAAGAATAGTGGCCAGTGCCAGCGCCTTCAGTTGAGCGCTCCACCGATAATGAGGGCAATGGAGAGGAAGATGGCGGCCACGAAGATGGCCACGGCAATGTTGCCGCGCTTCAGCTCTTCCGGAAAGTCGACATGCGGAGTCAACATGTCGATGAGCCGGTAGCTCGCGTACATGAGCAAAACCCCAAGTGCCGCGTACAGGAAGTTGATGCCAATTATTCGCCATTCCACAATGCCTCCTTTGGCATGGGTACGACAGCGGCGCGGCAGCGCGCCGAGGTCGCCTATTCGCGCATCAGCTTGTCCAACTCCGCTTCGTACTGCTCGACCGTGATCTCGTCATTCACATAGCGCCGGCGCAACTGGTTGATCTTCTCCTCGCGCTGAGCCAGCGGGGAGAGCTGCTGGGTGAACGACGCGGACGGCCGGCCGGCACGTTCATCTCCCGTACGGGTGAGTACTTCAGTGGTTTCCGATCGTTCCAACCCGGAGCCAGGCAACTCTCTCCCGTCGGGCCTGCGTCCGCTGAATCCGCCACCAAGCTGCTGCCGGTCGTTGCGCGGGAACAAGTGACGACCGCCCTGCACGATGGCCCAGCCCAGTGCCGCAAGGAAGAGAAGCCCGATCAGGCTAAACATGGTGTTCAGCTTCGCTGCGACAGTCGCTGGATGGCCACGAGTGCGCGCGCACTCATACCATTGGACTGAGCGCGTTGGTTCTGGCGCAGGGCCTGCCAAACTTTGAGAGCTTCGTCGCGCTGGCCGGCGGCCTCCAACAGCGTGCCCAGGCAGGCGTCGCGACCCATGCGCTTCCATTCGTCGAGTCTGGCCTCATACTCACCATAATACAACGACCGGAAGGTCGAGAGCTGTGCCTCGGCCGGGACGGCCGCCAGGAACTCCGCCATCCGCTTGCTGTCATGGCGGAGCCCGCAGGCGAAGGAATACCTGGTGTAGAGGTCGACGCGGGTCTGCGTGTCTATGACTTCATTGTTCTGGCGCATGGCATCGACCACTCTGAGCAGTTCGGCCTCGCCTTCTGATCCGAGGTTCTTCACCGCAGCCAGCTGCATGCTCCTGACATAGGGCAAGGCTCGGCCTGAGGATGCCGCGGCCGCAAAATGTTGGTTGGCTTCTTCGCGCGTGTCCTTGTGCCAGAGCAGCCAGTGGCCCCAATGCGCGTGTGCGTAGGGATTCACGGAATCGTGCTGAACCGCCTGCTGGTACAGCGGTACCGGATCCAGGTCCATCGAAGCCGGATCCCGCGAGCGCAGAAACGTGGCCCAGCCAAGGTGGGCCAATAGATCGGCCTTACGCGCTCCGCTGGCTGATGCCACACCACGATTGAGAATGACTGCAGGCTGCTCCACGAACATGGCCCAGCTCTGACCCAAGAGTTGCGCGTTGCGCAGCCTTTCCATGGCCAGGTCTTCCTGCGCGGCGCGAATGGCGAGACGCTCATCACTCAGCTGACCGAACAGCTTGGCCAGCCGTCCGCCGGTTTCCGCAACCTTCAGCGCCTGCTCCAGACTGGTCCACGCGGCGGCAAAATCGCCGGTGGCCCGCTGCTGCGTTGCGACCGTCTGGAATTCCGCAATTTGACGTTGCCGTTCTCGAGTGTCCGAAGTGATCTGCAGGGCCTGATTCAGCCCAAACCCGAGTGTCAGCACGGCCGTAATTCCGGTTATCCAGTTCCGTATTGTTTCCCAGCGTGAGCGCGTTCGCGGCTGGCCTGTTGCTGCGCCCTTGTTTCCGTCTGCTGCCATCGCTGCCACTCCTCCGTCGTCGTCAACGTGCCAGGGCGCGGATCATTTCGTCGAAGGTCTCCACGCGCACTCGCAGCACCATGGCAATATAGCGGTCCCAATCCCAGGCCGGATTCGGGCAGTTGCCATGATCCGAGTTGGGCTGCTCTTCAATGTGGCCGCGTATGCCGGGCGCGTGAGGCGTCGTATTGTGAACGATTGGAATGTGATATTGGCGGCACAACCATGCGACCAGCCGCGCAGAGGCGTCGTACTGCGCGTCGGTGGGCGTCAGGTGAGCCTCGCTGTTCCACTGGTTGACATGCTCGATGCCTATGCTGTCGCGATTGGTTGCCGAAGCAATGTTGTCGACGTGGTTGGCAATGTGCGCATCGCGGACAAACTGGGTGACGTGTCCTTGCCGATTCACGATGTAGTGCGCGCTGGCCGGGCCATTCCGAAACGTATTGATGGCCGGCCCTTCGTTCTGCGCGGGTCCACCGGTGATGTGAATGACAATGTACCGGATTTGTCGGGGCGCGAGCGGGATTCGGAAATTCTTCGCAAATGCCCGAAACATCGTGCCCGGATAGTCGATATCGGCGAGGTCGACACGCTGGTGGCGTCGCCAGCGTTGCGGATCCACCATGATAGCTCCGCTGGATTGGAAGGCATGGGACAGTCAGCTAGCGTGCCAGCGTCAGAGCGCGAGCTGAGGCGCTTCCTTGATCAAAGTACCACGTCGGCCGGCGCCCGTGCAAAGGACCGCTGGAACCGGTGGCGCCGGAGTTCAACTTCGGCTTTTCGGGCGTGTTGCGTGTTACCAGCGCCAACAAACGCCGGGCCAGGCTCGTTCCGGCAGGCCATCGAAGACGCGAACGCCGACCCGTCCATCCGGCGCGTGGTCTTTGTGGCGGGCATTGAGTATGAAGAAGACAATGACTTTGCCGGCGGCGGCGACATCATTGCAACACTGACCAACATCAAGATTAAAGGCAATGGATGAAAACAGCGGCGGTGACCTGAACGGAACCGTGGTCCTGGCGACATCCTCCAATAACACGGGCGCTGGTATTCGCGCAGATCAGGGCGGCACCGGCACAGGCACATGGCAGATAACCGCATTGACCTTACAACGCTGCCTCCGGCCAGCAAAGCCGCGCAGCCGCCGCCCTTTACGATGAGCCATCGCCCTTGCATCTCGCCCGTCGCGAACAACCTTCCCGTGGCCAGGCCAACGGACAGGCGTGCAGGGGGCCGCCGTGTCAGGCTCCAGCCGGATCTGAGCATGTATGGGCGCTGAAGCGCCAAGCGCGAGCGAAGCGGGATCAGAACAAGCAACGGATTCTTCACTGCGCCTCCAGGGGGCAGGACTTACACAGGCTCTGGCGCGCTGGTGCTCGCCCATTCTGGTGGCTGCGGGTCGATCGGTCAGCAGCCGCGGGTCAACCGGGCGTGGGGCAGGCGCGGCCCCGTCCGAAGCTGGTTTTCAGGCCAGGAATGGCGGGTTGGAAAGGCCGATCCAGATTGGGTCGTTACAGACGGGCAGGTCCCCTCTGGGTTTCAACCCTTGTTGCCGGGTTTAACTGAGGCCACTTTAGTGCTCTAGCTGGCGCGTAGACTGCCTCGACGGGAGGCCTGGGAATGAAGTCACTCGCTACCGCAGTGGTGGTATCGGGCATCACCCTCGTGGTAGCGGGCTCCGCTACCCACTTCGGTCTCGCACAGCCGGAGGCCGGGCCGGTCACGGCGCTCACACTCATCGAATTACCTGCTGCAGCAAGCATTCACACAGCACAGCCACTCATTCCTCCATCGACCATTTCACCCGCAGCATTGACGGGCGTAGTCCGCCGGGTTTGTGGCATGTGTCACAACGACCAGTTGCTGACGGGTAATCTTTCCCTCGAGAAGTTCGATGTAGCCCGAGCCGCCGCCAAACCCGAAATCACCGAGAAGATGATCGCCAAGCTGCGCGCGGGCATGATGCCGCCACCGGGCATTCCGCGGCCCCAGGGTGACACCATGAAAGTTCTGGTGGAGACACTGGAACAGATTGTCGATGCTGCGGCGGCGGTGAATCCGGAACCGGGCGCTCGCACGTTCCAACGTTTGAACCGGGCCGAATACGAGCGGTCGATCCGTGACCTGCTGACGCTCCAGGTCGACGCGGGCGCCTGGCTGCCACTGGATACCAAGAGCGCGAATTTCGACAATATCGCGGACGTGCAGATGCCATCTGCGACCTTGCTCGATGCCTACCTGGATGCAGCCAGCGAAATCAGTCGCCTGGCCGTGGGTGATCCGCAGGCCAGCACTGCTTCCACAACGTACAAGATCGCGCGCCTCGCCTCACAGTGGTCGCACGTGGTGGGCGCACCGG
>JBOHRF010000221.1:0-8641 GCA_050732575.1 Longimicrobiales bacterium
CACCTTCTACGATCCCAAGGACCTGGTCATCCGCACCAGTGCTGCCGGGACTACGCTGCCCGCTGTGCGCGACATCATTCGGCGCACGGATCCCGACCAGCCGATCTCCGATGTCATGACGCTGGACGATGTGCTCGCCAGGCAGACCGCATCACGCGCGGCACAACTGCGCGTGCTGATCGCGCTGGCCGCGGTTGCCCTGCTCCTGGCCGGTCTGGGCATCAACGGCCTGCTGGCCTACACGGTGGCACAGCGCCGGCAGGAGATTGGTTTACGCCTGGCGCTCGGCGCCGAGCCCGGTACCATCGCGCGCGGCGTCGTGCGCAATGGCCTGTCGATCGTCGTGCTGGGCATGATTCCGGGCCTCATCGCCGCGTTCGCGGCCGGTCGGTTTATGAGCGCAATGCTGTTTGGCGTGCAACCGGCCGACCCGGCCACGCTGCTGCTCACCGTAGGGTTGTGCATCGGCATGGCCATCGCCGGAACCACCCTCCCTGCGCTGCGGGCCGTGCGCGTGAGCCCCATGACGGTCATGCGTACGGAATGACCTCGAATAGGATGTAGCGTATCGAGCGTCCCTTGCCCCGCCCTCGGCCGCGCCGTACCGTGGCTGCCATCAGTCTCAACCACAATCCGGCTTTTCACGGACTCAATTGCGCATTTTTCGTCTGGACCCCGCGTTCAGTTGGAAGCGCGTCATCGGTGAGCTGGCTCTCATTGTGGGCGGCGTGCTGATCGCGCTGGGCGTCGATTCTGCGTGGCAGGCGCGGGAGGAGCGCCAGCGAGAAAGCGCCTATCTGGAGCAATTACTCTCGGATGCGCGCGAGACCGAAAGCCGGCTCAAGGTCGCCATCTCCGGAGACAGCTCCATGCTGACCCAGGTGGAGGGGGTGCTGGACCAGGCCTTTTACAGACGTATACCGCCGCGCGACTCGTTCGCGTTGCCCACCGGTTATCAGCAATTCCGACCACTCACTGGTACGTTCATCGCATTGGTTCAAAATGGAGATCTTAGGCTGGTACGCAACGACAGCATTCGCTTCCGCGTAATTGCCTATGTGGCGTTGATCGATGCGACTGAAGTGATGCTGCGACATATGGAGTCTCTGGTCTGGAACAACACGCAACGTGTCCTTTATGGAATTACCGTGCACTCCCGCACCGCACCGGGCGGGTCCGGAACCTGGAGCCAACTCAACGTGGCCGCCGCACTGAATGATCCGGACGTTATAAGCGCACTCCGCGTGCAGGCCACGGCGAGCAGCAACCGCCTGCGCAATCTGCGCCGACTGGAAGAGCCAACCGCCGATCTGATACGACTATTGCGAAAGGAGCTGGGCCGCGACTGACAGTTGCAGCGCGAGCACGAGCGCTTTCGTGTCTGTTGCCGCGTGATGAGATCAGAGCGCGCCTTCGCGCACTTCATTCTGCTGCACGCCGGCGCGCAACTTCACCACAGGCTCCGGCGCTACACTCTGGTTCTCGGGCAACGGCACATCGCCCTTCTGCTGGCCGATTTGCGTGACGCTGCGAATCGTGTTCAGCAGGTGGCCGCCGGGCAGCGCCTCTTCACCGTCGGCGTAGTACTCGAACCAGGGCAGGCCCGTGTTTGCGTATTCCGCGGATGTGAAGGGAACGGTGGGCGGATCTTCGCCCGTGATCGCTCGCCAGGTCAGAGAATTGGCCAGGTGCACAAAGCAGCGGCCCCGATGCTCGAGGTCCCAGTCGTTGAATTCCTGTGTGTCGTGGTAGACCTCCTGAGCCATGTACCCACCTGCGGCCAGACCCAACTCCAGGCCTTCAGCGGACGAGCCGCCCACGAAATGATCGGACGCCGCAGGTGGCTCTTCTAGCGGCCCATACACCCATTTCGGTTGTGGGCGATAGGCCGATGCCTTCAGCGGGTGCACAAGCAGCTGAATGCCACCGTGTTCTGCCGCACCTGTGATTTGCTCCTCAACGGAATAGCCGCTGCCCAGCGGCATAGCAACAAATTGTCGGATCACGCCCGTGCGTACGTAGTACCCATCCAGCCAGGGCTGCACAGGAATCTGCATATAGTCTTGCGGATCACGCACCAGACCTTCGTTCCAGCTCTCTCCCGTGAGCGCGTTGATCTTGCCCGTGGCTACCTTGACCGCGAACGGATAGTCGAAGGGCGACCAGAATTTCAGCCACAAGGCTTCGCTCTGATACATGGGCAACACGATGCCGCCGCGCCTGTTCCATTGTTGCGGCGAGCGTTCGCCGAAATCATCGACATGCCGCAGCGGAAAATGGCCCAACCCCGGGGGCAGCGGATAGGAGCGATCGTCATCGGGAATACGCAGTGTTCTATGGAAAGAGACATGCAACAGCGCACACTCGTGCAGTTCCTCGAACGAGAACACCAGAATGTCATTCAGCAGTTCCACCATGAGGCCTCTCGATGTGTAACGTGGTGGCCATTTGCCAGCGCGAGCGTCAGGCTTGATCGAACGAGTGGTGCGCTACGGGAGTCGTATCGGTCTTGAGCGATCGAGCAGGCGATACGCCGCCCTCTCGCACGTTGTCGCACTTCGCAGGGTGTCATGAGAAATGTTGTCGAATACTGCCGGACCGGCAAGCAATCCCACATGTTCATAATGCTCGAGCCCGGGAATACCATGGCTTTTCACGTTCGAGGTACGGACCTCGAGGTACCGTCGTTGAGGGGCGGTCAGGCGATTCTTCAGTGCGGGTTTCGTAAGTGACGCTCCCGGTCGTACCTTGGTATGGAACACTCTCTGAATCTCCCCGCCAGGATCTCCTATGTTAGACAGTGTGCGTCAGGACCTTCATTACACGCTGCGCCAGCTCCGGCGCGCGCCGCTGTTCACGATCGTGGCCAGCGCTTCCATCGCGGTGGGTGTCATTGTCGCGGTCAGTGCGTTCACGCTTGTGAATGCGATTCTGTTCAAGCCGCTGCCCGTGCCCAACGCGGGCGAGATCTTTCACGTCTATACCAGTGATTACGACGGACGCTCGGAGCCTTACGGCTCATCATCGTTCCGCGACTACGAAGACTTTGCGCGCAGCGGCGCGTTTACCAACCTGGCAGCCAGCGCGTGGCGGCCTCTGGCTGTCGCCATCGGCAGCGCGCAACCCTCAGAACAGTACGTCGGGTTCGTCTCGGACAATTATTTCGGCGTGCTCGGCCTGCGCCTGCAGCGCGGCACCGGTTTTGGCCGGAGCGATCAGCCCGAGATCGTCATCACGTATCCCTACTGGCAGCGTGAGTTCGGCGGCGACGCCGCGGTACTTGGGCGCACGATAAACATCAACGCGTTTCCCTTCACCATTGTCGGCGTTGCGCCGGAGTCGTTCCGCGGCGTCGCGTTGGGAGCGCCTGTCATCGGCTGGGCGCCAGCCACCGTGATGCCGCTGGTCATGCGTGAGACGGACGCGCTGAGCCGCGGCAACCGGCGCTTCACGGTATTTGGCCGGCTGCGCAGCGCCCAGGATGCTCAGGCCGCCGCGGGCCGGCTGAATGCGCTGGCCACTGCGCTGGCCGAACAGGAGCCTGACGCCTGGATCGATGCCAATCGCGAGACGCGGCTGGTCTCTGTTCTCAGCCACCGCGAAAGTCTGGCACCGCGCTACGATCGCGGTGACATGGTGCTCGCCCTGGGCGCGGCAGCGCTGGCCGTAGTGTTCATTCTGCTACTGGCCTGCACGAACGTGGCAGCGCTGCTGCTGGGCCGCGCAGTCGGACGGCAGAGCGAAGTTGCACTGCGGCTCACGCTGGGCGCGAGCCGGGCGAGACTGCTGCGTCAGCTCCTGACCGAGAGCCTGTTCCTCGCCTTGCTCGGCAGCGCGCTCAGCTTTGCCGGCCTGCTCTGGATCATCAGTTATGCCCGTCGTGTGCGCTTCGCCGACATTTTTGATTTGCGGCCCGATGGCCGCGTGCTGCTCGCCGCGCTGGTTGCGGCCGTGCTCTGCGCACTGGCATTCGGACTCGCGCCGGCGCTGCAGAGCCTGCGCGTCGATCTGCGCTCGCGGCTGACGGGCACCAGTACTGTGCAGCGCAATCGTCTACGCGGTGCACTGATTGCCCTGCAGGTCGCCGTCTCCAGTGTGCTCATTCTGTTGGCCTTCAGCGCGGTGCGCGGCGTGCGCTCGTACGTGGCGAGCGATCCGGGCATCGAGCTGGATGGATTGGTGGCCGTACAGATCGACGCGCGCGTGTTCGGCGACGACAGCACGCGGCAACGCCTGTACACCGTGCAGCTGCAAGATCTGTTTGCCGGCATGCCAGCCATTCAGAGCGTATCACGCACTGCAATGTTGCCGCTGGGAGACGGCTATTCCCGCACCACGCTCGGGTTGCCCGACGGCACCGAGCGCGTTACGGAGATCAACGTCGTGGGATCGGACTACTTTGCCACGATTCGCCTGAATGCGTTGCGGGGCCGCGTCTTCGATCGCACGGATCGCCGGGGCAGCGCCCCGGTCGCGGTGGTCAACCACGCGTTCGTTCGGCGTTACGGCGAGGGTATGCTCGGCCGGCTGGTGAAAGTGGGCGATGACGCGGGCATCCAGATCGTCGGCGAGGTCCCTGAAGTCGACTATCACCATGAGAATCGACCCACCGAGCCACTCATCTACCTGCTGAGCGACCAGTTCCCCTGGGGTTCCAGCCGGCAGCCGTTCCTGTTGCGCGTAGTGCCCGGTGCCGAGCGTTCCGTAGTCGCGGATCTGAGGCAGCAACTCCGCCAGCAATACCCCGACCTGGTCGTGCCCGCCATCCAATCGATGCGCGATCGCATCGCGGCCTTCACCTTACCGCATCGCATCATCGCCCGTGTAGCGCTGGGCCTGGGCGGTGTCGAGCTCCTGCTGGCAGCGGTCGGATTGTACGGCTTGTTGCTCTTTGCCCTGATAGCGCGCAGGCAGGAAATCGGAGTGCGGCTCGCTCTGGGCGCGACCCCGCGTCAAGCCACGTGGGCCGTCATGCGGCAGGGCTTGACCTTTGCCACGCTGGGCGCGGCCACCGGTCTGATGCTCGCTGTTCCTGTTGCGTTCATTGCCCAGCAAGCTTTTCCAGGTGCGCGCGTGAGCGATCCGGTCCCGTTCCTGGCGTCCCTGACCGCAGTCCTTTGCGCTGCGGGTGTCGCTGCGTACCTGCCGGCTCGCAAGAGCGGGGGACTGCAACCGGCCGAAGCGTTGAAACGCGCGGAGTAGCGCTGGGCCTGGGCTGCGCCGCGGCACGCGGTCAGGATGGCACGACCGATCGCTGCCTGCGACTCAGCGCAGCCGAACGCGCAGCAGCTGGTGATGCGCCGTGATGTACAACGTCCTCTCATCATCATCGAACGCGCAGTTCGAGGTGCGCTGGCCCGTGCGAATGGTGCCAAGGTGCTTGCCTTCCGGACTGATGATGTAGACGCCGGCCGGTCCGGTCGCGAAAACATTGCCCTGCCGATCCACGCGCAGTCCATCCGGCAATCCAGGTCTGCCCTCGGCCACGAACCTGGATGCGTCAAAGAACACACGCGCGCGCCCAAGGCTGCCATCGGGGTTGACATCGTACGCCATCCAGATCGGCATGCTGCGCTCCGAATTCGATACATAGAGCGTGCGCTGGTCCGGCGAAAATGCGATGCCGTTGGGAAAGCCGAGCTCTTTTGCCACCAGGGTCAGCTCTCCCGAGCGGGTCAATCGGTACACGCCACTGTGCGCCAACTCTTTGGCCGGATCGTCATTCAATCCGTCCAACCCGTACGGCGGATCGGTGAAGTACAGATCACCGTTGGACCGGTAGACCAGGTCGTTGGGTGAGTTCAGTCGTTTGCCCTGGAAGCGGTTTGCCAGTGTGACCCTGGTGAAGCGTACTTCATCGAGTCGCGCTACCTGACGGTTGCCGTGATCGGCCATTACCAGCGCGCCCTGCGCATCGAGCGTGAGTCCGTTACTGCCCAGCTCGCGACCGGGTGGATCGGCGCCTATGTAACCCGAGGGTCGCAGGAAAACTGACACGCCTTCACCCTGCTTCCATTTGTAGATCGTGTTCCTGGGCACATCGGAGAACAGCAGGTATTCCCCACTGCTGCGCCAGACCGGGCCTTCCGACCATTCGAAGCCCTCCGCAATCACTTCGATGAGTGCGGTGCGCGCCACGATGGAATCGAGTGCGGGGTCGAGCCGTTCCACATCGCCTTTGGTAACCACTGCGCCGTGCGGCATGACAGTCCCTCGAATGGATAGCCTGGTAGGTCCCGCGAGCCCGTTACGATACTCGACCTGGCAACCCTGGCCAGGCTGCCCGGTTTCATGAAGCCGGGCTTGCTCCGAGGACCTCGAGACCCGGCGCGTGGTGGCGGCCACGTGTTGGGCGGGCCGGCGCGCCCGATGCCGCCGGTTGGGGCCCAGGACAGCCCTGACCGGCCGGAGAAAAGTCACAGGATCCTGGCTCAAACAACGGCACAGGCAGGGACGGATCGAGAAAATCGAGGAAATCCGTTAGTATTAAGACCAGGTCATGCAGCGGGCGCCAGCAAAACGTCCCGCGTGAGTTGATCGACCTTTCCAGGATTCCCTGGCCAATCCACCGCACGAGGATCAAAGAATGCCCGATCGGGTGAGTGAATCCAAGCCAAACGGTTTTACCATGCAGTGCCGCCACTGTGGCAATGCCATCTACCTCCACAGCGGCACCGGTGGGCGTTGGCGCGCCTACGAGCCGTCCAACGGCAATGCCGAAATGGACGAATGGAATCGTCATCGCTGCGCGGCAGCGCTGCAGGATGCCGAGATCATGAACCTGGTGGCGCCGGCAGGCAGCAAGCCCGCTGACCTGATTCCGAGAATTACCCGTCTGATCCAGGACTTCCAGAGCTTCATCAAGCAGGCTGAAGCCCGATCACTCCAGCCTTGACGCCGTGCTCCAGCGGCCCGCAGCGCAGGAATCCTGCGGGCTTCAACGGCAGGATGGTGGCGGGCAGCCAGCTACTCGGTCAGATCACAGGCTGACATCAGCGCGCAGCGCGATGACGGGATCCACGCGGGCCGCGCGCCGGGCGGGAATGTGTATGGCCAGCAGCGCCACGGCGGTCAGCGCGGTCGACACGGCGGCGTAGGTCAGCGGATCCAGCGGGCCGACGCCGTACAGTAGGGTCGACATGACGCGCGTAAGTGCCAGGGCCGCGAGCATACCGAGCGCGATACCCGTGAGAGTCAACCTGAGCCCCTGGCGCAGAAACATGGCGAACACGTCGGCGGCCCGGGCGCCGAGCGCCATGCGGATGCCGATCTCGCGCGTTCGCTGTGCGGCAACGTGGGAAATGACGGCGTAAATGCCCACGATGCCGAGCAGGAGAGCAACACCCGCGGCAATTGCCAGCATTACCATGGTGAATGACGTCTGAGCCATGGAAAGCCCCTGGATTTCGGCGACCGTCTGCGCCGCGGCCAGCGGCAGGTTCGGATTGACGGACAACGCGGCCTGTTGCAGCTCGCGCAAAAACCCTTCTGTGCCGGTCCGGCTCGAACGCACGGCGTAAGCAAACGCGTTGCGCTCATAGCTGTCGTTGAGCAGCGGCCAGTAGACGATGGCCGTGGCTGGATGGTTCAGGCCGTCATCACGCTCGGCACCCGTCACGCCGACAATCTCGCGCCATGGATTGCGATTGCTGCTGCGAACGCGTTTGCCGATGGCTCGCGCGGGGTCCTGCCAGTATTCGCGGGCCAGCGTTTCCGAGATGATGATCACCGGCTGCTGCTGGTGGATCTCGGCCCAGCTGAAGGAGCGTCCCGCAACCAGGCGGATGCCCATGGTCTCGAAGTAACCAGCCCCCACGCTCTTGAACCGGCGCAGGCCCGGCAACTGGCCCTGCGCGAGCGGTGCTTCTTCCACGTAGATGGGGTTGCCGTTGTCCTCGCCATCCATCGTGATGGATGAGGAGATGCCGACCGAACTCACGCCCGGCACCCGAGCCAGCCGCTGCGCGATGAGCTCGTGTGTGCGCGCGACCTGGGCGGGATCGCTCATCAGGCCTTCGGGAATGGCGATGCGGAAAGTCTGCACTTCCTGCGGGCGTGAAAAGCCAGGCTGCACCTCGCGCATTGCCACAAAGGTCCGCGCCATCAGACCCGAGACAATCAACAGCATCAATGCCAGCGCGACCTGTGCGCTGGCCAATGCGTTGCGTGTGCGGTGCCGCTGCGGGCCAGCCGTGGTCGTGCGGCCGCCATCCTTGAACGCCGAGCTGTTCAGCGCACCGAATTTCAGCATGGCAACCAGGCCGAACAGAGTGCCACTCAGCAGCGCAACGGCGAACGTGAACAGCAGGACAATGGCATTGAGACCGATTTCATCGACACGCGGCAGCTCGACCGGCGCAATGCTGCGCAGCAGGCCAATCGCACCCTGAGCCAGCGCCAGACCGACCACTGCGCCGGCCAGTGCCAGCACAATGCTCTCCGAGAGCAGCGCCCGCGTGATACGGCCGCGACTGGCTCCCAGTGCCGCGCGCAGCGAGAACTCATGCTGCCGTCCTTCGGCGTGAATCAGAAACAGATTCGCCACGTTCGCGCAGGCAATGAACAACACCAGCCCCACTGCAGCCATGAGAATCCACAACACGCGACCCACATCGCCGATCACATCCTGCGCCAGCGGGCG
>JBOHRF010000222.1:0-8555 GCA_050732575.1 Longimicrobiales bacterium
CGCCAATGTCGTACCGATGGCGCCTACGGCCAATCCGGTCTGCGCGGCAATTTCCTGATACGACAATCCAGCGTCCCAGAGCAGCAATACTTCGCGATCGCGTTCGCCCACCTGGGCCAGGGCCTGCTCCACGGCTTGCAATCGACCGGCCTGCTCTGCTTCTTCAGCGGGCGAGGCCGCGCTGCGCTGCTCGTGCTCGACGCGGATCAGTGTCAGATGCTTCTTGCGCCGTAACACGGTACGCGCCTCATCGCGCGCCAGGTTCGCGGCCACTGTGAAAACCAGTGCGCGCGGGTTGTCCGCTTCGCGATTCAGACAGCGCACGAACGTTTCCTGGGCAAGGTCCTGCGCGCGGTCCGCGTCCCATACCTTGCGGTACAGGAAGCGGACCACGTCCTGGTACAGACCACGATACACATCAGCCCAATCGACAGTCACAGTGCGCTCAGGGCTTTCGGAACTCAGCCACCAGGCGCATCAGCTCAGGCTCGCTGAACTGCTGCGCTCCGCCTTTGCTCACTTGGATGCTCACGCGTTTGCCGGCCACCAGCACTTCATCATACTCCTTCCAGTACCGCTCCAGCTCGGGCAGGCGGCGCAGCAGCGCAAAGTAGGCGGCACTGTACGGCTCCACGTTTTGTACGCGCTGGCTTTTGCCATGTACCTGATCCATCCACAAGGTACCCTTCTGCACGAATTGCCGGCCGGCCGTTTGGCGGGCGCTGTTCTCTCTACGCTGGCCTTCGAAACCAAGCCCAGGACTACTGGCTGCGATGGCATTCTGGACTTTGTCCAATTCGTTGGCCGAGCGCACGTCGCGGCTCTTTTGTTCGCGATCTGCCAGCTGTACCGCGCGTGCACCCACGCTCGCTGCGGGCGCGGCAACGGCGCCCGCAGGCATCGCCTGCGCGGCCACCACTACATTGGGTTCTTGCACCAGGTATGACGTGTATTCACTGAGCAAGCCGTAGCGCAGGGCCAACTCGCGGATCTCCTCGACGGTACGCGGGTTTGCACCTTCCAAACGCAGCTGCTGGCTGAGCGATGCAATTTTGCGCGAGGCCCAGAGTCGTGGAATGAAGTCGTTGCCGTTCTCGAACGCGGCAAACGTGGCCTCCGTGTTGAATCGCTCGGTCCGATTCCCGCGCCGCCCCGTGATGGTAACCTGCCGGTCAACGGAGGTTATGTCACATTCGGGCTTGCCCTTGGCAAAACATTGCTCGTAGCGTCCGAACACCACCAGCTCCTCGCCCGCAAACAGGTCGGGCAGCACGCGCGGGTACACATCCGTTATGCGGACTGGCGTGTCGCTGATGCGCAGGTCCGCCAGCACCGGGTGCTGTACCTTGGCCGCCAGCGCGGCCACGGCCTGCTCAACGTTCTCACCCGGCTGCACGTATTGGGTGGCGCCCCGTGCAGCTGCACTGAGCCGGTCCAACAGGTACGTATTCACGTCGTACCCCACACCGAACACGAAGACCCGTGCGTGGCCGTGCTGGCGCTCGGCCTTTTGCGCTATGCGTTCCGGATTCTGCTCGCCGACCGAGGGCAATCCATCGGTCAGGAAAATGATCATGGCCAGCCGCTCGGGATCGCTGGTGACACGAAAGGCTTCATCGAGAGCGCCCGAGATGTTGGTACCACCCTCGGCCTGCAGTCCATCAACCCACTCACGCGCGCGGGACAGCGCAGTTGGCGTCGCGGCGGTCCACTCCGGACCGTAGTTCTGAACGCCGCTGCTGAAGGCAATGAGTCGGAACCGATCCTGCGCGCTCAGACTGGAGAGCAGTTGGCGCAGCGCATTGCGCGCCTGTTGCATCTTCTCACCCGACATGGAGCCCGAAATATCGATGACGGCGGTGATGTCGCGCGGCACGGACGCGGTACGCACCGCGCCGGGCGAGAGCGTCAACATGAAGTAGCCTGGCTCGCTGTTCGAACTGTGCGTGGCAACCGTGATGCCGACCGCCGTACTGGCCAGCGGCAGAAACAGGGCAAAGTCACCGTTCAGCTCGTGGGTCGGCCGGACGATCATCTGCCCTTCCCGGCGTTCCGTGCGCACTTCATGAGTGGGTGAAAACGCATCGCGGAATTCACGGCCGTTGTCCGCCGTGAGCGTGAACGTGAGCGGTGCACGATCCGGCTGTCTGCCGGGCTGTTCGGAGCTCACCACATCCAGGCGGTTGAATACAGGGCGTACCGCAGCCACCTGGCCGTTGCGCGCACCCACCGAGTAGCGGAACTGCAGGGCATCGCCCGCGCGCGGCAGCATCTGTGTGTAGCGCAGCGTGATCTTGCGCGTTTCACCACTCGCGATGGGGAACACGCGCGCGCGCAGCAGGCCGTGTCCGGCCAGCTCGATGAGCGCGGGATCGCGCTTCTTACGCACGATTTCTTCGTAGATGCTGCGGGCCCGATTGGCATCCATGGTCTCGCCGCGCAGCTCCTGGTCGCCCTGGAAAAGCGAGAAGTTGCTGAAGACAGCCTCACCCGGCAGCGGATACAGGTAGTCGCTTTCGCCCATCGCCGCGCCGCCACGGTTCTGGAACCATTCCTCGACTTCCACGCGCGCAACGCGACCGGTGACACGCACGTTTACCGAACTGCGCAGCTTGACCACGCCCCACTCGGCAATGGGGCGTACGGGATCGATCCAGCCCTGGGCTGTGGCGGGCGCAGAGATCGCCATGGCAAAGAGGCTGGCGAGTAGAACGGACCGCATGAGGTCTCTCCTGAAGTGTTGGTCTGGAGGAGAGGACGGCTGGGTGGGCCGGACTTGCACATCGGGCGTTTTTGGCCCGAAGCGGCGGCTTCGCTCGGCCAGGTTCCGGGATGCGCAGCAGACGTGATGGTCGCGTGCGGGTATGTCGCTGCATGGCGTGGCAGTACCCGCGGCTCGACCATCACATGCACATCGTGGCTACGATCCGACCTATCCGACTTTCAGCAGCTTCTTCAGTTCTTCTGGTGAAAGCTGGGCCGAGGATCGAGTGCCCATGCGGGAGCCGCTGCGACTGACCTTGGCGGTGGTGGTTGCTGGGCGTGCGGACTCGAGGAAATTGCTGTCGTAGTCAAAGCCCTGCAGTGAGACACGCGGCAGTTCGGCGCTCAGCATGCGCTCGATGTCCTTGACCTGAGTGATCTCGTGTGCGGCCATGAACGTGACCGCGGTGCCGCTGGCGCCGGCGCGCGCGGTGCGGCCAATGCGATGCACGTAGTCTTCGGCATTCTGCGGCACATCGTAATTCACAACGTGACTGATGCCTTCAATGTCGAGGCCGCGTTGCGCCACGTCGGTAGCCACCAGCACCTGCACATGACCATCGGTAAACGCATCGAGTGCGCGCCTGCGCTGGCTCTGGTCCTTGTCGCCGTGCATGACTTCGGCCTTGATGCCGGCTGACTTGAGACGGCCGACCAGGATATCCGCGCCGGTCTTGCGCGCCGTGAAGACCAGGACCTGTTCCCAATGGGTCTGGCGCAGCAAGTCGATCAGCAGGTCGGGCTTTTTCTCGTTGCGTACCGAGTAAACCGTCTGCTCCACGCGGTCGGCTATCGTGGCCGGACGAGCGGCCTCGACCCACAGCGGATCCTTCAGGATGCGCAGGGCCAGCGCGTGAACGCCGTTGGGCATGGTTGCGGAAAAGAGCAGGGTTTGTCGTTTGGCGGGGAGTCGCTTGAGGATGGCTTCGATCTGCGGTCGGAATCCCATGTCCAGCATTCGATCGGCCTCATCGAGGACCAGGACGTCCACGCTGGACAGGTTGACGTTGCCTCGTTCCAGATGGTCGTTCAACCGGCCTGGCGTGGCCACAATCACGTCGAAGCCCGCCCGCAGGTCGCGGATTTGTGGGCGCATGGGCATGCCGCCCACGATTTCGCCCACCCACAGCTCGCTGTGCTTGGCCAGCGCCCGGGCGTCACCAGCCACCTGCTGCGCCAGCTCACGGGTGGGGCAAAGCACGAGCGTATGCAGCCCTTCACGATGGAGTTGGTGCTCCAGCGCCGGGATCATGAAGGCGCCCGTCTTGCCCGTTCCGGTCTGGGCTATGCCCAGGACGTCCTTACCTTCCCGGACGGCGGGTATTGCTTTGGCTTGAATGGGGGTGGGGGTGTGCCAGCCGAGTTCTTCAATCGCCCGGAGCACGCGAGGCTCATTTACTAGATCTTTGAATGTCATCCGACTGTGATACGGGTCCGTAACATGGCAGGAAAAGCAGGCGGCCTCTCCACAAACCAAGAGGCCGGCGCGCCGTGTCCGGCGGGCCGGCCTCGTGAGCAACAATCTAACAGTAATTGAACAGAACCTCAATCGAACGATGGCCGGGGCGGCCGCCGCCCCGATTCAAGGCTGACCCCCATCACCCTCGATAGCGCCGCCGGAGTTTTGCCAGGCTCTCCATCCTCCGTCCATGGAAAGCACGTTGGTGTACCCCATCTTTTGGATGTTGTCCGCCGTCAGCGCAGAGCGGAAACCGCCGCCGCAATACAGCACAATGGGTGCGTTTTGGTCCGGGATGTGTTTTTCGATGTCGCGCTCGATGACGCCCTTGCTCAGATGCAGCGCACCCGGGATATGAGCGGCTGCGAACTCACTTTCCTCTCGAACATCGATCAGATGAAATGCATCCCGGCGCCCAAGCCGCGCCGCCACCTGCTCCACGGAGGTTTCTTTGATGCGCTTCTTTGCTTCCTGCACCAGCGCCAGAAACCCAGGACTGTGCTGCTTCATTCGATCCTTGCCGACGAGGTGATACCGGGCGTGACGATATCGAATCGACTCCGTAAGCGCGAGCACCCGTGGGCCCACCAGTCGGGGCCCTTGCGCAGCCACGGCGCGCTTGCCTACATACCTGCAACACGGCTGCACCCTTGTTCCCGAGAGTGAGAAATCTCCATGCGCCTCGGCCGTATCGCACCTTTCGCGCTGATCCTGGCTGGAGTGGCCGGCCTGAGCGGCCTTTCCCAGCAACAGCATCCGGAGTCCGCTCCGTTCAAGGGCGTTACCACCAACGGTACGATTGTGCCGGACCTGTTCTCGATTCGGGCAACGGGCGTCAGCACGGCGCCCGTCAAAACCGCGGCGGAAAGCTTTCTGGCAGCGCTGCCCGATGAGCAGCGCAAGAAGTCGACCTTTCCGGTTGACGATGAAGAATGGCGGCGCTGGCACAACATCCATCGCTACGCTCGCCAGGGTGTGAACTTCAAGGAGCTGAGTCCGGCGCAGCGCGAACGTGCTTGGGGATTGTTGCGCGCTTCGTTGTCCGCGAGGGGGCTGGAAAAGTCGCGCAACATCATGCGCTTGAACGGGCACTTGGGCGAGCTGATCAACAATCTCGAGGAATACGGCGAAGACCTTTACCACATCACAGTGCTGGGTGAGCCATCGGCCACGCAGCCCTGGGGCTGGCAGCTCGATGGGCATCACCTGGACATCAACTATTTCATTCTGGGTGACCAGGTGGTCATGACACCTACCTTCATGGGATCGGAACCGGTTTCCGCAGACTCGGGCCGATACGCGGGCACCCGTGTGCTGCGCGAAGAACAGGACAAGGGCCTGGCCTTCTTCCGCTCATTGACGCCCGAGCAGCGCAGCGCGGCGGTGATCGATACCGCCAAGCCGCGCAACAATGCGCGCTCCCAGGCTGGCAGTGACAACCTGATGCTGGACTACGCGGGGCTGCGCTTGAACGCACTCAGCACCGCGCAGCGGCGACAGCTGATCGACCTCATCAGCGAGTATGTTGGTAACATGGCCGACGCGCATGCACGCGTGCGCATGGAGGAAGTGACTCGTTATCTCGATCAAACCTACTTCGCATGGGTGGGCGCAACCGACGACGTCAATCCGTTCTACTATCGCATTCACAGTCCGGTCATCATGATCGAATTCGACCATCAGTCGCCTATTGCGCTGCCCGGGCCGCGCGTGCCCAGCCGGCGTCACGTGCACACCGTGGTGCGCACGCCCAATGGCAATGATTACGGCAAGGACCTGCTGCGCCAGCACCACGAGAAACACAAGAACGACCCCGCGCATGGGCATCGTTAGAGAAGTCCTATGTTACGGCATTTCGAGCGAGTGAGACTTCGGCCCATCCTGGTGCTGGCGCTCTGCGCTGCGCTCACATCGTGGCGCCACCCTGTTTGGCCTCAAGCGCAACTATCGCACGGACGGATTGGCCGCACTGGATGTGCGTGTGATTGGACCACCTTCATGTGGAGGGTGCGCACAGGTCGCGCCCAACATCACGGCGGGCGTCCAGGCCGTCTCCGTCACCATCCGCGGACCGGCCGGCGGCGCGACCATCGACTCGTTGACCATGCTAACCCCGTGACCGGTGGGTTACCCTCACCTCGGAACGAATGAAACGTCCGTTACTTCGTTAATCCGCTCAAACCTCCAACCGCAATCCGTCCTCGGCCAGCATGATCTCTCCATCCCAACCGGCTTTCTGCACCAACTCGATCGCGTCTGTGCGCGGTAGCTGCGGGTAGAGGTGGGTGAGCAGGATGCGTTTGGGCAGCGCGACGCGCGCCAGGTGGGCCACCCGCGAAGGCGTGAGATGGGTGTCCATGCTGAGCTCATCGGGCAGCGAACATTCCGTGATCAGCAGATCGACGGCCTGCAGGAATGCACCCACATCGACGTGCTGGCCGGTGTCTCCTGTGTAGCCCAGGGATGAGCGCGGTCCATCGATGCGAAACGCAACGGATGCGCTTGTGTGGGGCGTGGGGGTCGCGGACACATGGGCCACATCGTTCAGGGCCGTGCGCTTTCCGCTCAGATCATCGTTAATCTCGAGCGGAAAGCCCGGATCCTTCAGGTAGTCACCGAATGCGGCCGCCAGGCGCCGGAAAAACCGACGCGTGCCCGGTGGGCCGTACACGGTGAGCGGCAGCGAGCGAGGCTCGGGCTGGCCGTACTTGAAGGCAAAAATGAGTGCCGCTACGTCACTCACGTGATCGGTGTGGAAATGGCTCAGGCACAGGTGTGTGATCTCCGACCAGGGCAGCCCCAGACGCACCAGATTATGCAGTGCGCCAGGGCCGCAGTCGAGCAACACGCGGCTGGTGCCGATGTTTACGAAGTACGCGGGACCGACGCGTTCGGCTTCGGGTACCGCTGTGCCCGACCCCACCACCACCAGTTGCACTCAAACCTCTCCGCGTTGCTCGGACCAATGGCTATAACGCCGATTGAGATCGGCGCTCAAATCATCCCAACCGCTGCCACTTCGGGCAATCCATTCCTTGACCGCCTGGCCGAACATGCGCGTCACGATCAGCGTGCGCTCTGCATCCCAGCCCTGTTCGGTCAGGTAGTTGCTGGTGGCTTGATAGGCATCGTGGGCGGCCTCGGCCATCAGCTCGGCCCACCCGAACGCGTGCGGCGGGATGCGCTCCGTCCGGCGCTGCAATTCGCCCAGATAGAATTGCCATGGTTCCATGGCGCGAGAATCTACTTCGGTCGGTTGGTCATTCAAGGCCGGGCAACTAGATTCGGCCACTCGCCCGCAGGGAGACGGTTCATGCGCTCGATTCTGATGTTTCCGGGTCTGCTCGTATTGTTGTCCGGTGCAGCCGCAGCACAAACGACCGATGCGGAGATCTACCTGGCTCCGCTGCGCGGCGCGCAGAACGACCTGGCGGCGCAACGCGCAATTCAAGTGACCCGCACGCCCGAGAGCGAGTACTCGCCTACACCCACCGCGATGGAGGCTTCTCGGTGATTCGCGTAGAGCGCGATTCGACGCAGCGATTGTGCGTGAGGCGGCGTTGCGTGTTCCCATGCGGAGCCAGTTGGATATCCAACTCCGGACCTCGAGGCGCAAGCTCAAGCATTACGCGCCAACCGGTTTCCGAACCGCCGCCGCGCCGAGTTGGATATCCAACTCCGATGCTCGAGGCGCAAACGTAGGCATTGCGCGCCAACCGGTTTCCGAACCGCCCGCCGCGCCGAGTTGGACATCCAACTCCGATGCTCGAGGCGCAAACGCAGGCATTGCGCGCCCACCGGTTTCCGAACCGCCTGCCGCGCCAAGTTGGATATCCAACTACCCTCGCGAAATGAGGATCGACCTCCCGGGCCTAACGTGCAAACCGGTCATTCCACGTCGTTCGCTTCGTCGGTAAAGCCGTAGTAGTTGAGCGCGTTGAACCTGGCGCGCTCCGGACGCGGTGTGATGGCACGGATGCGATCGACCGCCAGACGCAACTCGTTCACCAGCTGCTGACCCAGGATTTCCTGCACGCGCTGCGGAGCGCGCAACCAATCGGCGTAGCACTCGTGCAATCGCGCGCTGCCCGCGCGCGTCAAACAGTAGGTCTTGCGGCGGTTGGCGCGGGGCGGCCCGGGCTGGACCAGACCTTTGTGTACCAGCGCGCGCGCGTGGTGCAGTATGGTGGAGGGATCGGCGTGCAACCGGTCGCGCAGCTCAGCTGAAGTGGCATTGCCCAATTCGAGCAGCGTCACCAGCAGATGAAGTTGCGCGCCGGTAATGAAAAACACGGACAAGACGCCGTCGTAGATAGCGCCCACGTAGCGCGCC
>JBOHRF010000223.1:0-8478 GCA_050732575.1 Longimicrobiales bacterium
GTACACGGCCGGCGAGTTGTTCTTCCCCTGCGCGGTAGACGAATACGTACGCGCATGCAGCCTCTGGCGGCGGGACGGTCGCGGACGCTCGCGCCTGGTGGTCGAGCCGGGAGCGCTCGATCTGGGCCAGCTCACTTGCCTTGCCGCAGCGACACCTGCGCAAATGTTGTATCTGCGCTTCGTGCAGAAGCCGCTTTCAGCGCGCGAATATCAGCAGTGGCTGTTGCGGCCGCAGCGCGTGCGTTTCCATGCACCCGGACGGTTGGCGCGTGTACCGCCCTGGTCGCGGCTGCTGGATTCGGGCTTCGACCTGTCGTTGCTGGTACGCGGGAGAGTGCCGGGCGGCACGACCGCGGCCGCGGAGATCAAGTATACGCAGCTCCAGACACGCGACCCGCGACGCGTGTACTACGCGCGCGTAGTGCGTGCGGGCGCCTGGACCGTGCTCCACTATCTGTTCTTCTTCGTCATGAATGATTGGCGATCCACGTTTCATGGCGCCAACGACCACGAAGCAGATTGGGAGCAGATCTTCATCTATCTGTACGCAGCACACGATGGCGCGCTCGAGCCACGCTGGGTTGCCTTTGCCTCGCATGACTATCACGGCGATGACCTGCGCCGGCGTTGGGATGATCCGCTGCTGGTGAAAGAAGGATGGCACCCGGTGGTCTTTGCGGCCGCAGGATCGCATGCCAGCTACTTCGAGGCGGGCGAATACGTGATGGGCGTCGAACCGCGCTTTCTGCGACCCGTAAAACGCGTGGTCGGCTCGCTGCGCCGATTCTGGGTGGAGACGTTGCGCCAGGGTCAGCACGAGGCCGTGGATCACTCGGTCAATGCACTCATCGATGTTCCGTTCATCGATTATGCGCGTGGTGATGGCCTGGTCATTGGGCCGGGTGGCAATTCGGCGTGGACGCCTGTCCTGATCTCCGACGATGTTGCGTGGGTAGCGCGCTACCGCGGCTTGTGGGGACTGGACACGCGCGATGCGTTCGGTGGTGAGCGGGCACCCGCAGGCCCGAAATACAATCGCGACGGATCGGAACGATTGTCCTGGTACGATCCGCTCGGCTTTGCCGGCCTGGACAAAGTGATGCCGCCACCCGAGCTGGCGCCCGCGCTACAAACACGTGAACAACAGCTCGAGTGCGAGCTGATGGACCTGGACCACCGCATTGCGGAGCGGCGCCGCGAAGTCCAGACGCTGGCGCTCGATGAAGAAGCACTGCGCGCTACAGAATGCAGTAGTGCCATACACAAGCAGACGGCCACCGCGCTGGCGCGAGCCGAAAAAGAACTGCGCTCCCTGAAGTTGCACCGCAACGTGATGGCGCAGACGCGTGAGGCCGTTGCGCGTTACGATGCGCGCGTCCGGGCGGGCGCGGCCGACCACCCGCAGGCACACCTGCACCACGTCCACCTCCCCGATCCAACACCTGCGCCCCGGCGAGTACTGCAGATATGGGCGGCGTTCAGCGGTGCCGTTGCCCTGCTCGCCGTCGGCACGTTGCTCGTGGTATTCCCCAGCCACTGGCTGCTCTGGGCGCTGGCGCTTTTCCTTGGCTTTGCAACTGTAGAGGCCGGCGCCGAAGGCCGGCTGCTGAACTTCCTGTTGAGCGTGGCCATTGTCCTGGCCGTTTTTTCCGCGCTGATCCTGGCCTGGGAATTCTGGCGCGTGCTGGTCGTGGTCCTGCTCGCGGTGGCGATTGCACTCATGATCCGTGACAACCTGCGCGAGGTACGCGGCGCGTAGCTCGCCACGTGGCAACCCACCAATCCGTCCTGACACAAAACTGATCACAGATAGACCTCTGCGGGTTCGCCGACCAGTGAAATGACTCGCGGGTCAGCGAGAAGGGAGTCACAGGGGATAGCTCAATGCTAGCCTAGGTTCGAACCTGTGCCGCGGAAGGCCTCCCATGCATCGACATGTCCGCTACATCCTGGCTGCCGTTTTGGTCCTTACGAGTTGTGACGCCGACGAAGAGATCGTTGGTCCCCCACCTGCCACCGCTACCTGTCCCGCAGGTATGCCTGCCGTCCCGATCACCTGCTACCGCGGACAGAGCCCTTCGGGAGCAGATTACGTGATCGCCATGCCCCAGAACTGGAATGGGACATTGATCCTGTTCAACCGGGGTGCAACACCAGTCCCCCTCGACTCGGCGCGCGTATTCGGCCCAGCACGTCTGCTCCTGGCCGACAGCGTGGCCGTGGCCGCGACCGCTTATCGGAGCGCTACTCCGCTGGCGCGCGCTGCAGCCGAAGACGTGCAACAGCTGCGTCGCGTCTTTGCAGCCAACCTGGGCGAACCGCGCCGCGTTGTAGTGAGCGGCGTTTCCTTCGGCGGACTGGTGACCGCCCTGTGCGCGGAGATCTATCGGACCTTCCACGGCGCTTTCGCCGGGTGTGGCCTGCTAGCGGGCGGACCCCGCAGCTACCATCCGCTGCTCGACATTCGCGTCATCTATCAGTTCTACTGTCGCAACCTGCCGCGGGCCGGAGAGCCGCAGTACGATCTCTTCCTCGGTCAGGGCACGCCCCCGCTGAGCGTGGCTGAAGTGCGCAGCCGCGTCAACGAGTGCACGGGCATCTCACTCCCAGCAGCGCCGCGGTCGGCGCAACAAAGTCAGAACCTGGCAAACATCCTCAACGTGGTACGCATTCCCGAGAATTATTTGCTGACCAACCTGGAAGCCGCCAACGTTCTGCTGGGCATCCTGGTACGCGATGTAATGGCGGGCCGCAATCCAGTCAGCAACATGGGTGTCACCTACAGCGGATCCACGGACGACGCGGCGCTCAACAGTGGAGTGGCGCGTTATGCAGCCGATGCCGGGGCCGCGGCCAGGCTCGCGGCCGACGATCCAACGGGCCGCGTCTCCATTCCAGTCGTCACGCTGCATGCGATCGATGATGGGCGCGCGTACGTCGAAAACGAGGCCGCATACCGCGCGGCGTTCCAACGTGCCGGGACACTTCCGTTGCTCTTCCAGGCGTATACCAACCAGGGGGGTCACTGTCAGTTCACGCAACCCGAAACGCTGGCCATGTACAGTGTTCTGCTCAACTGGATCGACACGCGCTCGCCGCCCACACAGCAGGAGCTGATGGCCGTGTGTGAACGCTACCGCACCCGGTTCGGCGGCATGTGCCGCTTCAATGCCACCTTCCAGCCGGCTGCGCTGGAGACGCGGATGTATTCGCGTTGACCGGTCCGCTGGCTTCAGGCCGGCCCTTCCTGGAAGCCACGAAGGGCGGTGGTCTTGATGCCGAAGCGGACGGAAAGCGCGCGAATCCCGAAGACCACGGCAATCGTGATCCAGGCTGCCTGGGTCACGCGCAGATCGAGCGTGCGGGTGAGCAATAGATACAGTGCGCAGCCAAAAAGTGCGGCCACGGCTTCCAGCGTGCCCGGCCGCATGAGATGCGGTTCGCGCGCGATCAAAACAGAGCGCAGAACGCCGCCGCCCACGGCGTTGACCATGCCGACCAGTACCACGCCCAGCAAGCTGATGCCCAGCACACTCGCCCGGTTCATGCCTACCACGGCATACGCGCCCAGGCCCAGCGCATCGACCATGCTGACTAGCGGATAAAAACCTTTGATGGCCTGCACGCGTTTGCCCAGCACTACAACGAACACAGTGGCGAGCACGACCAGCCCCAGATAAACCGGACTGCGTACCAGCAAAGGGGGCCCGTCCTGCAGGAACAACCCATCGCGCAAAAGGCCACCCCCCGTGGCCGAGACCAGGGCCAGAATCATGATGCCGATCACATCGTAACCATAGCGGGCGCCCAGCAAGGCTCCGCTCACTGCCCACAGAAACGTGGCGCCATAGTCGAACACAGCGGGCAGCACAAAGACGTCCGCCGTTTGCTCTAACATCATTCGCCCTCTCAACGTGCTGAGAACGTGAGCGGATCCTCGCCCGCCTCACCTTCAGAATTGGGATGAGGGGATTTTGAAACGGCGATAGGGAGATCTGTTTTTTTTATCTCCGTCATCCCCGCCGTTCATCTCCTCATCCCCTGTGAGGGGTCTCCTCGGACCACTGATGAGGTCGCGCGTCAACGGCTGATCTCATATTGACTGGCAGCCTGGTCGGAACTCAACATTCTCATCTCCGGTCCCGCGTCGCCCTGGCGGGATGGCTGCCCGCACGCCGCGCGGCAGGCGTTAGCGGGTCTTCCCGCGGAACGGCATACCGGTCACGCCCACGCGTCACTCACCACGCGGACGCCACTCCACTGCATGGCCGGTGTACTTTTCCGGTCATGACATCCAGCGGAGTCCCATCATGAGTAGTTTTACCACGGCCCTGGCATTCGCGGCCATTTCACTTCTGCCCGCTTCACTCCGCGCGCAAGAGCTGCCTCGCGACCTGGCCAGCCTAAGAAGCCGAGCGCGCGTTCAGTCGCGCTTCGGTCGCCAAAGGCATTCGCGCATCGTTCATTGAATTCTTTGCTGAAAAAGGTGTGGGCTTCAATCCGCAGCCCGTGAAGGCCAAAAAGGACCTTTTGGCCTCACCGCCTGACAGCGCGCCTGCGCCCATGATCCTCAGTTGGGAACCCGTGTACGCAGGCATATCGCGCGCCGGTGATCTCGGCTTTACGACCGGGCCCACCACGCGCACGGAGCGCGCGAGCGGACGCAAGCAGCCAGGCTGGTTGTCGATGTCGCACGCTCGCTCGACCTCGGCTACTCCTACGGCAAATACGAAGTGACCGCCGGCACCAACAATACTCCCGCCGAAACCGGCCACTACGTGCACGTCTGGCGCAAAGCTGCTGACGGCAGGTGGAAGCTCTTAGCCGATATCGCTCAGGCCCAACGTTCCGGTACGTAGTCGCAGAAAACGACCAAAAACATCGCGCATGTTTTTGGTCGTTCTCAGCGTCCTCCGTCGTTCCTCCTGTCGTTCTCTGCGACTGAAATCTTTAGTCGTTTATCTGCTGCATCTCACGCACCGTTGGCAACCGAGCAAGGCGCTTCCTTCTCGCGCGCCAGGCACTCGGCCTCGGGAATGGGGAATGCCGCGTTACGCGTGTGATTGGAACGATCGAGTGGCAGGTCGTTCAATCGATTGTAACGCCGCAGGTCAATCCAGCGATGTCCCTCGAACAGCAGCGAATAGCGCTTCTGCTTGAGCAGCTCAGTGAGTGTCGCCTGGCTCGCCTGCGTCAAGGCGGCGAGGCCGCCCGAGTTGGTCCGGACGAAGTTGATATCGGTGAGTGCCGCAGCAGCGTTGCCCAGGCCGATGTTCGCCTCGGCACGCAGCAGGATCAGCTCCTCGTTGCGGATGATCGGAATCGGGGCATTCAAACTGCCGTAGTGCGCGAACCCCTTGTCCGTGGTAATGAAGCTCACGGTGCGCGAGGTAACATTACGAATCTTCCGTTGAACGCGCAGGTCCAACTCACCGTTCGTGCGGCGATCGGCGTCCGTCACGATCGATGGGTGCGCCAGAATGTCGGGCGCGGGTCGCGGATCGAACAACTCATTCACATCGTCACCCGCGCCCGTGGTGAATACGTGAAATGCGCCCACGTTGAGTTGCGTTGCATCCAGGGTCAGGAACGACTCGTTCAGTGCGGTCAGCGCTGACGCGTACTGGGCGCGGTACACTTCGACGCGTGCCTTGAGCGCGCGGTTGAAGCGCAGGAACGTGGCCGGCGTATTGAATCCGGTGAATCCGCTGGAAAGCGGGAACGGGAAGGCCGCGCCGCCCGCCTGCAGGTGTGTCCTGGCTTCATCGAGCAGCTGCGCCACGCGCGTCAGCCCTTCGGCACGGGTCGAGAGACGGGCCGGCGCCTCGGTCGGGACACGGTTGAGATCGAGCGCGACTCCATTCACATCGCGCGTGTTCACCACCAGGAGCAGTTCGTGCGCCTGCAGCGTCTTCAGGTAACCGCGTGTGGCTTCTTTCTGCGCGGTGGAGAACGCCGCCACTTTCTCCAGGCCTTCGAGCGTAATGGTGGCGTGCCGGATGTTGCGATAGCGGTCGATCCACAGGTTGCCGCCGAACGCCGGACTGCTCGGATTCAGTTGCCCCTCGAGCATCTCGGTAATGAAACGTGGATCGGCACCATCGAAATTGTACGACTCACGCCCGACGATACCGACCAGTGAGATGTAGCCGTTGCGGTCATCGAACTCGTCGCGCATACCCACCAGCATGCCGGTGGCAGCGGCCGCGATGATCGCGGGCGAGGGATTCTGCAGCTCCTCCAGACTCGGATTGTTGTAGTCCGGGACCAGCAGGTCATCACCGCAGCCGGCCAAAAGAACGGGCACCATCACGGCCGTCCGAAACAGCCGCATTCTATTCGCGATTTGCTTTTGCGTTATCATGTTTGCCTCCCTCAGAACCCGACGTCGATGGAGAGCCAGAAGCTGCGGCTCGGTGGGAACGGCGCTACATCAATGTTTCGCGCAATGGCCTGGTTGCCGAAGTTGCTCACTTCGGGATCGAGCCCGCTGTAGCCGGTGATGGTCATCAGGTTGCGGCCGCTCAAGCTCAACCGCAGGCTCTGCACACCACTGCCGAATACTTCGCTGACCAGGCTGCGCGGCATGTCGTATGACAGAGCGAGCTCGCGCAGCTTCAAATAACTCGCGCCCTCGATGTAGGGCCGCGTTTCGCGGCCGAAGCCGTTGATGCGGCGCTGGCCGCGCGTCAGGACGCACGCGTTGCCCGCGTCGTCCCGGCACTGCTGGCCCAGGAAGTACGGCACGGTTTGCGGATCATCGGCAAAGTCCTTCGAGTTCTGGCCAAAGTCGTACAGCAGTGTGGTCAGGTTGATCACCTCGGCACCTTTCTGCCAATCGAGGTGGCCGTACAGTTGGAACCGACCGAAGGTCAGATCATTCGACCAGCCAATCTTGAAATCCGGGCTGGCATTGCCCACCGCAGCAACGGTGTCGCGGCACATGCCGGCCACGGGCGCCGTCGTCGACACCGTGGGGCAATCCTTGACAATGTTGGCCACGATCTCGGTGGCTGAGCGGCCTTCCTGAATCTGGAACGCGCCCAGCGCCGTACCGAACCCGCCCGTGCGGAACGAGGGCACGGGCAGCGACAGCACTTCGCTGCGATCCGCGTAGAACGTCAGTCGTGAAATCCAGTTCAAGTCGGCGGAACGAATGGCATTGGCCTGCACTGCGGCTTCGATGCCGCGCACGCGCATCTCGCCGCCGTTGAACACCTGCAGCGTGAAACCTGATGAGGGCGCCAGCTCACGCTCGAGCAGCAGGTTCGAGATGTTTTTCTGGAACGCAGTGAACTCGACGGCGACACGCTCGCTCGAGAGCACGGCGTCAAAACCCGCTTCGATTTCGCTCTGCCGTTCCGGTTCGATGTTGGGATCGCCCAGCGCACCCACCGGCACGGTAGCCGCCAGGCCTTCAATGTTCCGGTTGCCGCGCAGGGGCGTGAACTTCTGGCCGAACAGCGGCCGGTTCCCGGTCTGGCCCCATGCGGCCCGCAGCTTCAACTCGTCTATGCTTGCCGTAGGCGCCTGAAACCGGTAGGACGCGGCGACCTTCGGATACACGTAGAACTTCTCGTGGTCGCCATTCGCGCTGCTCTTGTAGCCGCTAATGCCGGCACTCACTAACAGTCGCTCGTCGGACAGCAGCACTTCCTCCTGCAGATGCAGCGCTACGTCCGTGACGCGCCGTCGGATTTCGCGCAGCTCGAAGGTCGTGCCCGCATCGATGTTCGGCTTGCCGGCCACCAAGTTGCGGCTAACAATGCGCGCAATGTTCAGGTCCTCGTCTTCATAGCTGATGCCGCCCGACGTGGTCGCGCGGTAGGAACCGTTGGCCGGCGTAAGCGAGTAGACCGCGGTGCCGCTCATGTTGGCATTGCGATTGTTGCTCTTGGTCAGCAGCGATGTGCCCGCCAACCCGTCATCCACGGGTTCGAATTGCAAGGCAGGCGGAAACAGCAGCTCGTTCTCCTGCGCAAAGTAGTCGAGGCCGCCGTGCAGCACGAAACGCAGGTCATGCAGGGGCGAGCTCAGGGCCTGGAACGTGGCACTGCCGCCCGCTACGAAGCGCCAGACGTCTTCATCATTCTCCATGAGCGCAGCGGTCTCCAGCGGATTGCTGCGTTCATACGGATTGTCGGGGAAGGCACTCGCCGCCTTGTCCTCGGGCGTACAAAGCGGGTTGGTCGTGCTGGCCGTACAGCGGCGCAGGTCGACGAAGCTGGGCGTGAATGGGAATACCATCCAGTAGCTGGTGCCGCTGTTGTCGTTGTTGGTCAGGCCACGGTTGGCCACGGTATGCAGCAGGTTCGAATTCAGGCTGACATTCAGCCGGGTACCGACGCGCTGATCCAGGTTCAACCGGACGCTCTGCTTATCGAATCCGGTATTGTTGATCACGCCCTCATCATTCTTCCACAGACCCGACAGGAACACGCGCGTATTCTCGTTACCGCCGCTCACGCTCAGAATGGA
>JBOHRF010000224.1:0-8476 GCA_050732575.1 Longimicrobiales bacterium
GTGGTCGGACGGCCGGCTCCCATGATTCGGGAGCGTAGAGCGGGAGTTAGGAGCGGGAGCAGGCGGGAGCGGGCCTGTGCGCACCGATCATCGGTAGGCCGGCACCCGCGCAGGCCGCGCCTGCTCCCGTTATGCGCTCCCGCTCCCGAACATGGTGAACCGAAAGCATGGCTCTCTTGTCGGACAGGCTCTGATCGTTAACGAGAACGTGAAACGAAAGGGAAGGCGTAACGGAAGGAGGTGGCGCTATTTACTAAGTGTGGATGACACGCAGGCCCGGGATAGGAATACACCGCTGGGGATTCGGCTTCTGGTGAGATTCTCGACCAGGCGCAGGGGACTGGTACTGCGCAGCCAGGGCAATTTGATTATGGACGGCAGTTGTTCTTCGGACTGACTGGACTCAGAGGAGCGACATTGCCATGGGCTGCGCTTCGGTTTGCCAGGCTCCATGTCCAGATGTAGAGCCCGGCCCCCCAGCCTGACAGTGGACCTTGGTCTCAGCACCAGTTCCGACCGTCTTGACGGGTGACGCGCAGCACCCGTCCATTGTCGAGACTCCCATCCTCCAGAACGCGAGCCAGCCATGGCCGATGCTCTGAACCGCCGCGACTTCGTTGCCACGGGCGCCCTGGCCGGCGCCGCGTTGGCCTTCCCGGAAAACCTGCTCGGGCAGGCGCCCGCGGTACGGCGCCGCACGCCCGCCAAACCGGTTGTTGTTTCATCGGACAATGGCAACCGCTCCCGAGATGGCGCAGGCCAGACCTGTGTGCAGAAAGCCTTCGCGCTGATGACGCAGGGCGCGGATGTACTCGATGCGCTAATAGCCGGCGTCAACATCGTCGAGTTGGATCCTGCCGATACCAGCGTTGGGTTCGGCGGATTGCCCAACGCCGATGGCGTGGTGCAACTCGATGCCTCGGTGATGCACGGGCCCAAACGCCAGGCCGGCGCGGTCGCCGGTCTGGAAGGTGTGCGCATGGCCTCGAGGGTTGCGTTGCTGGTATCTCAAGTCACTGATCATCACCTGCTGGTGGGCAAAGGCGCTCAGGATTTTGCGCGGCAGATGGGATTCCCCATCGAGGATGACCTGAACACAGAGGAATCGCGCCGTCTGTGGCTCGAGTGGAAGCGGCGCATAGATCCCACGCACTGGCTCGATCCCACCAAGCGCAATGAAGAATCGTTGCGTGTTGGGCTTCAGATGGTGCAGGAAGGTTTGATCGATCCGCTACATTTTTATGGTACCATCAACTGCAATGGCATCAACGCACAGGGACATATCTGTGGCACGACCACGACCAGCGGTCGGGCCTGGAAGGTGCCCGGGCGGGTCGGCGATTCGCCCATTCTGGGTGCCGGCCTTTACGTCGATACAGAAATTGGCGCGGCAGGCTCCACGGGCAGAGGCGAGGCGAATCTGTATGGGCTGTGCTCGTTCATGATCGTAGAAAACCTGCGGCGCGGCATGTCGCCTAAAGACGCCGGACTCGATGTGTGCAGGCGCATCCAGCGGAACACGGTGGAGAAACGGCTGCTGAACAGTCGCGGTCTGCCCAATTTCGGCATCGAGTTCTACGTGCTCAACGCGCGCGGCGAACATGCCGGCGTATCCATGTATCCGGGTTCTCGCTACACGGTCTGTGACGAGCAGGGCCCGCGCCAGGTGGAATGCTCGGCACTGCTGGAAGGTCAGGCTGCCGGGTAAAACAATCAGCCGATGACGGCCACGGTTGCGGCCGCACTGACCGCTTCTACGGCTTTATGCACGGCCGCAATCGCATCCCTGACCGATGCGTCGAGCGTGGCTGGCAGCGGCAAGGCTTCAATGCGTGACTTGCGCCGCTTCAATTCCTTGCGGTCAGCCATGAAGCGCAATAGATCCGCCCGGTACGCCAGCCTAGTGACGATCGCGGTGCGCACGTCCACCTCGCCGTCCTGGAAGATGGCTTTGCGCATGCGCTCGGTCAGCTCGCGTTCCGGCCTGGGATCGACCATCGGATAGAGTTGCCGTGAAAACACGAACAGCACGCGATCCTCACTCCGTCTCAGGATGCCGCGCTGGCAGAGCCGATCCGCTATGCGCTCCCTGAGTTTGGGGATGCCGGCAAACTTGCCGACCCAGGTCGCCACGTCAGCCCGTCGTTTGGCATTGTTCAGCAGGTGCATGCATTCATCCAATAACGGCTCCCCAACCAGCGACGGTCGCGTCACGGTGACCATTCTCTTCTTTTTGACCGGTTCAAATGTCACTCGTTGGGCGAGCAACAACTCGGCAACCATGGCACCGCCCAGGCCGAAGGTGAACCAGCCACCTTGCGTCTTGCCACTGTCGTCGTTCAGCGCAAGCAGCAGCACTTCTTCATGAAGGTAGAGATTGGGCGGCTTCGACATATCGATCATAGAGAGCCGTCTCTGGGGGATACCAGTTCATTTTGAGGAGAACGCCACATGTTGAGACTACCAACATCCCTGGTGTCAGCGGTGCTGCTGATGCTGATCATCAACCGACCGGCCATGGGTCAGGATGTCAAGGCCCAGCTGGCAGCGTTCATCGATGCGCGTCAGGCTGAATACACGGCCATAGCGCATCAAATCTGGACGTTTGCGGAGGTCGGCTACCAGGAGAAACAAAGCTCCGCGCTGCTGCAGGCGGAGTTGAAGAAAGCCGGCTTCGATGTGCAAGCCGGTGTTGCGGGCATTCCCACCGCGTTCGTGGCCAGCTTTGGCACAGGCCAACCTGTGATCGGGATTCTGGCCGAGTTCGACGCGCTGCCCGGTCTGTCGCAAGGTGCGGTACCCGAGCGCCAGCCGGTAGTGGCACTGGGACCGGGTCACGCCTGCGGACATCATCTTTTCGGCACCGCATCCATCGCCGCTGCCACGGCCATCAAGGACTGGCTTGCCCGCAGCGGACAGTCAGGCACTATCCGATTGTACGGCACACCTGCGGAAGAAGGTGGCGGTGGCAAGATCTACATGGTGCGTGCAGGTCTCTTCCGTGACGTCGATGTAGCATTGGACTGGCACCCAGGCTCGGAAAACGATGCCGGGCCGGGCACATCGCTGGCCAACAAGTCAGGCAAGTTTCGTTTTCGCGGCGTCTCCGCGCACGCAGCGGGCGCGCCCTGGCGCGGCCGCTCCGCACTCGATGCGGTGGAAGCCATGAATCACATGGCAGACATGCTGCGCGAGCACGTGCCCGATGGCACGCGCATCCATTACGTCATTACGCATGGCGGACTCGCGCCCAACGTGGTACCCGACTTTGCCGAAGCCTACTACTACGTGCGGCACAAGGACGCCGGTGTAGTGAACGAAGTTTGGGAGCGCATCGTCAAAGCGGCGCAGGGTGCTGCGCTGGGCACGGAAACGAGAGTCGAGCAGGAAGTAGTGAACGGCGTGTACGCCCTGCTGCCCAACGAAACGCTGGCGCGCGCCATCGACGCCAACCTGCGCCGTGTTGGTGGCATCAAGTACTCGGCCGAAGAACGCGCGTTCGCCGACAGGCTGAGCCAGTCTGAGGGCGTGGAAAAACGCGCCATCGCCGAAGCCGAGGCCGTCAAGCCATTCCAGACATCCGATGCGGGCGGGTCCACCGACGTGGGCGATGTGAGCTGGGTCGTCCCCAACTCCGGTTTCTCCACCGCTACCTGGGTGCCGGGAACACCCGCGCATTCCTGGCAGGCGGTGGCCGCCGGCGGCATGAGCATCGGTCACAAGGGCATGGTCAACGCGGCCAAGACGCTGGCCCTCACCGCATATGACCTCCTGACCACTCCCGCGCTCATCACGAAGGCACGCCAGGAGTTCGAGCGGAAGCGCGGAGCAGGCTTTGTGTATCGCCCGCTGATTGGCGAACGCGCGCCGCCCCTCGACTATCGGAGTAGGTGATAGAATGCGTTCGCCACGATTCGGGTCATCACCACGATGACCGATTCGAAGCGATCCATTGCGAGCGCTGCCGTGCGCTCATACTATCACTGTAAGTTTGACCGGCCCGGGAGGCTCCGTGTCACGCAATGCACTGGGAGAGTTCGAACACCATGTAATGCTCGCGCTCGTGCGGCTGGGCGGTCGGGCAGACGGCCCCCATGTCGTGCTGGAGCTGGAAGCGGTAACGGGTCGTTCGGTGTCGCCGGCGGCCGTGTTCATTGCCTTGCGGCGACTGGAGCAACGCGGCTATGCGCGCTCGTCGAAGCGGGAGCCGCAACCGGGTGAAGGTGGTCGTGGGCGACGAGTGTTCCAAGTGAGCGCGGCTGGCCAAGCCAAGTTGCGCGCGTCGCGTACCACGTTCGAGCGGCTTTGGGACACAGGGCCAGTCACGGGAACGTGGTGAGCGAATTCTTCCGAGAGGATCGCCCACCGGCGGCTACGGAAGCGCCTCCCCGAGCTGCCGTGCTTCTTCTGCGCGTGCTGTTGCCGCGCGACGTGCGTGAGGAAGCGCTCGATGAGTTGGCCGCTGTCTACCAGGAGCGCTGTACGCGTCTGGGTCGTGCCCCAGCGGACCGCTGGTATTGGCGACAGGTTGTGGTGTTCGTGGTGCGTCTTCGAATGGCATCATGGCCAGGTGGTGTTTTGCATGATGGTTCGGCACGAGCGGGCGAAAGCCGGAGGCGAATAATGGGGACGATTCTGACCGACCTGCGTTTCGGCGTGCGCACGATGTTGCGCAGTCCGGGTTTCACGGTCATCGCGGTATTCACGCTGGCGCTGGGCATTGGTGCAAACGCAGCCATCTTCAGCGTAGTGCGTTCGGTACTTTTGCGTCCACTGCCTTTTCCGGAGCCGGAGCAGCTGGTTGAGCTGTGGGAATCGCGCTTGGATCGTGGGTTCACGACCGCATCGTTCACGCGCGCCAACTTCTGGGACATACACGATCAGAACCGCACGTTGCAGGATATGGGCGCGCTCGAGTGGACGTCGGTCAATCTCACGGGCCTGGAGAGTCCGCAGCGGTTGAGTGCAGGACGAGTGACGGTAGGATTCTTCCGTGCACTCGGAGTGTCACCGATCGCGGGGCGCGTATTCGTGGAAGGTGAGGATGCGGCGGGCGCCGATGGCCGCATCGTGATGCTGGGTCATGGTGTTTGGCGCACTCGCTTCGCCAGCGATCGTTCCCTGGTCGGACGCACGATCACGCTGGACGGTCAGACCTTCCGTGTCATCGGCGTGCTCCCTTCCGGCACGCCCTGGCTGGATGCAGCGGATCTCTATATCCCGATGGTGCGGCAGCCCAATGCCGATCGAGGCAGCTTCGAGCTGTCCGTGGTGGCGCGGCTGGCCATGGGCGTCACACCCGATGCTGCGCGTGCGGACCTGCAGGCCGTCAGTCGGCGCATCGGCGAGCAGTATCCGGAGGCGAAGGGCATGGGCGTCACGCTCGAGTCATCGGACCGCTGGATTGCCACGGACACGTTGCGCAGGGCGCTCATGGTATTGCTGGGTGCGGTTGGTTTTCTGCTGCTCATTGCGTGCGTGAACGTAGCCAATCTGCTGCTGGCCCGTGCCTCGGGCCGCATGCGGGAGCGTGCGGTGCGCACGGCACTGGGCGCCAGCCGCTGGCGCCTGATGCAGCAGGCCCTGACCGAAACCGCCTTGCTCGGGCTGCTCGGTGCCGGCATCGGCCTGGGGCTCGCGTTCGCGATTGTGCGCCTTCTGCGCACTTTCGATCCAGGCGGCATTCCGCGGTTGACGGAAGCAAGCATCGATGGCGTGGTACTGGCCATCACGCTCCTGGCCTCGGTGTTCACCAGTTTGGTCACCGGCATCGTGCCCGCGTTGCGTGCACCCAATCGAGATGTGGGCCTGGTATTGCGCGAGGGAGAGCGCAGCGTGGTTGGCCATCGCCGTGCAGGCAGACTGCGCAGTGCTCTGGTCAGCATCGAAGTCACATTGTCGCTGATTCTGCTGGTAGGCGCGGGTTTGCTCATACGCAGCTTCGATCGGCTGCTGAATGTTGACCGCGGATTCCGCACCGAGAATCGCTATGTCTTCGATGTTGGATTGCCATCGTCCCGCACGGAAGCTGAGGAAGCGCGCTCCGCTCAGCTGCTGGCCAACTTGCACACGCGCATGCGCGCCCTGCCTCAGGTTACTTCTGCCGCGGCGGTGAGTATGAAGCCGTTGCGCGGGGTGGGCACGGGCATGGGCTACGCGGCAGCGGACCAGCCGCCGCCCACGGGTGCAGTGCCCTGGGCAAGCTGGCGGCTCGTTACGCGCGACTATTTCCGCACCATGGGTTTGCCCATCCTGACTGGCCGCGACTTCACGGAGCAGGATCGCCTCGGAGAACCGTGGCGCGTGATCCTTGGCAAAAGAATCGCCGAGCAACTCTGGCCGGGCGAAAATGCAATCGGACGCCAGTTCATCCTGTGGCAGGGTCAGGGCCAGCAGCAGGGCGAAGTGATTGGTGTGGTCGGCGACATGCGCGATTGGTCGCTCACCGACGATCCCTCACTGGCGGTCTATCTTCCTTATTACGGCGCCAGCTCACCGATCGTGAACTTCGTGATTCACAGCACGGCGCCCACCTCCGTGCTGGTGCCGAGATTACGTTCACTGCTGGATGAGCTGGATCCGACCTTGCCGCTCTCGAGCGTGCAGAGCCTGGGCGACATGGTGGGTGAGTCCGTAGCCGCACGCCGCTTCACCATGCTCCTTCTCGGTGCCCTGGCGGCGCTGGCCTTGCTGCTCGCTTTGGCCGGTGTGTATGGCGTACTGGCTTACACAGTATCGCGGCGGCGCTCGGAGATGGGGCTGCGCATGGCCCTGGGCGCGAGCGCCGGTAGTGTGCTGCGCCTGATACTGCTGCAGGGCATGCGACCCGTGTTGATCGGTTTGGTGCTGGGCGTGGGTGGCGCGCTCCTGCTGTCCCGCTTCATGACCAGCCTGCTCTTTGGTGTGACCGCGCTCGATGTGCCAACCTATCTGGGTGTAGGTGCCTTGTTGCTGAGTGCGGGCGCGCTGTCCTGCTACCTGCCTGCGCGGGAAGCACTGCGCGTCAATGCCATAACGGCGTTGCGCGAGGAGTGATTCTCACGGTCAGATCGTGGATCGATGGATCATTTTCGGGCCGGCGGACCCTGGCCGTTGTATCCGCTTTGCTCGAGCATGCGCTTGTAGTCCGTCATCATGATGATGTCACGAACGGCTTGCGCCTTGTCCGCCGCTCGGTCGTAGTAGGCTTCGGCAATTCGATAGCCAATGAAGTAGCCCAGATCTGAGGGCCGGCCGGGTGGTGGGTTGCCGTAAAGCCAGCCGGTGCTGACCGAATCCAGGCGCAGCTTGAACTCGTCCCACAACGCGCGCTCGTGCTCGCGGCCATAGGCCTGGGCCTGCGCATTGATGTCACCGGTCGCAATCAGCTGAGCAATGAAATCGGCACTGCCCTCCCGGTATGATGCCCCCAACAACGTACGAGCAGCCTGTCCACCCGGAGGCTGTTGATAGTGGATCAGCTCATGGGCAACGATGGTCGAATACGCGGCCGGGTCGCGATACATCTCGGCGCCAATCAGAAGGCCACGACTCGAGACCGTACCCCCCGAGTTCAAGCGTCCAATCACGAAATAGACGTCCGGGAATACGGCGGCGGGATACAACTCTTTGAGGCGGCGAAACACGTTTCGAATCTCGCGTTCCGCCTCGGCAACGCGCAGAGTTGCGCTCCGCGCAGAATCGTAGCGAGCCCGCCGGTTGATTACCATCTGGGCCAGCTGCGGACCTCCCAGGATGCGTCCGGGAATGAAATCGCGCAGCCCATCCGAGCCGTTGCGCAGGTACTCGCGGTCAAACACGACGGCCAGGCTCTCGGCTGCTGTCTGGTCGAGGAGTCGCCAGAACAGCATGATGTCGGATGTGATCAGCCGGGCGGAATCAGGATGAGCCGAAACGCGCGGTGCTTGCGCTCGCGCATCCAACAGCGCGATCGCGCAGAACGTTGCTGCGAGTAGTATTGCGCGCCGCAATCTCATCGTCACACACCTTTCGTAGGTTTTACACGCTGGTCAGGTAAAGCGATACCCGCAGTAGCGGCACTTGATGGCCGCGGTCTTGATGGTCTCAGCGCAATCCGGGCAAATCTTGCCATCATCGGAAATGGGCGCATGCTGACCGTTGGTCACGGCGATGGTTTCGGTGACCGCGGCGGCGATCAGTTCCACGGACTGCGGTTGCGCCAGCTGATCGCGGGTTTCCTGTGCCGAGTGCACCTTGGCGGCTGTGCGTTGTGCGTCCACGCCAATATTGGCGCGCACCAGGTCGGCCAGCTTGCTGTCCGTCAGATCGATGCCCACAATGGTAGCACCTTCGTGCTCGAACCGCGCGAGCCAATTGGCAACCAGTCGTTCCACGCCCAGCGCAGCGCCGTTGCTGGCCATGCCCACGATCTGGCGGTGACCCATCAGGCCTGCGCTCTCCGTGAGGATGGTAGCGGCGTAACCGGCCATGGAGCTGTCACTGCGCACTACCAGGT
>JBOHRF010000225.1:0-8397 GCA_050732575.1 Longimicrobiales bacterium
CTCCACGGCGCCCCACCGTTCAAACGCGGCGATCCATTGCTGGATTTGCTCGGCGTCAGCGGCAAAAGCGACGTTGGTCTCCGGCGCCAGTGCCACGACCAGCGCCTGATCCTGAACGGGGAAAAAGCGATCCGGCTCCAGGGCAATCATGCGCCGGCGTTCGGCCGCTGGTACGGGAGGCAGCTTCACGTGCTTCAGGTACAAGAAGCCGAAGCCCACACTGAGCGCGATTCTGCGCGTGGGACCGAGCTGTTGCATCAACTGCGCAACCAACTCGGCGGGGCGCGTGGGATCCCAATCGGTGGCGAACGTCTTTCGAGCACGGCCTGGCCAGGCGTCGAGCACCACCGCGTGCGCGCGATCGGGCGAAAGTTCTACGCCGATGACGTGGGCCCGTCGGCCCAACCGAAATCCCATCGCGCTCACAAGTCTCGTTCCCGCCAGCTGACCAGCGTCAGCTCGTTTGCTACCACGGCATACACGGCCTGGATTTCGTGCGTCAGGGGATGACCGTCCAGCCAGCCGCGACTGACTATCACGATGCGTGAAGGTTCGTCGCGCAGTTCGCCGCCAGCCGCGGCCAGCACGGTGTCCGATGCGGTTGCACGATTGATGGTGCCATCGCCATCCACGGTCAGGAAGGCGGCCGCGCGCTCGGCCAACTCACGGGGCACGCCCGGAATGCGCAGCAGCTCATCCAGGCTACGCAACGGTCGAGCGGCCTGCAGCGTAGGCGTTTCCCTGGTTATGGGCATGGAGCCCTGATCCATGCCCCCATCAATGAACGCGCGAATCAGCCGTGCCACACGCTCGGCCTCGATGGCATCAGTGAAATACGAGAACAACGTGGTCAGTGCAGCCGCACCGGCCCTGTTCACATCCACGCGCGAGCCCACGTCGATCAACGCAATCGCAAACTGCGCATCACCGAGCGCCATGCGGTCAGCGCCCGGCAGCGCACGCTCGAGCTGGTTCAGGTAACGCCTGCGCGCTTCCCCATCCGTGATCCTGCCCAGGCTATCCTCGAGCGCGGCGCGCGCTACTGCGTTGCCGCTCTCCGCCGCATAGCGAGCCACTACCCGCGCGCGATAATTGGCGGTCAGCGTTACGGTCGAACGGGTGGAGAGAACCACGCCCGAACCGATGGTGCCCAACACGACGATGAGCCAGAGCACGAGCATCAAGGCCACACCCGGTCGTCGACTCATCGCACGATTTCCAGTGCCGAATGCACGACCAGTGGCGGCGCGACGGGCGAGCCTCGTTCCGACAGGAACTCCAGACTCACGGCGGCGGGCACCCGTCCGGGCACGTCCCAGCGCTCGAGCCAAGTGGAGTCCGCGGTGCGGGAGAGCACATGCACGTTCAGTCCGCGCGCCCTGGGCAGCAGCACGTCAATGGGCGCGGGCCCGACCTGGCCCGGAAGCGCCAGCAACCGCAGGCCGCCATCCGAGGGCGTGAGCGATACCGACCACGGTGCGGATGTACCCAGTGGCGACGTGATGCCGCGCGAAAGGAAGTGCACACCATCGCTGGGCAACCCGTCCCGCGTGACGGCATCATCAATGGTAAAGAGCAAATCGTTCATGGCCGCGCCACCGCCCTCCGTGGGATGACGTAGCGCATCGAGCAGCAGCGCCCGTACGATGGCTTGCGCTTCAACTTCAGTGCGATGCTGTTCCAGTCGCTCGTTGGTGTCGATGCCGGCGCGGGCCGTGCCGTAGGTCAGCAGCGCCACCACGCTGACCAGCACCATGGCAACCAGCAGCTCGAAGAGCGTGAATCCCGGCCTGCGCATCATGGCGCGCGCACCAGTCGTTGCAGGGCAAAGGTGCCGCCGCCCGGCAGCGTGATGGTGACCGTGACCCGCTCGATGCCGCGCACCACCGGCCACGGCTGCACGTCGATCCGACGCGCAAAACCGGCGGGAAGCGAATCCACGAACGTGCTCGAGGTACCGGTGCCAAGCTTGGTTTGCTCCATGGTGGTTTCCGCCAGGCCCACGGCCTGCACCCACTCATGCGCGCTATACGTCGACCGGGCGGTCTGCTGAAAGACGCCCAGGAAACCCACGGCCACCAGGCCCAGGATTACCACCGCAACGAGCGATTCGAGCAAAGTCACGAGCAACCGTCAGGGTGCAGGAAGACGACAGCGTACGGCGTCGATGGCGAGGGAAGGTGAAGTCCCGTGGCTCGCTTCAAGAAGACAAACTCCGAGCGCTGAAATTTGCATTCGGACCGGCAGCGCATGCGGCCACGCGACCGTCCCGGTGCGCAGGCGCGTCGCTACCCCCGCGTCTTCTGCCTCGACCAGCCAGCGGCCGTCCCCGTCGATCAGGAGCGTAACGGCCTGGGCTCGATGGATGGCAATGCGGCGCGCCGCGTCGATCACGCCTTGCGGAGCCGATTCACGATCAGCCCTGGGCTCGATCAGCCGCGGCGCGACCAGCGCCGAAGCGAGTCCGAGCAAGGTGAGCACGATCAATACTTCGACCAGCGTAAAGCCGCGGTCGCGCGAACGGGCCTGCAGCCTGTCAGGGAAGCACGGGAGCACGGGCAACGCGTTCGGGCGCGGCCTCGCCCGGCGGGGGGTACTCGAGCGAGCGAAACCAGATTCCGGGACAGAGGTCCTACCGCCGTATTCGCTCACATGGCGAAGGTAGGCGCGCGTGTAGAGAAGGGTCAAGAGTGGAGCAGATTGATGCCGATTTGATAACCCCGCGCCGGCAGCCGACCTAGGGCATCAGAGTCATGCGGTCAAAGGTCGTGCGGTGGGGCTGCAATGACCCCACCCGGCCGCTGCGCAAGCCCAGTTACCGGCCTGAGGCGCGCGTCAAGACGACCCGCTCCGTGCAGTGCTGGCCCTGGTCTTCTCGCTCGGGCCGGCAAATCGAGAATACGCTGTTTGCCCGGGCCGCCTCCGTCCGAACGCGCTCGTTGACGAACGGATCATCATCGAAAACAATCTCGAAAATGCGTTGCGTGAATCCCGTGGCATTGACCACAAAATGCACATGCTGGGGCGCCTGCGCCGATGGATAAGATCCCGGCCGGATGGTTGCTATCTCAAAGCGGCCGTTTCGGTCCGCGCGGAGCCAGCCGTGGATGCGCGCCTGACGATCCGAATTCATGGCATCCGTTGTGTAGTAGCCGCGCGCGTCCGTCTGATAGACATACAGCGATGCATTGCGCACCGGCGCCCCATCGGCATCGACCACCAACCCGGTGATTCTCAGGGCCTGACCCGGCTCCCCGCGCGCCGCAATGCGCAACTGTGAGGGCGCATCTGCCGGGGCCATGGGTGACCGCTGCTGCGCGTGAACCGAACCGGCAAACAAGAAGGCCAGGAAACAAACGCGGACCATGGCTCAACTCCGTAGATGTGCTGAAGTGGTGAATGCTAGACCGTTCGTGTGGTCGGCTGAAGAGCCTGGGTGTGAGTGGCCACGTGAATCGGATTAACGCCGGATTGAAACGGATGAATCGGATGCTTCGGATTGAAACCGGTGAAGCGGGGTGAAGCGGATGAAGCAGGTTGAACGAGCAATGCAGTGCGGGAGCATTCAGAGGCGTTGCCGTAGAGGCTGGCCAGGATTGCGACACACGTTGTTTCCTGCACCACTACCCGGTCCAACCGAATGTGTAGGGCCGCTTCACCCGGTTCATCCCGCTTCACCCGTTCATCCCGCTTCATCCGGTGGTCCCGGTTCATCCGGTTCATCCCGGTTCATCCGATTCATCCGCGTCTCGGTGATACGCACGAAGTTGGAGGCCAGCGACCATTCCAGGGCAAGCACGCCATCCATGACGAACGTGTTGGAGGAAATGGTTTGCCCGCTGATTGTGCGTGCGAACAACCGGTGTTCACCGACCGGTGGCAGACCGCGGTACTGCAGGCTGCGGCGGCCCGATGACGTGACCGTGCCCAGCAGACGTTCGATGCCACCGCGGGGCACGAGGTAGATGGTCACGGTACCCGGTGGTATCAGGTTGTTTTCGATCACGATGTCGACCGTGCTGGTGCTGCCTGGGGACGCAGTCGCACACGCCGCGACTAGCAGCAGGGCACTGGCTGCAACAATCCGGGTCGTCATGCCTGCCGCATCTCCTCTTGATCTGGCTGAGGTCGGGGCACTGCCGCACCCTTTCGGTGCGCACGTGTCATTCCAGCCCGCCGGCCGCGTCATCCAGCCCCACCCACTCCCGCAGGGCGAGCCTGCGCTGCACATTGCAACACCCCAATCACAGTGGATGCCGAATGAGGACTCGACGCCGTTTCCTTCAGGATGTGGCCGCGACGGGCGGTCTGCTGAGCCTTTCCGGTCTCGGGCGGCACGCGTACGCACACCTTCTGCCGCCGCGCACGGGCGCGCCCCTGCGGATTCTGATCCTGGGCGGCACCGGCTACATCGGTCCGCACCTGGTTCACGTGGCCAGCCAGCGGGGTCATTCAATTTCGATGTTGAACCGGGGACGGCGCGAGCCCAGCCTGTTCGAGAGCGACTACAAGAATGTGGAGGCCATCCAGGGCGACCGCGCAACCGCTACGGGCTACGACAATCTGAAAGGCAAAACCTGGGACGTGGTGATCGAAACATCGGGCCAACAGCTGCCCTGGACGCGTGATGCGGTCAAGGCACTGAAAGGATCGGTCGGCCGATATCAATACGTCTCTTCCACGGGCGTCTTCCTGCCTTACCACACGGTGGACATCCCGGAAAATGGCCCCATCGTGCTGAAAGACGAACCGCCTCGCGAACAACCCTCGTACGGCGTCATGAAAGCACTCAGCGAGAACGAGGTGCGCGCCGGGTTCGGTGACAACGCCATCATCATTCGGCCTGGTTACATCGTGGGGCCCGGCGACACCTCGGACCGCTGGACCTATTGGCCTGTGCGCGTTGCACGCGGTGGTGAGATCATGGTGCCGGGCAAGAAAACGGATCCCGTCCAGTACGTCGATGTGCGCGATCTGGCCGAATGGATGATCCTTTTGCTCGAGAACGGCACCAACGGCACGTTCAACGTCGTGGGACCAGGCCGCAAACAGACCATGGAGGAATTCGTATACGGCCTGGGTGCCATCACCCCCGTGCCCCTCAGCTGGACCTGGATCGAAGATTACGAATGGCTCAAGAAGTACCCCTGGCGCAGAACGCAAAGCGGTGAGCCCATCGGACTCTCCTATGCCGTGCCCTGGATCATGGCGGAAGGCGACAACCGTGGGCACATGCAAATCAGCAATCGCAGAGCACTCGCAGCCGGACTGAAATACCGGCCACTGGCAGTCACGGCCAGGGATACTGCGGATTGGCGACTGTCGCCTGACGTGCCCCAACCCATTCGCGATCAGCCGCGCTACGTGCTCACGGCCGAACAGGAAACGGCCATGCTGCAAGCCTGGAAAGCCCGCTGACGGGAAGTAGCGGGCGTGTCGGGCGTGTCGGGCGTGTCGGGCGTGTCGGGGTTGCGTTTCGCAAATTCAAATTTGATGGTTCGTTCCCGATACGCCCGATACGCCCGATACGCCCGATACGCCCGTCACGCCCGTCACGCCCGTCACGCCCGTCACGCCTTCCCGTCATGCACCGCACCTCGCAATATTAGACCATGCACTTTCTGCTTCGACTGCTCGTAACTGCCGCTGCGCTCTGGGTGGCACTGCGACTCGTGCCCGGCCTCCGGTACTCGGGATCCTGGCCTGGACTGCTGGGCGTGGCCCTGGTTTTTGGCTTCCTCAACGCGATTGTGCGGCCCATCCTTTTCCTGCTGACCTGCCCGCTCATGGTGGTCACGCTCGGTCTGTTCGTGTTCGTGCTCAATGCCATCATGCTGTTGCTCACCAGCAGGCTGGCCGGTTCACTGGGACTCAACTTCCAGGTGGATGGCTTCGCTTCCGCGTTGCTGGGCGCCATTGTCATTGGCATCACCAGTGCGCTGCTCAACATCTTCGTGGGCGACAAGCCCGACCGGCCCGAGCAGGATCGCTCGTAAAAAACGCGCGGACGACAGTTGCTTTCTTGCGTTTTTAGGGTGAACGGCCGGCAACATTCGCTTTTCACCCGTTTTGCCGCATGGGGTAATTGTCAGAGCGTGGTTTCATAGCCGATTCGGCCAGATTGTTGGAAAAGCAACTGTCGTCCGCAACCTCTCCCCCCCACTGAACCGCCGCACGCCCTCCGTGCCGTCGCCACCTCTTGCCACCCATACAACGATTCTCGAGTATACCTTGTCCAACTAGGTGTAGGCCGTAGAACTTTCGGAAGAGAAGAAAGAAGTAACGGAAGGAACGTAACCGAACGCGACAGAAGAACGGATGAGAGGGAGTGCGAATGGCGGGGAGCGATCTGTTCGTGGGGACGCTGGATTTGTTGATCCTGAAGGCATTGAGTCCGGGAGCGTTGCATGGGTATGCGATAGGGCGCTGGATCCGTGATTCCACTGGTGAACATCTGCACATCCAGGAAGGTGTGCTGTATCCGGCGTTGCATCGCCTGGAGCGCCGTGGTCTGCTGGCGGAAGAATGGGGCGTCACGGATACCAATCGCGAAGCGAAGTTTTACCATCTGACGGCCGAAGGTCGGCGCGAGCTGCGGCGACAGACGGCACAATGGCGCAGTCACGTGACGGCGGTGAGTGCTGCGCTGGGGATCAGCCTGGCGTGAAGCGGATCCTGCGAATCACGGCGGGCCGCGGCGCGCAGGCGGAGGAGGTGGAGCGTGAGCTACGCGCGCACATCGAGTTGCGGGTGCAAGAATTGAGGGCGGCAGGATGGTCGGCCGGGGAAGCACGACGGCAGGCACAGGCGGCGTTTGGAGACTACGAGCGAGTGGCATCGGCGTGTGTTGCCATTCGGCGAGGACGTGACCGCGATCGAAGACGGAGGGGTATTATGGATGCAGTGCTTCAGGACCTTCGCTATGCGCTGCGTGTGCTGGGCCGGGCACCTTTTTTCTCGCTGACGGCGCTTGCCACCTTATCGCTCGGTATGGGCGCCAGTACGGCCATCTTCAGCATCGTACATGCACTTCTGCTGCGACCCTTACCCTTCCCGGAGCATGACCGGCTAGTCCACATCACGGAAGCGCAGCCGGCGACTGGTGAGTTGGACTACGGCTTGTCGCTTCCGTTGGCACAGGAGATTGGTGCGCATGCTCAAACGCTGGCGGCCAGCGGGATCTACTTCGGAATTGCCCCGCAAGTCCGCCAGCGGGAGGAAAGCATGCGCGTGTACGGCGCGGCCCTGAGCGCGGGCGCATTCGCAGCACTCAATGTGGCACCGGCGTTGGGCCGACTGCCCACGACAGCGGACGACAATCTGACGGCCAACAACGTCGTTGTGCTGAGCGATGGCTACTGGCGACGCGTGTTCCATGGCGAGCGCGGCGTTCTAGGGCAAACGCTCACCCTGGACGGCCAGGCGCACACGATCATAGGAGTGATGCCGCGGGCTTTCGCCTTTCCTACCAGTGCGGCGCAACTCTGGACGCCGTTTGCCCGGCTGCCGGATCGCATGTACGATCGCACCATTCACGTGACCGAGATGGTAGCTCGTTTGCGACCACGCGCTACCATGGAATCCGTGCGCGCGGAATTGACGAGCATCTTCCAGCAGGGTGTGGCTCGTGGTACATCCGCCGATGAAAAGCAACATGTCATGTCCGCGCGTGCGCTTCGTGAAGTGATGGTGGCCGATGCCAAACAGCCGATACTTGCGCTGTTTGTTGCTATCCTGGCGCTGCTGTTGATTGCGTGCGCGAATCTGGCCGGTCTGCAGTTGGCGCGCGGGGCGATGCGCCAGTCCGAGATTGCCGTGCGCAGCGCGCTGGGCGCCGGTCGCTGGGCCGTGATCCGCCAGTTTACCATCGAGGCATTGTTGCTCAGTGCTGCCGGCTTGTTCAGTGGGGTCCTGCTGGCACGAGTGCTACGGGCCGCACTCATTGCACTTTACCCGGGCGAGCTGCCGTTTGCCGATCGTGCCACAATCGACCTCCTAGTTTTGTTGTTTGCCGCCAGTATTGCTCTGCTCGTCGTACTGCTCTTTGGTATCGTGCCGGCCTGGCTGTCGGCGCGGTCGAGTTCGCCGCGCATGTTCCATTCGGCTGCGCTGCGTAGCACGCTCGATCGTCGAGGCCAGCGCACGCGCGCGGCATTGGTGGCGGGCGAAATCGCCCTGGCCTTTGTGCTGGTCACCATGGCCGCGCTGGTCGGGCGGAGCTTTGCCCGCGTACAAGCACAGCCAGCGGGCTTCCATACGGATGGGCTGCTGTTGATGTCGATCACACCGTCGCGCGAGCGGGTGCCCAATGCTCAGGTCACGACGTTCTATCAACAACTGCCTGAGCGATTGGCGCGTGTGCCCGGTGTGCGCACGGCCAGTGCCGCCAGTTCCCTG
>JBOHRF010000226.1:0-8324 GCA_050732575.1 Longimicrobiales bacterium
CTGTGCTTGCGAGCCGCGTCATGAACTGCGACGTACCGAAGGGTATTTTTTGGAGCCCAGTCGATCCACGACTGGCGACCTCCCCTTGCTCTTCGCCTTCCCGCGGGGGGCGTGACGTCCTGCTCGGGAGTCGGCCCCAAAGATAGATATTGTCGGCCCAAAAATGGACCCCTCGGTACGTCTGACGAAGCGAGAATTTAGCGCACGCCGACGTCTCGGTCAATCCATTTGACGCTGCAATTGACAACCGCACATGCCTTGCATACCGCACTTCCCGCTCGCTTACTCTCTCACGCTCTGGCGCGGGCTGCTTGCGTTTTGCCTAACGGTCTCTCTTACGGTTTTCCTTACGGTTCTTCTTACGGTTTTTCTTACGGTTTTTCTTACGGTTTTCGGCTCAGGGCCTGATCTCGGGACGCGTCTGATAGAGCAGTTGGACCGTTGCCCGGTCGCGCGTATTTGGTTCGTCACGCACCAGCGGATCACTGAACATGAGATCCTCCTGGTTGGGCGAATGTTGCGCAATGCCGAGCACATGGCCCAACTCATGCGCGATCAGGGAGCGCACGCGCGCTACATCGCCGCCCACTGTTTCGCGAATCGTGACCAGGAAACGAACGCTGCTGGGCATGGCGCTGCCGCGCAACGGAAAGGGGACCAGTCGATCGCGTTGCGGGTTTACGCACAAAGTCGTGAACGCAACGCCGCCGCTAGGCGGGCAAGCGGCAGTCTCCACCGGCAGTATGGCGCTTGACCAGGTCACAATGACGTCTGCTTGTTCAGCACTGCTGACTTGAAGAAAACGGAAATCACTGTACAACGCGGCATCTTCCCAGACCACGCTGCCCATTCGGAACGCATCGCGCAGCGCAGCTGTCAGGTCGGGCGAGGTTGTGGTGTTGAGGAAGACGCGAATGTGCGCGGCGTTGGGCCAGCGCAGCACGAGTGAATCCTGATCGATGGGCAGACGGAAATCATATACCTCGAAGCGGTCGCGCTCGGGCACCGTTGCCGACTCGCATGCGGCGAGCGACAACAAGCAGACCAATCCCGACCCCCAACGCGCGTTACCCACCAATGCCTACCTGGATCAGCAAGCGACCGACGCGGCCATTCGTTGCGCCTGCGCGGCGCAGCGTGGGTGTGCCGAAGGTATGCGTCTGTAAGCGGGCGCCGACGCGCACGGGCAGCGCACCCAGTAACAGGCCGATCGAGACACCCAGCTCGAGCAGGGGCAACACATCGCTCCCCTCGTTGAAAATACCGGTTGACTCCGAGAAGAAGCGGGTGAGTCCGATGCCGCCGTGCAGATTGACGTGGGTCCAGTATTCGTAGCGCACACTCGCACTTAACGCCGCCAGGCTCACGTCCTGCGTTCGCCATTTGTCGTCTTGCGAATGCGCGTTCAACCGGGAAACGGCAACGCTGCCCATGAGCTCGAGGCTCGTGCGCGTCGCCACGCCGTGCACCAGGCCCACCGTGGCTACAGGCGCGGGCGCCAGCTCGAGTGAGATGGGACCTCGATAATCGGCCGGTAAGCGCTGCATCAATAGCGTTGTTGCACCCAAATCACGCACCAACGGAGTGGAGACCAGCACACCCAGTCGGGCTTCCAGCTGTTGCGCCGTTAGATCACCAGTGCACGCGGCCAGGGGCAGCCCGACCCACCACCACTTCAGGCGTCACCTCGCCGGGAATGAATGACCCAGGCAATGCCTGCCAGTAAGCCGGAGACGGCAACGATGGCCGGTCCAGTCGGTAGATCGAACGGGATGGAAAGCGCAAATCCGGTAAGCGCGGCCAGTAAGCTGCTCACCACTGCCCAGGCAAAAACAGCGCGCATGTTACGGCCGAGCAGCAGGCCGGTGACGGCCGGCGTGACCAGGAAGTTGAAGACCAGGAGGACGCCCGCGGAGTGCATGGCAACCGCGATCATGATGCCGATGGTTAGATACAGGACCAGGGTCCAGCGGTCTGTTGCGTAGCCCAGTGTATGCGCCATCTCGGGGTCGAACGACACGAACAGAAACTCCTTGTAGAGCAAAAGGTGCAAGAGCAGAACCGGTCCGACCACGATCGCGAGTGTGATCGTGTCCCGCAGCGTCACGCCCAGGATATTGCCCTGGATGAACAGGTCGTGTACGTCCGCGCCCGCCGTTTTGGCGATCATGAGGACGGCGATTCCACCGGCCACCACATAGGCCAATCCGAGTGACGCATCGGGTGGCACTCGTGTCCTGCCGCCCGACACCGTGAAAAAAACCACGCCGCCCAGAGTGGCCAGAAACGACAGGGTCAGCTCGCCGGTCAAGGCGCCCAACGCAATGCCTAGCGAACTGAGCAATCCAGCCAGGGCTATCCCTGCTGAGGAGATCTGGGCCAGTGCAGCCCCTACGAACACAATGCGGCGCAGCACCACGTAGACACCCAGGACGGAGCACCCCAATGCGATCAGGAGGGTGCCGAAGAGGGCTTCGCGGAACAGCCAGAGCACCTCGAACACGTTAGGGCTGGGTGCTCCGGCCTGCGCTTCCAGCATTGCCGGCAAAGATCAAGCGCTTGCCGGCCACTTCATCGACTTCTACTGCGATGCCGTAAAGATCGGACAGGTTGGCTTCGGTCAGGATTCGCTCGGTAGCGCCAATCTGGAACTTCTTGTCGGTCACCAGTGCCAGCCGCTGCACGTAATTGGCTACCTCGTTCAACTGGTGGCTGACCACGATCACGGTGAGGCCATCCCGTTCGTGCAGCCCACGCACCAGTTCCAGGATAGAGGCGGTGCTGACCAGGTCCATTCCATCGGTCGGTTCGTCCAGCACCAGCACGCTGGGCCGTCCGACCAGGGCACGGGCAATCAGCACGCGCTGCTTCTGGCCACCGGAAAGCGCAGCAAAACGGCGTTCCGCCAAATCCGCCAGTCCCACTTGAGCCAGGGCCTCTCGTGCGTTGGCCCGGTCCGCTGCCCCGGGTCGCCGCAGCAAACCAATGCGGTCGTACGCGCCCATGGCCACGACAGTCTCAGCATCCAGCGGCCAGCCATAATCGAGTGCGGAGCGCTGCGGCACGTACCCGAAGCGCAGGGTGGCCGCGCGCGTGACTTTGCCGCTTTGCGGCAGCAGCGTGCCCAGGATCGCGCGTAGGATCGTGGTCTTGCCCGAGCCATTGGGCCCCACCAGCCCGAGGCGGTCTCCCGCATGGATGGAAAAGGTCAACCCTGAGAGTACGTTGCGCGAACCGTATCCCAGGGTTACCTCCGAAAACATGATGACCGACGGGTTCTCAGTCGCCAAGCGCCTGCCTCAGCGCACGAATGTTGTGATCCAGCAAACTCAGGTAGTCGTCCACGCCACGCACAGCGCCCACAGACGATGGCAGGATAAGAAGCCGTGCACCCGCCTGCTCAGCCACGAAGCGGGGCACCTTCGCATCGTAGAACGGATCCACGATCACGACCTTCACGTTTTGGCGCTTCATGTCAGCAATCAGCTGCGCAAGATGAGTCGGGCTGGGCGGGATACCCGGCTTGGGTTCGATGTACCCGGCGATATCCAGCCCGGCAAAGCTGAGGAAATATTTCCACGAGTTGTGATAAGCGACCACCTTTGCATCTGCGACCGGATCCAGCAAACGGCGCCAGCCGGCGATCGCGGCGTCTATTTTGGCCTCGAATGCGCTCAATGCTTTGGCGTATTCCGCAGCACCCGCCGCATCCAGCTCACTAAACTTCTGGGCAAACATGCCGGCCATCTTTTTCCCGTTCTCCGGGCCCAGCCAGTAGTGCGGATTGCCGTAGGGATGAATGTCGCCCTCGGCTCGGGTTACGCGCGTTTGCGGGATGTCCAGGATGGAGGCTGCGGCAGACAGATCGAGATGACCTTTGCCGCCCGGCCGAATATGGACGTTGCGGGCCTGGTCGAGCAGCAATGGCGCCCACCCAACCTCCAGTCCCAATCCTACCTGCGCAAAAACATCAGCGTTGCGCAAATCCAGAATCAGGCTCGGCTTTGGTTCAACGAAATGCGGATCCTGAGTTCCTGCGGCCAAGGCCTTGACGGTGATTCGCGCGCCACCGATCTCGCGTGCAAGCGCGGCCAGATCCGTGGTCGTGGTAACGACTTTCAGAGGCGCGCCAGCCGGACCCCCAGCGGCCAGCGCGAATACGATAGTAAACAGTTTCAAGTCAAACATTTACACCTCCCGACCCCTTCTTACCGGAGCCCCACCATCGAGTTCCTAAAACGCGTGCGGCCGATGTGGACCTATGGCGAATGTGGTCTGCAGTACGGCTCGCCATTGTTGCGCCAGCGGACCGGCCCCGAAGGTTCGTTCCAGGGCAAGCTTGAAACGGCTGAACTCGCTTGGAAAAAACGTGAAATAGCCAGAAACCGCAGAGAACCAATCCTCCACCACCAGATCGGGGAATTCCTCATCCAGAATTTCCACCGCATCGAAGCGCGCACCAATGTACGTACGGCGGCTCAGCTGCCACTGCGCCTGACTAAAGACACCCAAGCGGTTGGCATCGTGACCCACATTGACCAGTAGTTCGTTGTTCCAGATCAATGACCGGTGCAGGCCTTGTCGCAGCGGTCGCCACCGCAGCGTCAGGTAGGGTCCGTAATAACTTTGATCTTCGAAGACCTCTCTCACTATTACAGGCGGACAGGGGCCTCCTGGAAGGCACTCGGAGTCCAACTCACGCACTCTGCCGGTTACCGCGGAAAAGCCCAATTCCAGATTGGCCGCCGACGACAAATCCCAGAAGTTGCGCAACTGGGCTCCTACCGCGATCTGATTGCGCAGACGGCCCGCGTTGATGACTTCGATGACTTCTTCCTCGTCCAACGCTTCCTCGTGTTCGTGCTCGTGGCGCCCGAGACTGCTGATGCCGTACACCAGGATCTCCTGGAAGAAACCGAATGGCGCAAAGATCCTGGACAGCGTGACGCCATTGGAGACGAGTCCTTCATCACCGAAGAAGTGGCGCAGCACCCACGGGTAGTCGACCGTGATCTGCTCGGGTCGATGAATCAGGTTGACTTTGCCGAGCGGAACACGAAAACGCCCCAGGCGGGCCTGTAAGCCACCCGGCAGCACGAGCGCGGTGAGGAACGCCTCTTCGATCTCGATTCCGTCTGGATGCAAACCCAGGAAGAAATCCGCGCGGAAAAAGGGATCCACCACAGACTGAATCGCCAGCTCGACCTCACGCACCTCGAAACGCTCACCTTCCGTGGTCGTTTTGGGCTCGCCCGTTGAGAGGTCGGCCAGAAATTCGCCAATGACGCTTATATCCGGATTCAGACTTTGGCCGCCCACCTGACCCGGAGTTTGCTGCGGGTGCACTCGTGGCCACACCAAACCGAGCGGCTCCGCGCGCTGCACGCGCGCGCGCACCAGCCCGGTGTCGCGAACGGATACGTTCTGCGCGGCAGCCACACATGGCACCGCGCCAACCACCCAGGCGATCAGCAGTCGCGCTGCGCGACGTCGCACTCCAAGCTTCCTTGCCATTGATGTCACCGCATCAGGTGGACACAGTTTTGTGATGGCTCGAGAATCTGGATGGGATACGGCGCGGCGGCCAACAATAGACCCCAAAAAGACGAGGCGGCCATCGAAAACGACGACCGCCCGCCTTACCGCAGCGCTCTCCCCGGAGTTCCCGCTCGCTGCGGTGCTCTATTTTGACTACGCCCGGATGGATAAGCAGGTTCGGGTCCATTCCTTGACCGATCTCACAAGACATTACAAATCAACTAGATCCGCATTCGGCCCGCCTCGGCGCGTGACGCAGAATTACGCAAAGATTTCAGGAGTTCGGTCAGTTTCTATCACGTTTTGATACTGCCGCCAGGCCCATCAATCAGGGATTCGATGACGGCCCGCGGTGCGGCGCCGACCTGACGGCCAGCTTCGCGGCCACTCCGGAACAGAACGAGGGTCGGGATCCCGCGAATGACGTGACCGGCCGAGGTGGCTGGGTTGCGGTCCGTATCCACCTTTGCCACCAGCAGCGAACCCTGGCGGGCTCGCGCTATATCGTCGAGGATGGGCGCCATCACCTTACACGGTCCGCACCAGTCGGCGTAGAAATCCACCAGCAGCGGTACGCCCGCATCGGCCACGACGCGATCGAAATCGGCATCCGCCAGCTTGAGTGGGCGGTCCAGCGCAAAGGGTCGGGCGCATTGAGCGCACTTCGGTCCACTGGCCAACAGCTCCAGATCGATGCGGTTCAGCGTGCCGCAGAACGAGCACGGTATTGTTGCCTTCGACATGGCTGACAATGTGCCGCCTTTCGCGACTCCCGCAAAGGTGCCCATGCGTGAGCGCTCCACGTTGAGTACCCGCAGCTGTGCCCAGACATTTCCTGCGCGAGGTAGAACATTTCTTCGCCATTTACAAGGAACGGGAAGGCGCTCAGACGCGGCTCACCGGTTGGCGTGACCGCGACGTCGCACGGACCATGATCCTATTTGCGCGCGCGCACTACAACGAAGCGCACGGAATCGGTCCCCTACTGATGCGTCACAAGTGACGCGTTACGAGTCACACGAATCCGATATCCGCGCAACGAAAAAGCAGTTCATCCAACGTGGAAATAATACGTCGTGCCCGCGGCGCTGACACGGGCGAGACGGCCAGCCAACATGCTTTAACACGCGTCACTCGGCACCCGTCACTTGGTATGCTTGTTGCCTCGTCCTGAGAGGCGGAGGCCGGAATTATTCGAGAACGAGCGCAGCACCGTGGCGATCCTATTTACGATCTACCTCTTCATCGTCGTCGCACTACCCGTGGCCCTGGGCGTTGCGGTCAGCTACCGCAGTCTCTGCCGCACCCGCCATTGTCCATTGTGTGGCAGCGAATCGGTGCAGCTCGCTTCCAGAATAGGACGACTGCTGGACCGGCTTCGGTTGCGTAGCGCAATTCAGCGCCGCTGGTGCGTTCGTTGTGGTTGGGAAGGATTCGCGCGTTTGGGTAGAGAATTGGCGCATGCCACGGGTGAGTTCAACCTCTTTGCAGCGGCCCCACCCACTTCAGGCTGTCGCACCGAACCAGTGCGCACGCTGCGTCTGGGCGAAGTGCAGTGGCGCGTGTTGCTGCAATGCTGGCAGGACCAGGGTTGGTATTTCGGGCAACTCATTTTCCTGGGACCGGCGGGTCACCTGCAGCGAGACCCACTCCATCCGCTCACGGGTCCAACCCGGCGCGACGTCTTCGATCAGGCTCTCGCACTGTCCGACCGGTTGCTCGCTTATCGACTGAAGGACCTGGTCTCTGACTGATCAGCCGCCCGCTGACACCTTGTCCTGACATCCGGCCGCCAGTGCGGCCTCCTTCAACATCCGCCGCCGCTCCTTGTATTTTATGCGACGCAATGCCTCGTCCAGTTCCAGCCACGCGTGCTCACTGATTTCCTTGGGCGCGAGTCGTACGTCGATGGACGTAGACTCCGCCAGATAGTACGTCACCTTCTTGTGAATCAAGGTACGCTCCGTTTCACGACCCGACGTGAAGCGGTAGCTCTCACTCCACTCGAAGCCGGGTACCATGCGCAGCAGGTCAGCGGTCAGCCCTGCTTCTTCCTCCAACTCGCGCAGCGCGGTCTGCAACAGAGTTTCATTAGAATCGACGCCACCCTTGGGAAATTCCCAGAGTGGCCGTTTGGTCAGGCGGGAAAGAACGAGCAGAAAACGGCAACGGCCGGTATCGCGGTAAAACACGATCATGCCGGCCGAAACGTGACGACGAATGCGCACGGTCAGGCGAGGGCTACCGTGCGTGCCGCGACCTTGATCGCCTCCCACGGGAATGAACCCCCTTCCGGCGAACGGCCAAAGTGACCGTAGGCCGCCGTGGGTGAATAGATCGGTCGCAACAGGTCCAGTGCCTCAATAATGCCGCGCGGTGAGAGATCGAAATTGGAGCGAATGAACTCGCGGATAGTGCGCGCATCGGCGCGCGCCGTACCGAAGGTTTCCACTCCAATGGCAACCGGTTCGGCCACTCCAATGGCATATGCAACGCAAATCTCGCAGCGCGCGGCCAGTCCACCGGCCACCACGTTCTTGGCCGCCCAACGCGCTGCGTAGGCCGCAGAACGGTCTACTTTGGATGGATCCTTGCCACTGAATGCGCCGCCACCATGACGCGCCGCGCCGCCGTAAGTGTCTACGATGATCTTGCGTCCGGTCAATCCAGTATCGGTCGCCGGACCTCCTTCCACGAACGAACCCGATGGATTCACCAGCACCAGGTCTTTCCAGTTGCGGGTCAGTGCGTGCGACGGAAGTTGTTCGGGAATCAGTGTCTCCACC